>URGW01000003.1 GCA_900547475.1 uncultured Clostridium sp. | reverse complement strand
GGACTATATGAACCTATGCTTATCAGAATATTCAAAAATTAATTCCCGAAGGGAGCGTGGCGAAAGCCACTTTTTTTATTATAATTTAAATATAGTCTAAATTATAATTGATATTAATAAATTAATAATGTAATATGTTGAAATATTAATTTAAGATAGGAGGAGAAAATGAGGTTATATAATGGTTATAAAAAACATTATCAATATAAGACATTAGTTGATTTATTATTTTTATTATTAATATTTATAATTATAACATTTATAATAAAAAATTATTTTAAGCCATTTATGAATATTTTAGTTTTGATAGTTATATCAACACCAGTATATGATATTATAAAAAAGATAATAAATAAAAAAGAAATTGCAGGAGCACTAACTATTTTAATGATAAATATATTATTATTTTGTTTTATATTTTATTTTGGGAACTCTATAATAGACTTATTACAAAATTTTTATGTTGGGCATATAGATGTAATAAAAGAATTCATAGAAAATATTAGTGAGATATTTAATATTGATATGAAAAAAATTGTAACAAATAATTCACATAGTTTAACTTCTTTAACTTTTAAAAGTGGATTAGCAGTAACAGGACAAAGCATTTTATCTTATATAATTGCAAACATTTGTGTGTATTTTGTTTTAGTTGATAAAAGATTATTTTTAAGATTATTAAATTGTTTATTGCCTTATGATATTGTAGATACTATAAGAGTGAAAAAGAATAACTTGAGAGAAGTAGTAAAATTTGAATTGAAATTAGTAATTATGTGTATGATTATTACTATTATAGGATTTAAAATTTTAAGAGTTCCTAGTGCTATATTTTTAGGATTTATATGTGGCATACTAGATATATTACCATATGTAGGAACTATAATTGTATTTATTCCAATAATAATATACAATATAATAATGAAAGAATACTTAATAGTAGTTGGATTAATAGCATTATATTTGTTACTGCAAGTAATAAGAGAAGTATTAGAACTTAAGTTTCTTAGTTCTAAATTAGATATTCATCCATTAGTAGTAATGCTTTCAATGTATATAGGTGCAGAAATATTTGGAATAATAGGATTATTAATAGGCCCTATATACTGTTTAATTGCAAAAGATATAATATATGAAGGAACATTATAGGAGGTATTAATGAAAAATATTTCGATTTTAGGGGCAACGGGTTCTATAGGAACGCAGACTCTAGATGTAATAAGAAATTCAGAGGGAAAAATTAATCTTATAGGAATTACAGCAAATTCTTCAGTTGATAAGATTAAAGAAATAATAGGCGAGTTTGAGCCTAAATATGTAGCAATGATGGATGAAAATTCTTCAAAGATTATTGAAGAGTTTTGTAATAAGGAATATCCTAATATACAAGTTTTTAATGGTATAGATGGATTAGTTAAAATTGCAACTTTAGAAGAAATTGATACTGTAGTTACATCTGTTGTTGGAATGATAGGTTTAAAACCTACAATAGCAGCAATAGAGGCGAAAAAGGATATAGCTTTAGCTAATAAGGAAACATTAGTTGTTGCTGGAGAACTTGTTATGAATAAGGCAAAGGAAAATAACGTAAAAATATTACCTGTAGATTCAGAGCATAGTGCTATATTCCAAAGTTTAAGTGGGTATGCAAATAAAGATATAAATAAGATACTATTAACTGCATCTGGAGGGCCATTTAGGGGAAAAACTATTGAGGATTTAAAAGATGTAACAGTTAAAGACGCACTTAAACATCCAAAGTGGAATATGGGGCAAAAAATTTCTATAGATTCAGCTACATTAATGAATAAAGGCCTAGAAGTTATAGAAGCTCATTTCTTATTTGATTGTGAATATGATAATATTGAAGTTATTGTTCATCCACAAAGTATAATTCACTCTATGGTTGAGTATAAAGATGCTAGTGTTATTGCACAGTTAGGATCTCCAGATATGAGACTACCTATTCAATATGCATTAAACTATCCAGAAAGAAAAGGGATGATAGCAAAACCAGTTAACTTTTATGAATTAGGTGCATTAACATTTGAAAAACCAGATTTAGAAACATTTAAATGTTTAAGATTTGCATATGAAGCAGGTAAAATAGGAGGGCTTGCCCCTACCATATTAAATGGTGCAAATGAAGAAGCTGTAGACTTATTATTAAAAGAAAAAATAAAGTTTTTACAAATCGCAGAAATAATAGAAGAATGTATGAGTGTATTTAAAGAAAATTATTATGATGAATTAACTTTAGATAATATTATAGAGCTAGATAAAAAGGTTAGAGAGTATATAAGAACTAAATGGGAGTTAGGAGTGAAGTAAGTGTATATTATAATGGCTATACTAGGCTTTAGTTTATTAATAATTGTTCATGAATTAGGACACTTTATTATGGCTAAGGCAAATGGAATAAAAGTAGAAGAGTTTTCAATTGGTATGGGACCGGAGATTCTTTCTAAAAAGGGGAAGGAAACTCAATATTCCTTAAGATTATTTCCTATTGGAGGATATGTAAAAATGCTTGGTGAAGAAGAGGCTAGCGATGATGAAAGAAGCTTTTCTAGCAAATCACCATTAAGAAGAATTAGTGTTATAATAGCTGGCGTTACAATGAATGTTATATTTGCAATTATTGCATTTGCAATTATAATAAGTAATAAGGGGTATTCAGACCCTGTAATAAGTAAATTAGTTGAAAATTCTGCAGCTATGGAATCAGGTTTAGAGGTTGGAGATAGAATATTAAGTATTGATGGATCAAAGGTATTTACTACTACTGATATTTCAATGGGAATTCAAATGGCAAAAGGTGATTCAGTGGATTTAGTAGTAGATAGAAATGGAAATAAAGAAAGTATTACTGTAACACCAAGATTAGTTGAAGAGAATGGAAGTCAAATATATCAAGTAGGTTTTTATTATACACTTGTTGAAAAGCCAACAATAATTCAATCAATTAAAGAGTCATTTAATGAAACCATTTCATTAGTAACTCAAACATATAAGAGCTTAGCAATGATGGTTACAGGTAAAGTAAACTTTAAGACAGATGTTGGTGGACCAGTTACAATAATAAAAATGTCAACAGAGGTTGCTAAAAGTGGTTTAATATCATTAACATATTTCCTAGGATTCCTTAGTATTAACCTAGCAGTATTTAATTTATTACCTTTCCCTGCCTTAGATGGAGGATGGACAGTTATTTTATTAATTGAACTTATAACAAGAAGAAAAGTTCCAGATAAAATAGTTGGAGCATTAAATTATGTAGGATTTATGGTGCTAATAGGTTTTATGATAGTAGTAACATTAAAGGATATATTATTCCCTATTAGTTTATAGGAGTGGAAAAATGGAAAGAAAATTTACTAGAAAAGTTAAGGTTGGATCAGTTTATGTTGGTGGAGATTCACCAGTATCAATTCAATCTATGACTAATACAGATACAAGAAATGTAGAAGCTACATTGGATCAAATAAGAGCGCTTTATGTAGCAGGTTGTGAAATAATAAGATGTGCTGTTCCTGATATGGAAGCAGCTGAAGCAATAAAGGAGATTTGTGCAGGTTCCCCGATGCCTGTAGTTGCAGATATACATTTCGATTACAGATTAGCATTGAAGTGTGTTGAAAATGGAATTAGTGCAATTAGAATTAATCCAGGTAATATAGGGAGTGTAGATAGAGTAAAAGCTGTTACAGAAGCTTGTAAGGCTAAGAATATTCCAATAAGAATAGGTGTTAACTCTGGTTCTTTAGAAAAAGATATATTAGAGAGAGATGGTAAACCAACAGCTAAGGGGCTTGTTGAATCAGCATTAAGACATGTTAAGATATTAGAAGAGTTAGAGTTTTATGATATAGTTATTTCAATTAAGTCTTCAGATGTTCCTATGATGATTGAAGCTTATAGATTAATGAGTAGTAAGTGTAATTATCCTCTTCATTTAGGAGTTACTGAATCAGGTACTGTATTTAGAGGAACTATAAAATCGACACTTGGAATAGGAACTTTATTAGCAGAAGGAATAGGAGATACTATAAGAGTATCATTAACTAGTGATCCTATAGAAGAGATTAAAGTAGCAAAGGAAATGTTAATTGCTTTAGGCTTAAGAAGGCAAGGAATGACATTTGTATCTTGTCCGACTTGTGGAAGGACTCAAATTAACCTTATAAAAATTGCTGAAGAGGTTGAAAAGAGACTTGAAAACTGTAATAAGAATATTAAAGTTGCAGTAATGGGATGTGTTGTAAATGGTCCAGGAGAAGCAAGAGAAGCTGATATTGGTATTGCAGGTGGAAAAGGTGAAGGATTAATCTTCAAAAAAGGTGAGATTATTAAGAAAGTTAAAGAAGAAGATCTTATTGAAGAATTAATGAAAGAAATAGAAAAGTTGTAAAAATGTAATTTCCTCCGGGGTTAATCCAGATATTGGATTAACCCCGGAGTTTTTTTATAAAATAGAGACTGTTTTTAAAATTTTATGTTTAGGTAGGTTTAAGGATTGTTTGTATAATATTTTTTATACAATACTTTTTAGATTATATTGACATATAAGTAATACTGAGTATATACTGTATATATAGATATAAACAGTATATATACTGTAGTAGAGGAGAGAGTTTATGAGTATATTAATGGAAGTGAACAATTTGAATAAAAAAATAGGAGATTTGAATTTAAGTGATATTAATTTAAAAATAGAACCAGGATATATAGTTGGCTTGTTAGGAGTAAATGGTTCAGGGAAAACCTCACTTATTAAAACGATATTAAATTTATATAAAAAGGATACTGGTGTGATTAATATTAATGGTTTCTCCATGGAGACTAATGAAAAAGCAGCTAAAAATGAAATAGGTTTTGTGCTTGATGAAGATGTGTTTGAGGAAACAATGAGTGTACTTACCAATGCTAAAATATTTGGAAGTTTATATGATAACTTTAATGAAAATTTATTTAAAGAGTTTTGTAAGAATTTTAATATACCACTTAATAAGAAGTTAGGAAAATTATCTACAGGATTAAAGGTTAGATTTCAATTAGCATTTTCATTAGCACATGATGCAAAACTATTTATTATGGATGAGCCTACTGCAGGATTAGATCCCTTATTTAGAAAAGAATTAATAAATTATATGCAACAAATTGTTGAAGATGGAAGCAGAAGTGTATTATTTTCTACTCATATTACAGAGGATTTAGATCAAGTTGGGGATTATATTATATTAATAAATAATGGAAAAGTATATTTAGATTTAAGTAAAGAAGAGTTGAAAGACAAATATAAAATTTTACAGGGGGGCAAAAGTGAAATAGAGAAATTAGATAAAAACAAGATAATTTATAGAGAATATGGAGAGTATTATAGTTTTGCTTTTGTTGAAGAAGAAAAAGATGAAGTTTATGAAGGGCTTAAGAAAAAAACTCCAACATTAGAGGAAATAATGTATTGTTTAGATAAAGGAGGATATGCTAAATGCTTAAAGTAGTTTTAAATGATTTATTTATAAATGTAAAGAAAAATATTTTTTTAATAATTTTAGATATGTTTTTATCTTCATTCATAGGAGGTTTTATTGCGAGTATAATTATAGTTGCTGATTTTTCTTCGATTACTTATAATGAAAATTTAATAAAGAAAATTGTAATAGTATTTAGTTTAATTTCTATTATATTTCTATACTCCATAATGAGAAGGATACCTCTTAGATTAAATAAAGCAATGTTTGTATGTGCAGCTGGAGAATTTGAAAAAATTAAATATATATTACTTCAATTAGGTATAAAAATTATATTTAGTTTTTTAACTTTGTTTATATTAATGTATTTTTCAGTTGGTAGATTTTTTATAAGTAATAACTTAATTATAAATATTATACAAATTATATTATGGTTTTTTATAATATTAAATATTAATTTGAAAGTTGGAATTGGAGAAAGAGGAAAAAAAGAAAAAGATAAGGATGGCTATGTTATTATTACAAAAGAAGAAGAGATAGTAAATGTTTATTGGTTTTGCTTATTAATTATAGAAGCTATAGCTTTTTATTCACTTGTGAGTTTGAATATAAACTTTAACTTATTTGTAATATTAGGATGGATTATAGCATTTGCTATAAATACTTTTGTTTTATACAGATATCTGAGACCTATTTTAAATAAATCACTTTCTTATGAAGCGGTTTACTGCCAGGTGCCAGAAAGGAATGAATATTATTAATGAATATTATTTTAAATTCAGAAAGCAATCTGTCTATTTATGAACAAATTATAAAATCAATTAAAAACTCAATTGTTAAAGAGGAAATAATACCAGGGGATATGTTACCGTCTATAAGATCATTAGCTAGAGATTTAGGTATAAGTGTAATTACTACAAAGCGTGCATATGAAGAACTTGAAAATGAAGATTTAATATATTCAGTTCAAGGAAAAGGTTTTTATGTTAAAGAGCCTAATAAAGAGAAACTTAAAGAGCAACAGCTTAAATCATTTGAAATTATGGCAGAAAAGTTAATTGAGGAAGGGCGAGATTTAGGACTTACATTAGATGATATGCAGGATGTGTTGAGGACTTTATATGAGGGAGGAAAGTAAGCTATGTCAATAATTATGAAATGTGAAAATATACAAAAAAAATATAAGGGTTTTTCTTTGAAAAATATTAATTTAACAATAGAAAGTGGGTATCTAACAGGACTTATAGGAGTTAACGGAGCAGGAAAAACCACATTAATAAATATTTTATCAGGGATAGATACAAAATTTTCAGGAGATTTATTTATAGATGGAATAAATGCTAGGGAAGATTTAGAAGCAGCTAAGAATAGAATTGGATTTATATCTGAAAAAAACTTATTTTTTATGGATAAAACACCTTTAGAAAATGGATTTTTATTAGGAAAATATTTTGAAAATTGGAGCATGGAAGAATATTATTTGTGGTTAGATAAAATGAATATTCCAAAAGGCCAGCTTATATATGAATTTTCTAAGGGAATGAAAATGAGGTTTCAACTTTGTTTTGCTATGGCACATAAGCCAAAGCTTCTTTTATTAGATGAACCAACAGCAGGATTTGATCCTATATTTAGAAAGGATTTTATAAAGATATTACAAGAAATATTAGATGATGATATTGGCATTTTAATGTCTACTCATATAACAAGTGATCTTGATAAGATAGCAGATTTTGTAGTTGTAATTGATAACGGGGAAATAAAATTAAATGATACTAAAGAAGCACTTGAAGATGAATTCAAAAGGAAATCATTAGAGAGTACTTTAAAAAAGAAGTTTAATATAGGAGATTTACTTAGCAGTAATAGGGGGTAAGGGAATATGAGTTTGTTTAAAGATGAAAGAAAAAGAATTAGTGATGGATATCATAAGTTTTTAATAGGAATAGTTTTATTCTTTTATTTCATACAAATTCAATCAGAAATTAGTTATAATAAAGTTTTATTAAAAAACTCTGATAAGGTTATTTCTGTAAGTTTTATTAGTGGAATATTAATAATAGGAATAGTTTTTTTAATATTTTATCTTAGTGAAAAGCTATTTTGGATAAAAGAACAAGGTCATAAAGTTTTCATAATGAGAAAATATGATAGTATACCTATTAGTAAAAAAGAAATCTATATTTCAAAATTTAAGGTAATAGTATATAATTCTTTAATTTTTATGTTTGGAGCTATGATAATTTATATTGGCACTTTAATATTTAATGATTATATTCATTTAAATGTTGTAAAAGATATTTTTAGTACTATAAAATTTTCCGTATTTATAATTATATTAATTATGATTATTTTTACTATAAATATCTTTGAAGACTATAGGAGTAAAAGGAAAAATAATAAATAAGTTTATTATTTAGTTTTTATGATAATTAATAGCTTACAATATTTCTTTAAATCCAAGAATTTGGTAGAGCATAAGTTTATTATGCAAATATAGTAAATGAAACAAGAAAAAATAAAATGAGCTGTACACTAATTATTTAGTGCGACAGCTCCTAAATACATAAAATATCATGAAAGAATAGTTGGTGAATTATGTGGATTAAGAGCATTAAATAATATTAGTTATAATTAAAGGAATAAACTTTGTGAAAAAAATAAATTTTACTTACATATAATTAGGTTTTGATGTATTATATAAAAGAAAAAAATAGATATAATACATACTATAGTGATTGGAGCAAAAAATGGAAATAAATATGTTTATACCAAAATATATGTTAACTTTTAAATGTATTGGTTCAGCTTGTACAGATACATGTTGTGCAGGGTGGGATATAAATATAGATGAAGATACATATAAAAAATATACTAACTGTACTGGAGAACTTAAAGAACTAGTACAAGGTAAATTTAGAGAGAATAAAAATAGTGATGATTATTTAAATAAAGGATTTATGATTTTAAAGGAGCATAATAAATGTCCATTTTTAAATGATAATTTGCTTTGTGATATTCATGGTGGAGTTGGGGAAGAAAATTTGTGTATAACATGCAAAAGGTTTCCTAGAGTATATAATATTATAGATAATATATATGAAAAATCAGGGTTAGCATCTTGTCCAGAAATATGTACTAAAGCATTTTTAAATAAAGAAAAAATGGAATTCATTGAAATTGAAGAAAGCGTGGATGAAAGTGCTATTGAGATAAGAAGAATAATTGATACTGAAGTTTTTGAGGGAAGTGATAATTTACTTCAATATTTTTGGGATATAAGAGTAAATTCTATAAATATAATGCAAAATAGGAATTTTTCTATTGAAGAAAGATTAGGTATATTGAAGTCTTTTTATAATAAAATTGAAGAGTATCATAATGAAAAAGATTTTGAGGGAATAGAAGTTCTTTTAGAAGAGTATAGTGAAGGAAATATTGATTTTGATTCCTTAAAAACTTTAGATTTAAATGAAAGTAATGAATTTTATTTAAGCCTTTTAGATGAAGAGTTAATAAAAAATATAAGAAGTGTTAGATTAAAAGAATGTGTTAAAGAGTATAAAAAAGAAATTTTAAAAGTAAATGATATTGTAAAGTACATAAATAATGAGAGAAGTCTTTTAAGTTTAATAGAGAAATATTCTTATATTTTAGAAAATTATTTAGTAAATCAGATATTTAAAGATTTAATCCCATTTAATAGAGGTGAAAGTTTAAATTTAAGTATAAATATATTAATTAATAGTTATAGAATAATAAAAGCTTATACAATTGGAATAGCCTTAAGTAATAAAGAAATAAACGAAGATTTAATTATAAGAGTTATACAAAGTTTAAGTAAGGATATAGAGCATAATAAAGTATTTAAAATTTTATTAGAATCAGATATATAAATAATGAAATGTGTTACTAAAAATTATACCTAATTGTTTAGCAACACATTTTTTTATATTTTAAATTTGTTATAATATTTATTATATTATATTGTAGGGGGATATGTAGAAATGAATTATGATTGTGGATTTACTAAGGAGAATAAATGGTTTAGATATCGTGCAGCAGCGATTATTATAGAAAAAGAGCATATTCTTTTTGCTGGAAATGAAAGAGAAAACTATTATTACTCTATTGGTGGTGGAGTTCATATTGGAGAATCAGCAGAGGAGGCTGTAAAGCGTGAAGTTTTAGAAGAAACTGGTGTTGAGTACGAAGTTGATAGATTAGTATTTATACATGAAAACTTTTTTATTGGAGATGGTAGTTTAGAAGGAAAGGAATGTCACGAGATAGCGTTTTATTTTTTAATGAAACCTAGAGGAACACAAGAATTAAATAGTAATAGTTATACTCAAGGTGTTAAAGAAAATATGTATTGGTTACCTATAGATAAGTTAAATGAATATAAAGCATATCCAACATTTTTTAGAGAAAAATTAAAAAATATAAAAAGTGAAATTGAGCATATTATTACTTACGAAGAGTAAATTTTAATGGGAGTTATATTTATTGCAAAGTGATATTAGAAAATAAATAGAAAGATTAGGAAAACAAATGAAGATGGAAATTGTAGTATTAGTATTAATAAGTATATTAATACTAATAAAACCATATGAGTCAAAAGTAAAGGGATATGTTGGAGAAAAGCTTGTAGCTAAGAAATTAAGTAAATTAAATAAAAGAAAATATAAGATAATAAATAATTTACTTTTAAAAACATCAAGAGGAACTACACAAATAGATCATATAGTTGTATCTAGATACGGAATATTTGTTATTGAAACAAAAAATTATAAGGGAATAATAACTGGAAATGAATATGATGATAGTTGGAATCAAATACTATTTAACAATAAAGAAGTATTAAGAAATCCAATAAAACAAAATAATGGACATATTAAAGCATTAAAAGATGCTATACCAACATTAAAGTATAAAAAAATAAAATCAATAATTGTATTTACTAAAAGGTCAAAACTAAAGGTTAATACTGAAACTACAGTTATATATTATAATAAAGTAATTAAAGTAATTAAAAGAAGTAGAAAAAAAGAGTTTACAAAAGAAGAAGTTGATTATATCTATAAAAAACTTAATGAACTAAATATTGATTGTTTTAAGCAAAGGGTAGTTCATGTAAAGAATGTAAAAAGAAATATTAAAGAAGCTGAAAAGAAATTAATAAAAAATAAATGTCCAAGATGTGGGGAAAAGTTAAAAAAGAAAAAAGGGAAATATGGAAAAATTAAAAGATGTAAAAACTATCCAAAATGTACTTTTAAAATTAATATGTAGTATAAAAGAATATATAGAAAAGTGGTGATAGTAATGGTTGATTTGTGTTTATTAGGTTGTGGAGGTGGAATGCCAATGCCATTTAGAAGTTTATCTGCTTGTCTTTTAAACTTTAAAGGCAGAAAGATTCTTATAGATTGTGGAGAAGGTACGCAAGTTTCTATGAGGATGGTAGGATGGGGATTTAAATCAATTGATATAATTTGTATAACTCATTGCCATGGAGATCATATTATTGGATTACCTGGAATTTTATCTACTATAGGAAATAGTGGTAGAGTAGAACCCTTAACAATAATAGGACCAGAAGGAATAACAGAAGTAGTAAATGGACTTAGAGTAATTGCTAAATATTTACCTTATGAACTTAATATAATTGAAAATCCTAAAGAAGTTAATTTAAATGTAAATAAAGAAAATTTAGATGTAGTAAATGAGAATGGACAAATAAAATTAAGTACTTTAGAAGTTGATCATTCATTACCGTGTTTAGGATATAGCTTTTATTTTAATCGTGATAGGAAGTTTTCAGTAGAAAAGGCTGAAGAAAATAATGTTCCTAAAGTTTTATGGAATAAGCTTCAAAAAGGAAATGAAAATGTTATTATATATCAAGGAAGAGAGTATAAAAAAGAAATGGTTCTTGAGGATAATCGAAAAGGAATAAAATTAAGTTTAATTACAGATAGTAGACCAGAAGAAGAAATGATTAATTTTATAAAAGAAAGTGATTTATTTATTTGTGAAGGTACATATGGAAATAATGATGATATAGAAAAAGCTATTAAAAATAAGCATATGACATTTGCTGAAGCTGCAAAACTTGCTAGTAATAGTAAATGCAAAGAACTTTTATTAACACATTTTACTCCAGCTATGATAGAGCCTAAATTATATGAAGATAATGCAAGAAGTATTTTTGAAAATACAATAATAGGTGAAGATAGATTAATAAAGACTCTTAGCTTTTCTAAGTAAGGAGATTTTAATTTCCTTTATTAAACAAGATGAGAAAGGACTTATAAAAGCAAAAATTGACTAAAAATAGGGTTAAAGGTAAAATTATCAATATAAATAAATTTAGATAATACATTAACTAATGATTATATATTAGAAATTTTTATAAAATAAATTAACTTATTATAAATGGGGGAAGTTAAATGTATAATGAGATAAATAAGAAATTAGAAAAGTTAAAAGAGTCTATAAAATTAAAAAAAATTCTAAAGAGAGAAATAGATATATTAGAAAATCAATTAGAAAAAGATGAAAAGAAGTTATATGATTTAGAAAAAGTTTTAAAAAAGGAAAAGAAAGATGTTGATAATTTAAATAAGATTTCAGTTTCAAATATAATAGCTACTGTGTTAAATAATAAAGAAAGTAAATTAGAAAAAGAAGAACAAGAGTATATAATGGTTAAGCTAAAATATGATGAATTATCAGCAAGAATAAATATTTTAAAAGAAGATTTAAATAGCAAAAGAAGTAGATTAAAAGAATTAGATAATTGTGAAGAAGAATACAATAAAGCAATAAATGAAAAGATTAAGTTGATAAAAGATTATGGAAATTATGATATTAAAGAAAAAATATTAAATTTAGATAAAAGAATTAATAATATCCTTAATGAAAGTAGAGAAGTTAAGGAGGCTTATTCCGCTGGAAGCAAGTTAATTATAGAAGTAAATCATGCAAAGGATGAATTAAGAAGTGCTAAAAATTGGGGCATTCTTGATATTGCAGGTGGTGATATGATGTCATCTATAGTTAAACATAATAAAATAAAAAAAGCAAATGATAGATTTTATAAGATTACAGAATTAATTAGTGATTTTAATAAAGAACTTAAAGATATTAATTTAAGTAACCTATCATTTTCTAGAACTAGCATGACGTTCGATTTGTTTTTTGATAATATATTTACTGATATTTCAGTACAAAATAAAATTAATGATGCATTAAACAGTATTGAAGAATTAAAGACCAAAGTAGAACGTATTATAAATGAGTTACAAAGAAGAGATGATAGGCTAGAAGTTGAGTTAAAAGAGGTAAAAAAAGAATTAAATTTATTAATAGAAGAGTTATAATTAAAGCTGGGTGCTATACTAAAAATAGCATCCAGTTTTTGTTAGTGCTTCACAATCTATTAATAGTATTTAACAAAAATAAATTTGTGCTATAATGGTGTAGTTGAAAATTTAAAGAGATTGGGGGTATAAGATTGAGTAAAGATATTATAAAAAAGCTAACCCTTGAGATAAATAAACATGAAAGTTTAGAAGATAAAGAACTTAAAATTATAAAGTTCCAACTTTTAAGAAAAAGTATGATTTTAAAAGTTGTTTTAAGAGGAAAAGAAAAATTAGCTTACGAGGAAGAAGAACTAATTAAAAAAATTATTTGTAAAACTTTAATGATAAGAATTACTGTAGAAATAGTTTTTTATAGAGATGCTTCAGATATTACATTAGATGAGGTAATACAAAATCATTGGATTGAATGTATTTCTGAAACAATAAAAAAGACACCATTATGTAAAAGTCTTTTATTAAATTGTAGAAAAGAAGTTAATGAAAATAAAGTATCTGTATTTAATGGATATGATAAATTAACAGAACATCTAAAAGGTAAAGGTGGTGAAAAGAGTTTAGAAGATACTGTTAAAGCAATGTTTGGTATATCTTGTAGATTTGAAATAAAATATGATCCAGCTATGGAAGTAGTAATAGACTATGCAGCAAGAGAAAAGGAAGAAAAAGAACTGTTAAACAAAGCTATGCAAGCTAGAGTTCAAGAAATGAGCAAAGCTTCAACGGCTGCAAGTAAACCAGCAGAGAAAAAGCCAGTTGAAAAGAAACCATATGAAAAGAAAGAAAATAGTTATAAGAGAGAGCCAAAGGCTGAAAATGCTATATATGGTAGAAATATTTCTATTGAAGCTACTCCAATAAATGAAATAAATGAAAGATCAGGATATGTAGCAGTTTTAGGAGATGTATTTAAAGTAGAAACTATGGAAACTAAAACTGGCAAGATAATATTAACATTCTATATAACTGATTATACTAGCTCTATAACAGTTAAATGTTTCTTAAAACCACAGGAAAAAGATGAAGTTCTGGATAATGTTAAAAAGGGGCTTTACTGTAAAGTTAGAGGTGAAGCAGTATATGATACTTATCAAAGAGAAGTAGTTATAATGGGTAGAGATATCTTGAAGATGAAAAAGATGGAGAAAATGGATGGAGCTGAAGAAAAAAGAGTTGAGCTTCACTGTCATACTACAATGAGTGCAATGGATGGTGTTACACCAGTTTCAAAAATTGTAGAGAGAGCAGCAAAATGGGGGCATCCTGCTATAGCTATTACAGATCATGGTGGTGTTCAAGCATTCCCAGATGCACAAATTGCAGCTAAAAAGAATAAAATAAAGGTTATTTATGGTGTAGAAGGATATTTAGTAGATGATGGTGTACCATTAGCTTTAAATGAAAAAGGTCAAAATTTAGATGATACTTATGTTGTATTTGACTTAGAAACAACAGGATTTTCATCTAAAAATGATAAGATAATTGAAATAGGAGCTGTCAAAATTCAAAATGGAGTTATTATAGATAACTTTAGTGAATTTGTTAATCCAAGAAGACCAATACCTTATAATATAACAGAGCTTACAGGAATAAATGATGATATGGTAAGGGATGCACAAGCCATAGAAGATGTATTACCAAGGTTTATAGAGTTTATAGGAGATTCAGTTGTTGTAGCACATAATGCAGGTTTTGACTGTAGCTTTATATCTAAAAATTGCAATGATTTAGGTTTAGTATTTACACCAACAGTAGTAGATACGGTGCCACTTTGTAGATTTTTATATCCAGAATTAAAATCTGTAAAGTTAAATCTTGTAGCAAAACATTTAGGAGTTAAGCTTGAAAGTCATCATAGAGCTGTAGATGATGCTAAAGCAACAGCTGATATTTTAGTTGAGTGTTTTAAAAAGATAAAAGAAGAGTTGGAAGTAGAAACTTTAGAAGATCTAAATAAAATATTCTTAGAAAAGGTTGATATTAAAAAGTTACCAACTTACCACATAATAATTTTAGCAAAAACGCAAGCTGGAATTAGAAATTTATATAAACTTGTATCAGAAGCTCATATAGATAATTTCTTTAGAAGACCAAGAACTAAGAGGTCTAGACTTATGGAAATGAGAGAGGGACTTATAATTGGAGGGGCTTGCGAAGCTGGAGAAATTTATAGGTCTGTAGTTGGTGGTAAAAGTGATGAAGAAATAAAAGATGTAATGAGTTTTTATGATTATGTAGAAATTCAACCTATTGCTAATAATGCGTACATGATTGAAAAAGGTTCAGTAAAGGATGAAGATGAACTTAAGGATATTAATAGAAAAATTTATGATTTAGCAAAAGAAATTAATAAGCCTACTGTAGCAACTTGTGATGTTCATTTTCTAGATCCTCATGATGAAGCATTTAGAAGAATAATTATGGCAGGTCAAGGATTTGGAGATGCTGATAATCAGCCACCTCTTTATTTAAGAACTACAGAAGAGATGTTAAAGGAATTTTCATATTTAGGAAGTGATATTGCTAAAGAAGTAGTTATTAAAAATCCACAAGCAATAGCAAATTCCGTAGAAGAAAACTTAAAGCCTATTCCTGATGAAACTTATCCACCTAAGATTGAAGGTGCAGATGATGATATTAGAAATATGACAATGAATAAGGTTCATTCTATTTATGGTGATTCACTTCCAGAAGTAGTACAAAAAAGATTAGATAAAGAGTTAAATTCTATTATAAATAATGGATATGCTGTACTTTATCTAATTGCACAAAAGTTAGTTGCAAAATCTTATTCAGATGGATATTTAGTAGGTTCAAGAGGATCTGTTGGTTCATCTTTTGTTGCAACTATGTCAGATATAACAGAAGTTAATGGGTTGCCACCACATTATGTATGCCCTAAATGTAAGAAGTCACATTTCTTCTTAGATGGTTCTGTAAGTTCAGGAGCTGACTTAGAAGATAAGGATTGTCCAGATTGTGGTGTACCATATATAAAAGATGGTCATGATATTCCATTTGAAACTTTCTTAGGATTTGAAGGAGATAAAGAACCTGATATAGACTTAAACTTCTCTGGAGATAACCAAGGTGATATTCATAAATACACAGAGGTTTTATTCGGAAAGGGATACGTATTTAAGGCTGGAACAATAGGTACAGTTGCGGAAAAAACAGCTTATGGATTTGTTAAGAAATACTTAGACCAAAAGGGAATTATTGTATCACAAGCAGAAATTGAAAGGCTAACTATTGGATGCACAGGTATTAAAAGAACAACAGGACAGCATCCAGGGGGAATAATGGTTGTACCTAATTATACAGATGTTTATAATTTTACACCAATTCAAAGACCAGCAGATGATTCTACATCAGATGTAACAACTACACATTTTGATTATCACTCTATTTCAGGAAGACTATTAAAGCTTGACATACTAGGTCACGACGATCCGACAGTACTTAGAATGTTACAAGATATAACAGGTTTAGATCCAAAGACTATACCTCTTAATGATAAAAAAGTACTGTCTTTATTTACATCACCTGAAGCTTTAGGTGTTACAAAAGAAGAGCTTGAATGTGAAGTTGGTTCTTATGGCTTGCCAGAGTTTGGAACAAAATTCGTTCGTCAAATGCTTGTAGATACACAACCACAAACATTCTCAGATTTAGTTAGAATATCTGGACTTTCTCATGGTACTGACGTTTGGCTTAATAATGCTCAATATTTTATTAAAGAAGGATATACTACACTTAGAGATTGTATTGCAACAAGAGATGATATCATGGTTTATCTTATGTATAAAGGTGTTGAGCCTAAAACTGCATTTACAATAATGGAAAGTGTAAGAAAAGGTAAGGGTTTAACAGAAGATTTTGAGAAAACCATGAAGGAAAATAATGTTGAAGATTGGTATATAGAAAGTTGTAAAAGAATCAAGTACATGTTCCCTAAAGGTCATGCCGTTGCTTATGTTATGATGGCTGTTAGAGTTGCCTATTATAAGGTATATTATCCTTTAGCATATTATGCAACTTACTTTACTGTAAGAGGTGCAGATGATTTTGATGCAGACTTAGTATGTAAGGGAGAAACTGCAGTTCATGCAAAACTTCAGGAGTTATATGCACTTGGTAATCAAGCAAGTGTAAAAGATAAGGGATTAATTACTGTTTTAGAGCTTTCTTTTGAAATGTATAAAAGAGGATTTAAAATGCTTAAGGTAGATTTATATAAATCAGATGCAACTAAATTCTTAATAGTAGATAATGCATTAAGGCCACCACTGAGTTCATTGCAAGGAGTTGGAGTAAATGCAGCTAAATCAATTGCAGAAGCAAGAAATGATGGTGAATTTATCTCAAAGGAAGATTTAAGATTAAGATCAAAGGTATCTAAAACGGTAATTGAGACGTTAAGCAATCATGGTTGTTTACAAGGCATGTCTGAAACAAATCAACTATCATTATTTTAAAATAAACAATTAAAAGGACTAATCATTATTGGTTAGTCCTTTTTAATAACTTTTTTTTATTACTTAAATTTATTTTATATATAATTTGTATAAATAAATTTAACATACGAACAATTAGTATATAAATAACATAAAATATATCTAAGCAATAATAAAGGAGATTAATGTGAGTTACAATTCAATTTATGATATTGTTGGATTTAATAATGAGGTAAATAGACTTGAAACTCAAGCTAAATTAGGGTGGAAAAAGGAATTTAGAACTTTAAAATGGTTAGGCATTAAAGATGGAATGAGGATCCTAGATGTTGGTTCAGGAACAGGCGTATATACTGAATTATTATTAGAAAATTTACCTCACAGTTTAGTAACTGCTTTAGAGGTTGATAGAAAGTTATTTGATATCTCAAAGGAACGTTTAAGTGATTATGATGGCAATAGACTTAATTTAAAGCTTGCTTCTATAAAAAATAGTGGTCTTAAAGAAAATAGTTATGATTTTGTAGTGTGTAGATTTGTATTTCAGCATCTAGAAAGCCCTATGGAAGCAACAAGAGAAATATATAAATTATTAAAGCCAGGAGGAATAGTAGTAATTATTGATTCAGATAGAGGAATGCATGGAGTAAGTGACCCAGATATGTTATTTAAGAGTGGGAGAGGATTTATTAATCAAATAGAAAAAAGGGCAGGTTGGAATAGAGAAATTGGACGCAAACTTATTAAAATGCTAAAATATACTGGGTTTGAACAGCTAGATTTTGAAGCAGTAACTGTTCATAGTGATTTAGTTGGTATAAAAAATATTCTTGGAGATAATAAAGTACCATCAGATATAATTAAAATGGTTAGTAGAAGTAACCCAAGATTAGCTAAAATTATGAGAATTTGTAGTGATAGTACTGAAAGAGAGAAATGTACAATGATATTTTTAAACTTAATGGCAAAGGGCAAAAAGCCTATTGATTAACATAGAAAATAAAAAGGGGCATAAAGACCCTTTTTATTTTAATTTTCCAGATATATTAAGTTCTAAAGTCAAATTTAGTTGAACATTTTTTACAAGTAACAACTATATTACCTTTACCTCTTGGAAGTCTAAGTTTTTGTTTGCAGTTAGGACATTTGGTGATTTTGTAGTTACGATACTGAGTATATTTAAATTTAATATTCTCAAACATATAAGATAAATTATTTAAATTATATACAGGTAAGTTATAAGGAATAGATTTACCAAATTTTTTTAAAAATTTATTTGTATATGTATAGAAAACATTATATTCATCTTTTCTTTTATATATTTTCTTCGAAAACGCTCTATATACAGCATAAAATAAAATAATTGTCCCTAAAATTCTAGTGAAATCAAAAATATTAAAGATACAAGATATTAAAATTAATACTATTGATAATAAATCAAAACCATAAGTTCCATTTAAAAAGTTCATATAATCACCCCAAATCAGAAATTTAATATATATATAGTTTTTAAAAATAATTATAATATAAATTTAAGAGTTGTACAATTTATTTTATATTAAAAAGTAATGAATAAAAAGTTAATAGTATATTAAAAAAGTAAATATAAAAGTTCTAATTAAAAAACAAGCATACAGCTATTATTTGAAATAAAACAATGGCAGGAAATCCTAAGGTGAATTTTAAGTGTTTTGTTTTATGTCTGAAAGTATACATTCCAAGTATACCTCCAATACTACCACCTATAAGAGCTAATATAAAAAGTGTTTTTTCACTTATTCGCCACTGATTCAATTTAGCTCTTTGTTTATCTATGGACATAAGAGTAAAAAGTAGTATGTTGGTAAATGCTATATAAATAAATATAAATTTCATAAAACCTCCTAAATAAAAAACACTGAATTATATTCATATCAGTGTTTATTATAAAAACACAATAAAAATCTGATTATCCGCTAAAACACAGTATCTATCAGCATTTTCAAGGAAACAAACACATCAATTTACTACTTATTTACTACTAACGAATGAGCCTTGATACGCAAGTTTTCCTAGATATGCAAAGATATGGTACAGCATATCAGTATTGAAACAAGAAAAAATTGAATAACTCATAGATTATGGAACGCCTAAAATGACGTTCCTTTTCTATTTTCAGCCGTTCTTATTGGACGGCTTTTTTATTACCCAAAATGAAAGGAGCATTAGATTTATGAAAAAGACATTGAAACGATTGTGTACGGGCTTCTTAGCTCTTGCAACTGTCGTTACTGCTTTACCGACTACACCCGTTCATGCAGAAAGCAAGCAATACTGGACGGAAAGTGCAGAGCGTGTCGGTATCATTGAAAAAGTAATGAATGACGGTTCTATCGGTTCTACATTTAATGAGGGCATGATGAAAGTTGAGGGCGAAACTGCCTATTGTATTGACATTAACACAGATTTTAAGAATGGCTACAAGACCAGAGCTGACGCAAGCTCACGCATGAGTGCCGACCAGATTTCAGATGTGGCGTTATCCTTAGAGTATGTCAAACAGTATAGTGAAGCTCACAAGGAACTGAACTACAAACAAGTCTATCTGTTGGAACAATGTGTAGTCTGGCAGAGATTGAGCGTACATCTTGGCTGGCAATGTGATAACGTGCGAGCTTCTTATGATGAAATTCCAAAGGCAACGCAGGACGAAGTTTTCGCTGGTGCAAGAGCCTTTGTCAAAGAAAATAAAGGACGCTATGAATGTGGCGGTTATATCTACTCTGGCGAGGGGCAGGAATTGGGACAATTCTGGGCGAAGCTGAATGTCGGAAATGCGAAACTGCAAAAGACTTCCAGTAATACCAGCATTACAGACGGTAACGGGAATTACTCTATTGCAGGTGCGACCTATGGTGTCTTTTCTGATAAGGACTGCACGAAACAGCTTGCCACCCTTACGACTGATGAAAACGGAAATACAGATGTTGCAGAGGTAAAGGCTGGCACAGTTTATATCAAGGAACTATCCGCACCAGCAGGATATAAAGTGGATAAAACAATCTATCCATTAACAATCAAAGCTGGCGAAACAGCGACCTTGAAAGTATCAGATACACCCAAAGTAACAGACACTTTGATTGAGCTTTTCAAGATTGATATGGAAACACAGAAAGACAATCCGCAGGGAAACGCTTCTTTAGCAGGTGCGGAATTTACATGGAAGTATTATGCTGGCTTCTATAACAAAGACAATCTCCCTGCCGAAGCTACTCGTACATGGGTTACAAAGACAATCGCTGAAACAGACAGCGACGGAACAACCCACTACATCACAAAATTAGCGGACGCATACAAGGTATCTGGCGACAGTTTCTATATGCAGGACGGCAAGGCGGTTCTTCCACTTGGGACGCTAACCATAGAAGAAACAAAAGCTCCAAACGGCTACTTATTAGAGGGTGCATATATGCAGGCTGGCGATAAGTCCGAACAGATAAAAGGCTTATACCTTACACAGATTACCGAGGACGGCGACCTTGCCGTACTATCTGGAAGTAACCAGTTTTCCGTATCAGACAAGGTTATCCGTGGCGGTGTGGAAATTCAGAAACGAGATTTAGAAACGGGTGATACGAAGCCACAAGGAAGTGCCACTTTGAAAGATACTGCTTTTGACATCATTTCCTTAAATGACAATTCTGTTTTGGTTGAGGGCAAGCTATACAAGACAAATGAAGTGGTAAAGACAATTCGTACCGATATTGAGGGTATCGCTTCTACTTCTGCCGACCTTTTACCTTATGGAAATTTCCGTATCGTTGAGAGTGAAGCTCCAAACGGATATTTGACAGACGGTGCAAAACCGATTGATTTTGCAATCACAGAAAACGGGAAAATCGTGGACTTAACCGACGAAGCCCACTCTATCTACAATCAGATTAAGCGTGGGGATATTGAGGGCGTGAAAATCGGAGCAGGCACACACAAACGTCTTGCTGATGTTCCCTTTAGGATCACAAGCAAGACAACGGGCGAAAGTCATATTGTGGTAACTGATGATAACGGGCAGTTCTCCACTTCTTCTGAATGGGCTTCTCACAAGCACAATACCAACGCAGGAAAGACCAGCGAGGACGGTGTGTGGTTTGGAACTTCTGAACCAGACGATAGCAAGGGTGCATTACCTTATGATACTTATATCATTGAAGAAATGCGTTGTGATAGTAACAAAGGCTTTGAACTTATCCCACCTTTTGAAATTGTGGTATCAAGAAATAATCTTGTGATTGATTTAGGAACGCTGACTGATGAATACGAAAAAGAAATCTCTATCCATACCACAGCAACCAGCAAGGACGGCGAAAAGACTATCCTTGCAGGAAAAGAAGTAACAATCGTTGATACTATAAAATTGGACGGACTTACAAAAGGCACAAAATACCAGCTCAAAGGCTGGCAGATGTTAAAAGAAGAAAATGCCGAGCTTATCATTGATGGGAAACGTGTAGAAAATGATTATACCTTTGTTGCTGATGATGAAGAAATGAAAGTGGAAATTTCCTATACATTCAATGCGTCTGCTTTAGGTGGCAAGAACCTTGTTACCTTTGAAGAATTGTATGATTTGAGCAATCCAGACGAACCCGTGAAAGTTGCGGAACACAAGGACATTGAGGACGACGGACAGACTGTATTGATTACAGAGCGTATCATCAAGATACATACAACTGCTACCGATAAGGACGGCAACAAAGAGCTTGAAGCTGGAAAAGAGGTAACAATCATTGATACCGTAACCTTAGAGGGCTTAGAAGTCGGTACACAGTACAAACTTGTGGGCTGGCAGATGTTGAAAGAAGAAAATGCAGAACTTCTTATCAACGGAAAGCGTGTGGAAAGTGATTATACGTTTACCGCTGACAGCGAAGCTATGAAAGTGGAAGTTGCTTTTATGTTTGACGCTACTTCTCTTGACGGCAAACAGCTTGTAACTTTTGAAGAATTATACGATTTCAGCAATCCAGACGAGCCGAAGAAAGTTACCGAGCATAAGGATATTGAGGATAAGGGACAGACGATTACTTTTAAGGAAAAGCCAGAAGAACCAGAAAAACCCGAAACACCACCGACACCAGAAAAGCCTAGCAGACCTAGCGACAGTCCCAAAACGGGCGATAACACAAACTTTTACGGACTGCTTGCACTTCTTTTGACTTCTGGTGCTGGACTGGCAGGTATCTTCTTCTACAAACGCCGTAAAATGAAGAAATCATAAGGCGGTAACGATATGATGAAAGAAAAATCACGCTCTCCGCCGAAGTGGTCAAACGGCAGACTTCCGCTTATTCTGGCTTGTCTACCAACAACCTGCAAGAACACGGATAGTCAAGGGTGCGAAAGCATTGATTTTACCCTTTACTATCTGTGGGATTGCTGGTACTTCCCGAACCGCCAGAATAAGAAATCACAATCAATTAACTTATCAAAATAGAAAGAAATGAGGTAAAACATTATGGAAATGAAATATGTCGTGCCAGATATGGCACAGTCTTTTGGAACTTTTGAATTTGCAGGCGAAAGTGAGCCAGTCTTTGAAAGAGATAAAAATAACCGCAGGGTCTTAGCCAGACGAAGCTATAACCTTTATTCTGACGTACAGAAAGGCGAAAATGTTGTAGTGGAAATTCCCGTGCAGGCAGGCGAAAAGCATTTCAAGTATGAGCAGAAAGTAAAACTTGTCAATCCGAAGTTATACGGCAGAGGTTACGCTATCGGGGATATGGGACATACCGATTATGTGTTAGTTGCTGATGATATTGTAGCAGTTGAAGAAAAGTAAAGGAGTGAAGAATTTATGAGATTATCAAACGGTTTTGTTATTGACAAAGAGAAAACATTTGGAGAATTAAAATTTACAGCGGTGCGTGATGTTTTCTTACAGAATGAGGACGGGACACCGAGTACCCAGCTTAAAAAGCGTATCTATGATTTGAAGTGCAGTCTGCATGGTGGAATTATCCCCGTATCTGTACCGCCAGAAGTACCGTTAAAGGACTTTCCGTACAATGCAGTTGTGGAACTTGTCAATCCAGTAGCCGATACGGTATCAAGAAAGACCTATACGGGTGCAGATGTGGACTGGTATGTAAAGGCAGAGGATATTGTGTTGAAGAATAAAGGTAACCAGAACGCAGGCAATCCACAGAACCATACACCGCAGGGACAGACGAAGAAATAGAATGATACAATCAGCTTTTTACTTTGAATAAAGTGTAAAGAAAAGTTATAATCTATGTATATTTTTATAATGTCAAAGCAGGTTGACAAATTGCCAACAAAGATTGGTTGAAGAAAACTCTTATTTTTGTAATACTATTCTTGCGGTCGCAAATAAAGAATACTATTAGGAGGCAATATATGAATTTTAATGAAAAGCTGATAAACCTTAGAAAATCAAAGGGACTTTCTCAAGAAGAATTAGGAAATGAGTTAAAAGTTTCCAGACAAACAATTTCAAAATGGGAGTCATGTCAATCTTATCCAGATTTTCAACGCTTAGTATTGTTAAGCGATTATTTTGGATTAACATTAGACGAATTAGTAAGAGATATTGATGTACAAGAGGTAAGAGAAAAAAACTTGAATAACGAAAAACTATCTTCAATATACAGCGATATGAATGAAGCAAAAAATTTTATTAGAGTTTGTCTTGTTATTGGTGTAGTAATTCTTATCTTTTTTGCAATGATTGTTACGTATGGAATATTCTTTGTAAAATAAAATGTAAATTCTTGTATATCAATCAAAGCAGTTAGTTTTAGGATTGACTGCTTTTTTCGTACCCAGAAAGGAGTGATTGATTTATGCAAAAGATTTGGAATAAAGGACACCGTATTAAAGCCAGTGACAAGCACTACGCTCCGCAGGGACAGCCGAAAAAATAGGATTGCTAACTAGATTTTCATTGTAGAGGATATATGGAACTGTTATAATATGGGTATGGTGAAAGCGACAAATTAGTAGTTTTGGAGGTAATACGGTATGAAATATATAGGTGGTATTATAACGGCATATATTGTTTTACTCGTTTTGGATATAATACAAAGCAGAAATCACAAACGAACTCAATCTATAAAAAAATTCACTATAAGAACAATAACTGATGTATCATTTATATGTGCAATAGGTGCTTTGTTTGTACTTGTTGTCTTTATTTGGGGATTTTGGAGTGAACCTGAAAATTTTTGTTCTAAAAGATATTTGATGATCATTATCCCATTTTCTATTATTTGGTTTGGAGTTACTTTTTTTGGTATGATTGCTCCGTTAAAAGGAGTGTGGGAGATAAAAGTTGAAGAAGATAATATCACGGTTATTAAAATGTTTATTTTTAGAAGACATTGGAAAATATCAGACATATCCTATTGTAAAATGAAACGCGGTGGTATGAATGTGTATGTCAATGGAAGAAAGAAAAAAGCATTTTTTGTTGATGGTATGACAGACCATTTTGATAACTTTATAAAACGGATGGAAAAAGAGGGAAAAGAGATTATTATTCCAGAGCCAAAAGAAAAGAACTAAGTGTATTAAAAAAAGTGAATTTTAGTTTTGCAACTTTATATCCATACATACAAAGCAGTTAGTCTTAGGATTGACTGCTTTTTTCATACCCAGAAAGGAGTGATTGATTTATGCGTAAGATTTGGAATAAAGGACATCGTATCAGAGCCAGCGACAAACACCTTGTTTACCATTATTGTATAGGAACGCTTCTGCTTGTATTCGTGGCGGTTCTCTTGCTACTCAATATCAAACAGCTCATGCGTACCGATTGGGAGCATTTCAGCTTGTTAGAAAATGGCTTGACGCTTTCCTCTTACAACTTGATAACCATACTGATAGCGACTGGTGTTTGTGCATTGGTCGCTTTTCTATATTACCGCTTCTGTTACGACAGTTTCAAGAAGCTCCTGCACCGTCAAAAGCTGGCAAGAATGATACTGGAAAATAAGTGGTATGAAGCCGATACCGTACAAGACAGCGGTTTTTTTACTGACCTGCAAAGCAGATCAAGGGAAAAAATCGTCTGGTTTCCGAAGATTTATTATCAAATGGAAAAAGGCTTGCTTCATATCCGCTGTGAAATTACGCTGGGGAAATATCAAGACCAGCTTTTACGGTTAGAGGATAAATTGGAAAGTGGCTTGTATTGTGAGCTGACCGACAAAACTCTGCATGACGGCTATATCGAATACACTCTGCTTTATGATATGATAGCAAACCGCATTACCATTGATGAAGTACGGGCAGAAAACGGCTGTCTTAGACTGATGAAAAATCTTGTCTGGGAATATGACACACTCCCTCACGCTCTGATTGCTGGTGGGACTGGTGGCGGTAAAACCTATTTTCTGCTGACGCTCATTGAAGCCTTACTGCATACCGACGCTGTCCTTTATATCTTAGACCCGAAGAATGCTGACCTTGCAGACTTAGGGACAGTTATGGGAAATGTGTATCACACCAAAGAAGAAATGATAGATTGCGTCAATGCCTTTTATGAGGGTATGGTACAGCGAAGTGAGGAAATGAAGCGACACCCGAACTATAAGACGGGCGAAAACTACGCCTATCTGGGACTGCCACCCTACTTTCTTATCTTTGATGAATATGTGGCGTTTTTTGAAATGCTGGGGACGAAAGAAAGCGTGGGATTACTTAGCCAGTTAAAGAAAATCGTTATGTTAGGACGACAAGCAGGTTATTTCCTTATCGTTGCCTGCCAGCGTCCAGACGCAAAGTATTTCTCGGACGGTATCAGAGATAACTTCAATTTTCGTGTGGGACTTGGGCGTATCAGCGAATTAGGTTACGGTATGCTGTTCGGTTCAGATGTGAAAAAGCAGTTTTTCCAGAAGCGTATCAAAGGGCGTGGCTATTGTGATGTAGGAACAAGCGTCATCAGTGAATTTTACACGCCTTTAGTCCCAAAAGGACATGATTTTTTACAAACTATCGGCTCTCTTACACAAGCAAGGCAGGACGGGACGGCAACGTGCGAAGCGAAAGGCGACGGCTCGGACTAGCCGTTGCTGGTGTGGCGTAAGCCACGCCAGCAGGTAAAACCCCTCGGTATCTAACAGAGGGGTACGTTTGCAAATAGACAATAGACAAAAAACATAGGAAACATAAGGCTTCTGGCATGGTTTCCTAACAAAAATCGGCTGTGAAGTCGCTTTAAAAAACTTCACACTTTACAGATTGGGGGTATGGTTCTGAATGAAGAACAATGGATAAAAGAATTACGGGAGAAACGGATTGCTTACGGTATCTCACAAGGCAGGCTGGCGGTGGCTTCTGGTATCACAAGGGAATATCTCAACAAGATAGAAAGCGGAAAAATGAAGCCGTCAAAGGAACTTTTGGAAAATCTGCATAAGGAACTGGCAAGGTTCAATCCAGAAGCACCGCTTACCATGCTGTTTGATTATGTAAAAATTCGTTTTCCCACGCTGGATATACAGCACATCATCAAAGATATATTAAAACTGAATATCAATTATATGCTCCATGAAGATTACGGACATTACAGCTATACGGAGCATTATTCTTTAGGGGACATCTTTATCTATACGTCGGCTGACGAAGAAAAAGGTGTCCTTTTAGAATTAAAGGGGCGTGGTTGCCGACAGTTTGAAAGTTACCTGCTGGCACAGCAAAGAAGCTGGTATGATTTTCTTATGGACGCACTCGTAGATGGTGGCGTGATGAAGCGTATCGACCTTGCTATCAACGACCATACGGGCATTTTGGATATTCCAGAGCTTGCGGAAAAATGCAGGAAACGGGAATATATCGGAAAGTCCAGAAGCTATAAGTTTTACCAGTCGGGCGAGCTTATCAAGCACAGAGAGGACGGCAGAGAATATATGGGACGTACCCTTTATCTTGGGTCGCTGAAATCAGATGTGTATTTCTGTATCTATGAAAAGGACTATGAGCAGTACGTCAAGTTAGGGACACCGCTTGATGAAGCCGACATTATCAACCGTTTTGAAATACGGCTTCGGAATGAACGAGCCTATTATGCAGTACGAGATTTGCTGACCTATTATGACGCAGAGCAGACCGCCTTTTCTATCATCAACCAGTATGTGCGGTTTGTTGATGAAGAACCAGACAAGCGAAAAAATGACTGGAAACTCAATGACCGCTGGGCGTGGTTTATCGGCGATAACAGACAGAGCTTGAAGCTGACGACAAAGCCAGAGCCTTATACCTTAGACCGTACATTGCGGTGGGTACAAAGGCAGGTAGCACCAACCTTGAAAATGCTGAAAAAGATTGATAAGGGAAACGGTACAGACTACATGGAAACAATCGAACAGCAGGCAAAGCTTACAGAAAAGCATGAAATAATAATCAAACAGCAGACGACCTCTGCAAAAGATTTGGTGGAAAGTTAGGAGTGATAAAAATGTGGTTATTATTAAAAGACTTCCTGCTGGTATCTATGGGAATGGGTATCGGCGTAGTCTTGATGTGCATTTTGAATGTCGGCAAAGAAGCTGACTGTGAAATGAAACAATTAAAAGAAAGTGAGGACAATTAAATGAATTTCGGACAAAATTTATATCAATGGTTTTTATCAAACGCACAGAGCTTAGTGCTTATGGCGATCGTGGTTATCGGTATCTACTTAGGGTTCAAGCGTGAATTTTCCAAACTTATCGGCTTTTTGGTAGTTGCCTTGATTGCTGTCGGCTTGGTGTTCAACGCTGGCGGTGTGAAAGATGTACTATTAGAGCTGTTCAATAAGATTATCGGTGCATAAAATTTTATTGTGGTGCAGATATGAAAATGATATAATGTGGATATGAAGAAAGCGACAAATTAGAATTTAGAAAAATCAAAGGAGGGTTTCAGAATGACTAAAAGAAAAATATGGATTATTTTATTCATTATTGGCATAGTCATGATTTTAGGAGCTTCGGAATTTAGCAGATTTTTAGCGAATGAGATAAACTGGTACACAGCAGGAATAATATTATCTATTGTTTCCGGACTTGGATTATTATTTGAAATGTATTTTAGACGGAATAAGTAAATTTCAGTTTGAAAAGGGGAAATGAAAAAGTGGCAATTTCAAATATAAATACAATTATTAGTAATGATATTCAAAAAGTTTGGAACATTGTTTTAGCTGTTGATAAATATAACTCATGGCGAAGTGATTTGAGCAAAACAGAAATAATAAATGACAAACAATTTATTGAATACACAAAAAATGGATATGCTACTACATTTACCGTTACCGTTGTAGAACCATATAAACGCTGGGAATTTGATATGGAGAATAGCAACATGAAAGGTCATTGGATTGGTGTTTTTATAGACAAAGGGAATGAAACACAAATAGACTTTACAGAAAATGTGATACCTAAAAAGTGGTTTATGAAACCTTTTGTAAAAACCTATTTAAAAAAACAACAAAAGCAATTTGTTCTGGACTTAAAGAAAGCATTGGAATAATATAATTCAAGATTGGAGGGTTGGAAATGGCTTCAAGTAAAGATTATTTACAATTTGTTTTAGAACAATTATCAGAATTACAAGAAATAACATATCGTGCAATGATGGGAGAATTTATTATCTATTATCGTGGAAAAATCGTTGGCGGTATATATGATGATAGGTTACTGGTAAAACCAACAAAGTCTGCAATTTCTTATATGCCAACAGTTACTTATGAAATTCCATACGAAAATGCCAAAGAAATGTTATTGGTGGAAGAAATTGATAATAAAGATTTTCTGACGGGGTTATTTAATGTGATGTATGATGAACTACCAACGCCAAAACCTAAAAAGAAAAAATAAACAGTTTCTAGCTTGACAATTTCATATCCATACACACAAAGCAGTTAGTCTTAGGATTGACTGCTTTTTTCTTACCAAAATTACAGATTGGAGTGATGAAATGATATACTCTTAGAACTTTTTAACAAGATTATCGAAGCATAAAATTTTGTTGTAGTGCTTATATGTGAATGGTATAATCGGGGTATGAAAAAAGATAAAATAGATTAGGAGTCAAGTTATGGATTATATCATAAGGAAAATTAAAAAAGCAGAATATGATTTACTCAATGACTTTTTGTATGAAGCAATTTATATTCCAGACGGTGTTGAGCCACCACCTAAATCAATAATTAACTGTCCAGAATTACAAGAATATGTTTTTGAATTTGGAAAGCGAAAAGATGATAGGGCTTTAGTTGCGGAAGTTCAAGGAAATGTCGTAGGTGCTATTTGGGTGCGAATAATGAACGATTACGGACACATTGACAATGATACACCGTCCCTTGCTATGTCTGTTTTTCAAAAGTATAGAGGACAAGGGATTGGGACTTCATTATTGCAACAATTATTGTTAGTGGAAAAATCTTTTGGTTATTCAAAAATTTCCTTATCTGTTCAGAAAAATAATTATGCAGTAAAAATGTATAAGAAAGCAGGTTTTCTTGTTGTTGATGAAAACAGCGAAGAATATATTATGACTATAAATCTATAACAAACAATCTAGTTTACAATTTCATATCCCTACACACAAAGCAGTTAGTCTTATGATTGACTGCTTTTTTCATACCTAAATTTCAGATTGGAGTGATGAAATGAACGATATTTTTAAGGATATGCAGGCAAAAGTCGGCTGTGATTATCTTTCCGACCTGCCCTCTTACAAGCGTAAGGTGTGGCATGAAATGAAACGGCTGAACCTTGCTGACTATGAAGAAAGACAGTTAGAAGATTTTTCAAAGTATGTGTTTGGTATGTCGTACCAGACCATAAAAGATGTGATGAAACAACAGAAAGGACGTGAGGAACAATGCAGGAAACAAGGGTGCTGGTGGAAACGAAAGGAACAACTGGCGAAGAAACAACATCATACTGGTTCGACCTGCCGATAGATGTTGCCGAGTTTGAAGAAAAGTTAGGTGTCGGTGCAGAAAGTCAAGATTACCGCATTATCGAAAAGGTGTTGCCTTATGCTGATGAAGTCCACGAACAAACAAGCGTGTATCAGCTTAACGAATTAGATTTTATGTACCGTCAGCTATCAGCCGATATGCAAGAAGAATATGTAGCACTTCTTACCGTGTTTGAGAACTTAGAAGCACTTTATATTTGCAGGAACGTGATTATCGTTTATCACGACTGTAAAAGTATGATAGATGTTGCAAGGCAAAAGCTGATGAACGACCCGACGTTCAAACATCTGTCAGAGGACTGTCAAGAATACTATTTTGACTTTGAAGCCTACGCTTCTCACTTGTTGGAAAATAGACGCTATCTTGTAACGGAACACAGTATCTTTGAACTGCCAGAGTAAGAAATGAGGTGGTGCTTATGATTGATGATATGGCGGTTTACATTGCTAATCTTGGCAAATACAACGAGGGCTATTTAGTCGGTGCTTGGTTCACATTTCCCATTGACGAGGAAGATGTAAAAGAAAAAATCGGCTTGAATGAACGGTATGAGGAATACGCTATCCATGATACCGACAACTTCCCCATTGACATAGGGGAATATGTTTCCATTGAAGAACTCAATGAGATGTATGAAATGATAGCGGAACTTCCCGACTATATCGTAGAGTGTCTGGACGAATTTATCAGCCACTTTGGGACGCTGGAAGAAGTCGTGGAAAATAAGGACGACATTTACTATTATCCCGATTGTGAAACCATGACAGATGTTGCCTACTACTACATAGACGAATTGAACGCACTTGGGGACATTCCAGCTAACTTACAGAACTACATTGACTATGAAGCTTACGGGCGAGATTTGGATATGGGTGGTCGCTTCATTGAAACAAGCCGAGGTATGTGCGAGATACCATATTAACGCTGGAAGATCAGCGACAAGGATTGTTGCTACTGACAGCATGAATAAATTGAGTAAGGGCTTCAAATAGACTAAATTTGCGTAAATAAATTAGTACAAGAAAATAATAATCATTGATATTAGAACGGTAGGAATTTATAATATGACTTACACAAGAAAAGAGGTGCTTTAAAAATGAAACATATTATGATTGTTGATGATGATATACATATAAATCAAATGTTGGAAGAAGTTCTCACAAGTGCAGGTTATAAAGTAACTCATGCTTATTCTGGTACAGAAGCCCTGCTTCTTTTGCCTAGCACAAAACCAGATTTAATTTTGCTGGATTTAATGTTGCCAGGGTTAAGTGGCGAAGAAATTATAGAGGAAATTTCACATATACCCGTTATTGTAATTAGTGCAAAAATAGATACTAAAAACAAAATATCTTTGCTATTAAATGGTGCAGTAGATTATGTTACAAAGCCATTTGATGTAGACGAGTTACTGGCACGGATTGTTGCTCAACTTAGACACAGTCAGACTAATTCTATAAATTCCATTTTAGAACATGGAGATATTCGATTGGACTTAAACACCCGTACTGTATCTATTAAAAATATAGAAGTTAAATTAACAAAAACAGAATATGCGATATTGAAAATACTAATGGAAAATCCCAAACAAGTTATTACTAAAAATATTCTGCTTGAACGTATAAGCGAAGAAACACCTGATTGTATGGAAAGTTCACTAAGAGTGCATATAAGTAATCTAAGAAAAAAATTAAGGGACATTTCTGATAGAGAATATATTGAAGCAGTATGGGGGATTGGATTTAAAATGGCTGAAGAATAAATCTTTACACTTTCTTAACAATTTCCTTAACAGCTTTCTTAACACTTTTGATTTAGTATTTTGACTGTAAATAAAGGAGGCTGAAAAAAATGGAATATGTATTGAAAACGAAAGATTTAAAGAAAACATACGGTAATTATAACGCATTAAATGGACTTTCAATGAATGTTCCTAAAGGTTCTATCTACGGTTTGATTGGTAGAAATGGGGTTGGAAAAACAACTTTAATTCGTTTGATTTGTGGATTACAAAAAGCAACGGAGGGGGATTTTTCGCTATACGGAATAAATAATCACTCTAAAGAGATTGTTCGTACCAGAAAACGAATAGGAGCTGTTGTTGAGACACCGTCTATTTATTTAGATATGAGTGCGGAAGATAATTTAAAACAGCAGTATCGGATATTAGGTATTCCCTCTTACAGCACTATTCCAGATTTATTAAAATTAGTCGGACTTGAAAATACGGGTAAAAAAAAAGCTAGAAATTTTTCTTTAGGTATGCGTCAACGACTAGGAATTGCAATCGCTTTATCGGGTTCTCCAGATTTCCTTATCTTAGATGAGCCGATAAATGGACTTGACCCACAAGGTATTATTGAAATTAGAGAACTGATTTTAAAACTTAATCACGAACATGATATTACGGTTTTAATTTCCAGCCATATTCTTGATGAGCTTTCTCGCATTGCCACACATTTTGGATTTATAGATAAAGGGCAAATGATACAAGAAATAAGTGCTTTGGAATTAAATACGAAATGTAGGAAATGTGTAAAACTGACCGTTTCAAATATGGAAGTGTTATGTAACGTTCTTACAGAAAAAGGATATGATTATTCTGTCATATCAGATAAAGAAATAGATGTATTTGCCAAATTAGATATAACATCACTTGTTGTAGAACTGGCAAAAAAAGAATGCAATGTTCTTAATATTCAAGAGCAGGACGAAAGCCTAGAGAATTATTATATCAATTTGATTGGAGGAAACCGTAATGAATAACTTACTTTCAGCATATTTTCAACGCTTACTTAAAAGTAGATTGTACTGGTGTTTGCTTGGACTTATGATACTTTCTGGAATAATTATTCCTATACTAGCACACCGTGAAATGATAGCATATGGAACAGATTATACTTTAGAAAGCAGACTGGTATGGCATTTTCTTATAATCGGTTTTATTGTTGCTATCTTCTGTTCTTGGTTCTTAGGAACAGATTATTCAGACGGAACAATTAGAAATAAAATCATTGCAGGCAATAGTCGTTTAAAAATATATATTTCTGCTTTGCTGATATGTGTGATTGCCAGTGTTATTTTAGTGGTGGCACATCAAATAACAATCATTGGGCTGGGTACTTGGTTAATAGCTCCATTTAAAACCGATATTCACACTATATCTTTAATTATAGGGATTTCTATTCTTGCAACAATAACATTTGCTGGAATAAATACCATGATTGTTATGATAAATCAAAATAAGGCTTCTTCTTCAATCATCTGTTTAGTAGTTAGTTTATTGCTGTTTGGAATATCATTTTATGTGTTAAGTGTGTTGTTTTCTTCTGATATGGCTCATTCAGATATCATTGTGAAACAAATTTATGAATTTTTAAATATCTTTTTACCAACAGGACAACTTTTAAATTTAATCAATTTGCAAACTACACAAGCTACGGAAATGATTATTTACAATATACTGATACTTGTAATAAGCACGGGAACAGGTATAATGGTCTTTGAGCAAAAGAATTTAAAATGAATTTGTAGGGAATGATGTTATGTTGTGGAAAATAATGGTGTTTTTCTTGTTGGTAATAATATTTGCTTTACTTTTGAAAATCTTTTATATGAGAAAAGCAATTAAAGAGATAAAAAGAGGGTTTTCAGAAAAATTATATACAGATACGAATACTCCGATTATGCTTTCCTCATATGATAAATTGGTTTCTTCTTTAGCAAATGACATAAATGTAGAGTTGAAAGAATTACAAAAACAAAAGCACCGCTATATACAAGGCGATAAAGAATTAAAAAACGCTATTACAAATATATCCCATGACTTACGAACTCCTCTTACAACAATTTGCGGTTACTTAAGCTTATTAGACAAAGAAGAAAAAAGCGAACATATTGCTAGACAATTATCAATCATTAAAAATCGTACTTTTGCATTAAAACAGCTAGTAGAAGAACTATTTCGATATACAACTATTATTTCTGATACCGAAAATAGCGTTTATACAGAAACCGTTATCAACAATGTTTTAGAAGATTGTATTTCATCCTATTATGCGATATTTAAGGAAAAAGGCATTACTCCGAATATAAATTTGTGCGAACAAAAAATTGTGCGTTCCGTTGATAAAACTGCCTTACTTCGTATTTTCAATAATGTTATAGATAATGCAATCAAATATAGTGAGGGAGATTTAACAATATCATTATTTGAAAATGGGAAAATTGTATTTTCAAATCACACTTCTGACCTTAACGAAATACAAATTGGAAAATTGTTTGATAGATTTTATACAGTAAATACCGCAAGAAAATCTACGGGGTTAGGTTTATCTATTGCCAAAGCGTTGATTGAAAAAATGGACGGTAATATTTCTGCTGATTATAGCAATAATGTTTTAAGTATTATTATTAAATTGAATGAGGTTTAAAAGAAAGCAGTTAGTCTTAGGATTAACTGCTTTTATTATGGAAAGGAGTCAAGTATATATGAAAGAAAAACGAACTAATTGTATTCGTGACAGTAATCGAAAATAATAATATAAATTAAGCTGGAAGATCAGCAACAAGCATTGTTGCTACTGACAGCGTATTTCTCTTTAAGGGACAGTCTGAAAATGGCTGTCCTTTTCCATTTAGAAACTTACGAAAGGAGCTGAAAGAACTTGAAAAAGATTAAATCTTATACGGGTATCTGGAACGTGGAAAAAGTCTTATATGCAATCAATGACTTTAACTTACCCTTTCCCGTTACCTTTACACAGATTACATGGTTTGTGATTACGGAATTTATCATCATTTTGTTTGGGGATATTCCCCCACTTTCCATGATTGAGGGAGCATTTCTCAAATACTTTGGTATTCCCGTTGCTCTCACTTGGTTTATGTCGCAGAAAACCTTTGACGGAAAGAAGCCGTACAGCTTTTTGAAATCACAGATTACCTATGCCCTGCGACCAAAAATCACTTATGCAGGAAAAGCCGTAAAACTGCATAAGCAGATACTCAATGAAACAATCACGGCAGTAAGGAGTGTGAAGTATGTTCCCGATAAAATATATTGACAATAACCTTGTCTTGAACAAGGACAATGAGGTGTTCGCTTACTATGAGCTGATACCGTACAACTATTCTTTTCTATCCGCAGAGCAGAAATTTATCGTGCATGACAGCTTTCGCCAGCTTATCGCACAGTCCCGTGAGGGTAAAATTCATGCCTTGCAGATTGCCACAGAAAGCTCAATCCGAAGTATGCAGGAGCAGTCAAAGAAACTGGTAACTGGAAAATTAAAGGAAGTTGCCTACCAGAAGATAGACGAACAGACCGAAGCGTTAGTATCTATGATTGGGGACAATCAAGTGGACTACCGCTTTTTTCTTGGCTTTAAGCTCATGGTTACAGAAGAACAGCTCAATCTGAAGAACATCAAAAAATCGGCGTGGCTGACGTTCACGGAATTTCTCCATGAAGTGAACCACACGCTGATGAATGACTTTGTTTCCATGCCGAATGATGAAATCAACCGTTACATGAAAATGGAAAAGTTACTGGAAAATAAAATCTCCCGTCGCTTTAAGGTGCGTCGCTTGGAAATCAATGATTTTGGGTATCTCATGGAACATCTTTACGGCAGGGACGGTATCGCCTATGAAGATTATGAGTACCAGCTACCAAAGAAGAAATTACAGAAAGAAACGCTGATAAAATACTACGACCTTATCCGTCCGACAAGGTGTGTGATTGAGGAAAGCCAGCGGTATTTACGCTTGGAACATGAGGACAAGGAAAATTATGTGTCTTATTTTACCGTCAATGCGATTGTCGGCGAGCTTGATTTTCCGTCAAGTGAAATCTTCTATTTCCAGCAACAGCAATTCACATTCCCCGTTGATACTTCTATGAATGTAGAAATCGTGGAGAACCGAAAAGCATTAACAACCGTCCGCAATAAGAAAAAGGAATTGAAAGACCTTGACAATCACGCTTATCAAGCAGGAAGTGAAACCAGCTCAAATGTGGTGGACGCATTAGACAGCGTGGACGAGCTGGAAACGGACTTAGACCAGAGCAAAGAAAGTATGTATAAGTTAAGCTACGTGATACGGGTGTCTGCACCCGATCTTGACGAGCTGAAACGCCGTTGTGATGAAGTCAAGGACTTTTACGACGACCTCAATGTAAAGCTGGTGCGTCCTGCTGGGGATATGCTGGGGCTTCATTCTGAATTTCTTCCTGCCAGCAAGCGATATATCAATGACTATGTGCAGTATGTAAAATCAGACTTCTTGGCAGGGCTTGGCTTTGGTGCGACCCAGCAGTTAGGGGAAACTACGGGTATCTATATAGGCTATTCCGTTGATACGGGAAGAAATGTGTACCTGCAACCGTCCCTTGCCAGTCAAGGTGTGAAAGGTACAGTTACCAACGCTTTAGCTTCTGCTTTTGTCGGTTCGCTTGGCGGTGGAAAGTCGTTCTGCAACAATCTTCTGGTATATTATGCGGTGCTGTTTGGCGGTCAAGCACTTCTGTTAGACCCTAAAAGTGAGCGTGGTAACTGGAAAGAAACGCTCCCAGAAATCGCCCATGAAATCAATATCGTAAACCTTACCAGCGACAAGGACAATGCAGGACTTCTTGACCCGTTTGTGATTATGGAGAATGTAAAAGACGCTGAAAGTCTGGCAATCGACATCTTGACATTCCTTACAGGTATTTCCTCTAGGGACGGCGAAAAATTCCCCGTGTTACGAAAAGCGGTTCGTTCCGTTACCCAGAGTGAAAAAAGAGGACTGTTACACGTTATTGAGGAATTGAGAAAGGAAGATACCGCTATCTCACGCAATATCGCAGACCATATCGACAGTTTCACGGACTACGACTTTGCACATCTGCTGTTTTCAGACGGTACAGTAGAAAATGCTATCAGTCTGGAGAACCAGCTTAACATCATTCAAGTAGCGGACTTAGTATTGCCAGATAAAGATACCACTTTTGAGGAATACACGACCATTGAATTATTGTCGGTATCTATGCTGATTGTGATTAGTACCTTTGCATTAGATTTTATTCACAGCGACCGTTCTATCTTCAAAATCGTAGACCTTGACGAAGCATGGGCGTTCTTAAATGTGGCACAAGGAGAAACGCTCTCTAACAAGCTGGTGCGAGCTGGACGAGCTATGCAGGCAGGCGTTTATTTTGTTACCCAGTCTGCCTATGATGTTTCAAAGGAAAGTCTGAAAAACAATATCGGCTTGAAGTTTGCATTTCGTTCTACGGACATTAACGAGATAAAGCAGACCTTAGAGTTTTTCGGTATCGACAAGGACGACGAAAACAACCAGAAACGGCTTCGTGATTTGGAGAACGGACAATGCTTATTGCAGGACTTATACGGGCGTGTCGGTGTGGTGCAGATACACCCAGTCTTTGAAGAACTGCTACACGCTTTTGATACCAGACCGCCCGTACAGAGAAATGAGGTGGAGTGATGAAAGAAAGGATAAAAGGTGCGTTCACAAAAAAGATGATACTTCACGTTCTCAAAATGGCTCTGTTTGTCGTAGCACTTTCCCTTATCCTGCTTTCACTTCTGGGGACGGTGGCTCATGCGACGGGACTTGTGGACGATACCATAAACGCAGAAAATTTGTATTCAAAATATCCCCTTTCCAACTACCAGCTTGATTTTTATGTGGATAATAGCTGGTCGTGGCTTCCGTGGAACTGGCTGGACGGTATCGGAAAATCGGTGCAGTACGGGCTTTACTGCATTACCAACTTTGTCTGGACGATAAGCCTATACTTATCTAATGCAACGGGCTATGTGGTGCAGGAAGCCTATAAGCTGGACTTCATCAACGATATGGCAGACAGTATCGGAAAGAGCATACAGACTTTAGCAGGCGTTACCGAGAACGGCTTTTCTTCTACGGGCTTCTATGTTGGTTTTCTGCTTCTCATTATCTTAGTGGTGGGAATGTATGTTGCCTATACGGGACTTATCAAACGGGAAACCAGCAAGGCACTTCACGCTGTTATCAACTTTGTTGTGGTATTTGTATTATCTGCTTCATTTATTGCCTATGCTCCCGACTACATCAAAAAGATAAATGAATTTTCATCAGACATCAGTACCGCTTCACTTGACTTGGGAACAAAAATCATGCTCCCCAACTCTGACAGTGAGGGTAAGGACAGCGTGGACTTGATACGGGACAGCTTATTTTCTATTCAAGTACAACAGCCGTGGCTACTTCTACAATTCGGTAACAGCAACGCAGAGGAAATCGGGACAGACCGTGTGGAAGCTCTCGTATCGGCAAGCCCAGAGGACGAGGACGGAAAGACCAGAGAGGAAGTCGTGAAAACAGAAATCGAGGATAACGACAACAACAATCTGACAATACCGCAGGTGGTAAACCGTTTAGGTATGGTGTTTTTCCTCTTGTTCTTCAATCTAGGGATAACAATATTTGTATTTTTGCTTACGGGCATGATGTTGTTCAGCCAGATACTTTTTATCATTTTCGCTATGTTCTTGCCTATTAGTTTTCTGCTCTCTATGATACCGAGCTATGAAAGCATGGCAAAGCAGGCAATCGTAAGGGTGTTTAATACCATAATGACACGGGCAGGAATAACGCTCATTGTAACGGTGGCGTTCAGCATTTCCAGTATGTTTTATAACATCTCCACGGACTACCCGTTTTTCATGGTGGCGTTCTTGCAGATAGTGTGTTTTGCTGGTATCTATATGAAACTGGGCGACTTAATGAGTATGTTCTCACTTAATGCTGGCGACAGTCAAAGCATGGGACGCAGGATATTCCGCAGACCGTATCTGTTTATGCGACATCGGGCTAGGCGTATGGAACACCGTATTGCAAGGGCGGTAAGTGCTGGCGGTATTTCGGGCGGTGTCGCTGGTGCGGTAGCTGGAAGTGCCGTTGCTGGCAAGAGGGCTGAAAGAAAAAATATGGCTTCTAAAGAAAATCGGGGCAATACCACTTCCAGCATGGGACAGCGTGCAGGCTCAAAGGTGGGTGCTGTCTTAGATACGAAAAATAAAGTGAAAGACAAGGCAAACGCTGTCAAAGAGAATATCAAGGATATGCCGACACAGACCGCTTATGCGGTATATTCCGCAAAGGAAAAAGCAAAGTCCAGCGTATCCGACTTTAAGCGTGGCATGGTGCAGGAACAGCAGTCCAGACAGACGGGACGCTTGGAAAAGCAGGAACAGCATAAGAAAAATATCGCTGACAAACGTATGGAGCTTCAAAAGGCACAAGAAGCAAGGCAGGCACAGCGAAAGGCTGACGGATCAGCGACAATGGGAGCTACCCGCCCCCATGAGCGACCAGCCACAGCTTCAACCATTCCAAAGCCGAGTGCGGAAAAAATGCAGGAAGTCAAACGCCCTGCCACAGCTCCAGCTTCTAAAGTAAGTGAGCCAGTCAAGACAAATGTTGTGAAAGAGCGTCCGTTATCTTCGGGTGCTTCTGATAAGCAAGTGACCCAGTCTGCACAGCCAGTACATAGGCAGAATGTAGAAAAAGTGGTATCAAAGGAAACACGCCAGAATGACACCAAAGACCGCAGGACAAAGGTTCAGCAGACGCAGAGCGTCCAGAAGAACCAGCAGACCACAGAGAAAAGTCGTAACCTTGTAACGAAGAAAGGACAGAAGAAAAAATGAAACTGAAACATATCGCTCTTATCGGCAGTCTGTTTCCTATCCTCTTTTCTCTGGTACTTTTCTTTGGTGTCTTGATTAGTGCAGACAGCGACGACGAAAACAGCAACTTTTCTTCGGGCATTACGGGTATGAACTTATCCGCAGAAGTTTTGAAACATCAGCCTATGGTAGAAAAATACGCCAGAGAAAACGGCATTTCCGAGTATGTCAATGTGTTATTGGCTATCATTCAAGTAGAAAGTGGCGGTACGGCAGAAGATGTTATGCAGAGTTCAGAAAGTCTTGGTTTACCGCCTAATTCCTTAGATACGGAAAGCTCAATCAAGCAGGGGTGTAAGTATTTTGCGTCCCTGCTTTCTTCCTGCAAAAATCAAGGTATCGACGATTTGAATGTAGCGATACAGTCCTATAACTATGGCGGTGGTTATGTGGGATATGTGGCAGGAAACGAAAAAAAACATACATACAATTTGGCGGAAAATTTCGCAAAAGAAAAATCGGGTGGAAAGAAAGTAACCTACACCAATCCGATAGCCGTTGCGAAAAATGGTGGCTGGCGTTGGAACTATGGAAATATGTTTTATGTGGAATTAGTCAATCAGTATTTAGCTGTACCGCAGGTATCGGGAGAGCTGGCACAAAAGGTCATGAATGAAGCGTTGAAATATCAAGGCTGGAAGTATGTATATGGTGGCAGTAACCCCAACACTTCCTTTGACTGTTCGGGACTGACGCAATGGTGCTATGGAAAAGCTGGTATCTCTTTACCGAGAACGGCACAAGCACAGTATGACGCTACCCAACATCTCCCACTCTCGCAGGCAAAGGCTGGGGACTTGGTATTTTTCCATTCTACCTATAACGCTGGTACTTATGTAACGCACGTTGCAATTTATGTAGGAAATAACCAGATGTACCATGCAGGAAATCCGATAGGATATGCAGACTTAAATAGTAGTTACTGGCAACAGCACTTAATTGGTGCAGGACGAGTAAAACAATAGAAAGGACTCAGAAAATATGTTTAAGAAGAATAAGAAACAGACAGAAAATATCAAAGAAAAAAAGGTGCGTACTGTCAAGGTAGGCACACATCAAAAAACCGTGATTGCGTTGTGGGCGGTGCTTATCGCAAGCGTGAGCTTTGGGGTGTATAAGAATTTTACGGCTATCGACCAACACACGACCCATGAAAAAGAAATCATAGAGCTTCGCTTGCAGGACACCAACGGGATAGAAAATTTCGTGAAGAATTTTGCGAAGTCCTATTACACATGGAGCAACAGCAAAGAAGCGATTGAAGCAAGGACGCAGGCAATCAACAATTATCTGACAAAGGAATTGCAGGACTTGAATGTAGATACCATTAGAACCGATATACCGACCAGTTCCACAGTTACAGATGTGCTTGTATGGAATATCGAGCAATCGGGAACAGATACTTTTTCTGCTACCTACGAAGTAGATCAGCAGATAAAAGAGGGAGAACAGACAAGCAATGTCAAGGCAACCTATACGGTAAAAGTCCATGTGGACGCTGACGGGGATATGGTAATCGTTCAGAACCCTACCCTTGCACCAGCAATCGAGAAATCAGACTATGAGCCTAAGACACCAGAAGCAGACGCAAGCGTAGACGCTGATACGGTAAATGACGCTACCGCATTTCTGGAAACATTCTTTAAGCTGTACCCGACAGCTACGGAAAAAGAGCTTGCTTACTATGTAACTGGAAATGTGCTTGAACCTATCGACAGGGACTACCTTTATTCCGAATTGGTAAACCCAGTATTTACAAGGGACGGGGACAATGTGAAAGTCAAGGTTGCCGTAAAATTCCTTGATAATCAGACAAAGGCTACGCAGGTATCGCAGTATGAACTTGTGCTACATAAGGATAGCAACTGGAAGATTGTAGGATAAATGATAATTAGGCTTGTAAGCAAAGTTTTTGAATGTTTACAAGCCTAAATTCATTGACAATCGTATCATATAATATTATACTGTACTTGTATTAGTGATACAGTATAAGACAAGGCGGTGATATAGTGGATATTTTTATCAATAATCATGCCAGCATACCGATTTATGAACAAATTTCTTCACAAATAAAGGCAATGATTATCAATGGAGATTTAAAAGCAGGCGAAGCACTTCCCTCTATAAGAGGATTAGCAAAATCCTTGCATATTAGTGTTTTAACGGTTCAAAAATCTTATGATGTACTTCAAAAGGACGGTTTTATTGAAACAACCGCAGGAAAAGGTTGCTTTGTATCCGTTCAAAATCAAGATTTCTATTTGGAAGAACAGCAAAAGAAAATAGAAAATTATTTTACAGAAGCGATTGAAATTGCAAAGGTAAGCGGAATAAAGCTGGATAAATTACAATCTTTACTTGCACTATTATATGAGGAGGAATGATATTATGGGAAAATATGCTTTAGAGCTTAACGGGGTAACAAAACAATACAAAGATTTCAAACTCGATAGTATTTCCTTTACTGTCCCTCAAGGAAGTATCGTTGGATTGATTGGAGAAAATGGAGCTGGAAAAAGCACAACAATTAACGCTATTTTAGGTTTGATTGTTACTGAACAAGGCAAAATTTCTGTATTCAATGGGAAAGATGTCAACGCCGAAACAAAAGAACATATCGGTGTTGTATTTGATGGAAGTAATTATCCCGACAATTTAACACCCAAAAAGCTAGGAAAAGTTTTTCAAAATATTTATGCTGAATGGAATAATAAAAAGTATTTTGAGCTATTAAATAAGTTTGAACTTCCTATCAACAAAAAACTAAAAGAATTTTCAAAAGGAATGAACATGAAGTATTCCATAGCGGTTGCTTTATCTCATAACTCAAAATTACTTATTCTTGACGAAGCAACAAGTGGACTTGACCCTATAATTCGAGATGATATTTTAGAAATGTTTTTAGATTTTATTCAAGATGAAGAACATTCAATTTTGGTTTCATCTCACATTACTAGTGATTTAGAAAAAATTGCTGATTATATAGTGTTCATACATGGGGGAAAAGTATTATTCTCAAAACCCAAAGATGAATTATTGGAAAACTATGGAATAATAAAATGCAATTCAACACAATTTAATGAAATAGATAAATCGGATATTATCTCATATAGAAAACTAGACTATGAGTATCAAGTATTAGTTTCTAATAGACGGCAAGTAGAACAAAAATATCCTAAGACTATGATTGTTCCAGCGAGTATAGATGAAATTATGCTTATGTATGTAAAGGGGGATAAATAAAATGAAAGGATTACTCTTAAAAGATTTTTATACGATTAAATCATCAATCATAAGCTTACTAATCACATTTATGGTCATAGGCTTTGGGATATCATTCTTTGTAGTGCCACAAGTTTTGATTATTATAGCCACGATTGTGCTTGGTATGAGTGTTACAACTATATTTAATATTGACAAAAAATCAGGGTGGTTGAAAACATCAATTACATTTCCAACTAAAAAAAGTTCGATTATTAGTTGCAAATATCTTATGTATAGTTTTGTATCTATTATTGGAGTATTTTTTGGTATAGGTTTTAGTACGGCTATTTCATTGATAATCAAAGATACAAACTTTAGCTTTTTGCCAACTTTTGTATATTTAAGTGTAATAATGACATTTTTTTCTGGCAGTATTTTACTTCCTTGCTTTTATTTATTAGATGAAGAAAAAAGTATGATTGGAGCAATGGTTTCATATCCTCTTGGGGCTGGTTTTGTTTTTGTTATGACTAAATTGATTGGAAATAACATTTTATCAATGACAATCAGTACTGTGCTTTCACTTATTTTATTTATAGTATCTTGGTATTTTCTTTCTAAATATGTAGAAAAGAATGATATACAATAGGAGTAAATTATTATGATAGGTCTTAAAAAACGAGATATTAAAAAAGCATTGAAAGCAGGTGCAAAAGCTGGCGGTGTTTCATTGGCTGATGTACGAGCTGATATTGAAGCGACGATTGATGAAGCTATGAATAGTCCAGACCCAGAGGTGCAGGCAAATTTCAAAAAGTATTTTGGTAATAAACGCCCTACCCCAGAAGAATATATTTACAAGATTACCAAAAAGACAAAGATTTGAAAAAAGGCTTGCTCCATACATATTGTATGATCTGCAAGCCTTAATCTATTTCAGAGGAAATTTAACAGTAAAGGTAGCACCGCCACCAACAGTATCATTAATAGTGATAGTACCGTTCAGCATTTGGGTTAATTCTTTGGCGATACTTAGTCCCAGTCCAAAATTCGCTTTGTTAGCATGGGACTTGTCGCCACTATAAAATCGGTCAAAGATATACTGCTTATCTTCATCAGAAATGCCTTGCCCGTGGTCTACCACAGAAAAAGCAATATTCTTTTCGGTGGCGATTACTTCTATCTCTATCAAAGAATTATTCTTGGAATGTTGAATGGCATTATCCATAAAGACACACAAGATTTGAAACAGTCTGTCTTTGTCAGTAAGCATGGCAGGATAACTTTCTTCGGATAAATGTAGTTTTAGTTCTAAATTCTGCTTCATGCAGACTGGTTCGTAGGTTTCATATAACGTAATGAGCAAGGTATCTACATTGATTGTGCTTTTATGCAATGTCCATGTTTTTGCGTCAGAAGAAGCTAAAAGTAACATATCTTTGACTAAACGGGATAACCGCATACATTCAAAATCTATGGTCTGTACGGCTTGCCTTGCCTGTTCGTTTAAGGGAACATTATCAAGAAGCATATCCGTGTTGGAAATCATAACAGCAAGTGGAGATTTTAATTCATGGGACGCTGTTGCAACAAAATCTTTTTGGCTTTGCAATATTCGTTCTGTTGGGGCAAAAGACTTTTTCAGCAGATAACGGGTTAGTATGATAACAACGATACAAGCCAAAAGCCAGATAAGAAGATATATCGGTAATGTCTTTTGTAAAATATCCGTCAAGCCAGCTGTCTGATAAAGAAAAGTCCCATGATATACGGTATCATTTGCTGTCATAATTGTAGCAGGAATAACAAAATAAGTATCGTGATGTTTTCCTTTTATTTCCAGAAAACCGCCTTGTGAAGTTGTGGTGCTTTCTGTTTGTGATAATGGCTGTGTAGAAATCTGTTTTTCTACATCATGCAACAACTTGTCCGCAGAAGTTGGAAATGGAAAATCACTTTGATAAACGGTATTCCCTTTTGTATCGCTAATCAAGGAAAAAATATGATAACTTTCTTCGTAGGCTTTGAGTGCTTTATCCATATCCGAAGAATCACTTTCCGCTTGATAAATCAGCAAGGTTGTTAATCTTTGAAACAAGGTACTTTCGTTGATTTTCTCCGTATAAACCGTATTCGCAACAACAAAGAAAATCACAAGGGTAATAATCAGCATAACAGAACTTGCAAACAGAATATGAAGTTTTCGGTATAAATTATTTAACATGTTTCTTTCTCCAGTTTGTACCCTGCCCCGTAGACCGTTGTTATTTTACAGGAACTTTTTAACTCTTTTAGGCGTTTTCGCAGAAAAGAAATGTAACTGTCTACATTGCCAGTTTCTACCTCGGAAGAACTGCCCCAGATTTTAAGGATTAGCTGTTCACGGGAAAATAGTGTTTCTGGGTTCTGCATAAATACAAAAGTCAATTCGGTTTCCTTTGAAGTTAATAAAATAGAATTGACGGGTGTAGATAAGGTTCGGCTGTCTTTATCAAAAGTTAAATCTCCATATTGTAATTTAGACGATAACTGGATATTGGCAGGTCGCCTTGTCAATGCCCGAACCCTTGCAAGCAATTCTTTGATATGAAATGGCTTTACTAAGTAATCATCAGCACCGCCGTCTAAACCCTCCACCCGATTATCAAGGGTACTCATGGCTGTAATGATAAGGATAGGAATAGATATTCCTTTTCTACGCATAGATTTTATGATTGTTAAGCCGTCAATAATCGGTAGCATACGGTCTACAATGGCAATGTCATAAGCATAGTCTGTATTTAAGGCATACAGCATAGCGGTTTCCCCGTCATTGCAACAATCAACCATATAGTTTTCTTTTTCCAGCGAATTTTTTATATTTTTACATAATTCTAAATCATCTTCCAGAAGAAGTATTTTCATAATGTATCAATCCTTTTCTATATAAATTATAGACAGTATAACAGAAAAGTCTGTAAAAATCCTCTAAAAAATGATGATGATTTTCTTACTTTTTTACAGGATTTTTAGAATGGTTTGCTTTTACAATAGGGGCATATCGAACAAGAAAGGTGGAATACAAAAATGAAAAAGACAAACATCAGTAAATTCATAGCAGTTGGATTATGTATCTGTGCATTGACGGGGTGTGGTGCAAGTCCAGATGAGAAACCAGATACGTCTAATCCTATTGTCAATTCTAATACGAATGAAGAAAATGCAAATGGTTCTTCAGAAAATAAAGGAAACGACATATTAGATTCTGCTAATTTGATAGGAAGTGTTTTGGAATTTACAGACAATGGTTGCTTGGTAAATCAAGCAAAAGATATTGAGGGGGGAGCTGGGATAAAAATAGAAGCACCGGGAATGGAAAAAAAAGAGAATGCTGTTTCTGTAACCTATAACCCAGATTGTGAATTTGTCATTGCCACAGTAAATGCACAGTCTGGTGTTACAAATGTAACAACGGGTTCTATATCCGATGTGAAAAAGCAATCTGAAGTATATCTCTATGGAGAGTTTGCAGACACAAATCATTTCAATGCAACAAAGGTTGTCATAGCCCATTGGGAATAGAGGTGTGAAGTATGAAGTTTTATCAACTTGGTTTTCGCTATTTACAGCGAAAAAAAGGGAAAACCATTCTTCTGTTGATTGTTTTGATACTTGTAAACAGTATGATTTTAGGTACAAGCATGATTTTAAGGACTACAAATGAGTCCAAACAAGCCATGCAGGAAAAGACAAACTCTAAGATTGTGGCTGAAATTACAAGTAAGGACAGCAAGATAACAGAGAATGAAGTAAACAAGATTGAAACGCTAGAAGATGTTTCGTCTATCAACCGCATTGGTAGACAAGAGGTATTTCCGAATAATTTTGCTCCCGTTACGCTCAATACTTCTACGAATGAGGAAAATTTGAAAATAGCACTGCTTTCCTATGATGATTTGGAAAAGGACAGCCCTTTTTCAGAAATGCAGTACCGCTTAGCTTCTGGCGATTATATCAAGCGTGAGAAAAAGGGTGCTGTTATCAATGCGAACCTTGCAAATCAAAATGAGCTAAAAGTTGGAGATACGATTGAATTAAGTACAGAAAACGGAACAAAAGTATCTGTTCAGATTATTGGAATTTTCATGTCCGCAGGAAATGCGGAAAAAGACCAGCCGTCAGAAACTACCGCAGTCAATCGAATAGAAAATCAAATCTTTATTGACAACAGTACTTATAAAGAATTGTTCAAAGAAGCTGAATTTGAAAAAATCTGCATTTACTCAAAAAGACCAGAAAAATTAGATGTGCTGGAAACCAGCCTGCAAAAAATATTCGGAAATGATGTAGCACTTAGCACGTCTGATACCCTTTATCAACAGATGTCTGCTCCATTAGAGCAAATCAGTAAGGTGGCAAATCTTATGCTGGTACTTACATTGGTAACTGGTACTGTTGTTGTTTCCCTGCTGTTATGTATGTGGATGCGGACAAGGCAAAAAGAGGTGGCAATCTTTATGAGCCTCGGCAAGACAAAAAGTGAAATTTTCCTGCAAACTTTATTAGAAGCAGGCAGTGTATTTACACTTTCGGTTTTAGGAGCAACAGCCATTGGTAAATTGTTCTCGGGCGTTTTGCAAAACATCATTACCAGTTCAGAAAGCGTAACAGAAAATCTGAAAGTGGTGTTGCAGATACAAGATATTGGAATGTTGTTCCTTTTAGGCGGTGCAGTTATTTTGGTGGCATTGTGCTGTTCCATTCTTCCGATATTACGAGCAAACCCAAAAGATATATTAGCGAAAATGGAGGGATAGTACATGAATTTTTTTGGATTGGCAAGGCGTTCTGTGTTCAGAAAGCCCGTAAAAAGTATTCTCTTATTGTTGATTGTTTTTGCAATCAGTACCTTGCTTCTTGCAGGTGTGGCGAGCAAAAATGCCAGTATTGAGGTGCAGGACAAAACCAGACAAGCCATAGGTGCAGGCTTTCTTTTAGAAAGAAATGCAGAGTACCGAACAAAGCGAGTTCGTGAATACTCAGAAAAGATTGGTAATGATAAGGAAGGTAGTTTTGGTGGCTACCATCAGGAAAAAGAGATTATCAATGGTGTGGAGACTTGGACAGGCTGGACAACAAATGAATTTGAAAGCTTAGATATAAAAGACATTGAGAAATTGGCAAAAGCAAAAGGAATTGCTGATTACAATATTACAACAGTAACAACTCCCGTAAACCCTGTAAATTTCAAAAGGATTGAAGATAAAGATGTAGACCAGAATGCAGATGTTGGCGGTGTAAGTTTAATTGGAAACAAAGATATGAAACTAGACAGAAATGTTTTATCTGGAAACCTGCATATCAAAGAGGGACGAATGATAACCCCAGAGGATAAAGATATGTGTGTCATTTCAGAGGAACTGGCAAAGCAAAATAATCTGAAAATCGGCGATAAGATTTCTTTTAATGATTACCACGATACTGAAAATTCAAAGGTATCAGAAGCTGAGATTGTTGGAATTTATCAAGTGGATCAAAAGATGTCCCCACTTATGCAGGGAGATACTTACCGTTCGGAAAATGTAATATTTACAGATTTGAGATTTCCAGAAAAGGCAGAGGGTGAAACAAGTCCATTATATGAAAGAGCCTATTTCAAAGTGGAAGATGTGGAAGCTTACGACGAAGTAAAAGAAAATCTGCAAAAAGTAGACATCAATTGGGAGCAATATGATTTGATTGACAATAACGGAAATTCCGAAACCATGTCCTCAAACTTCAATGATTTAGCAAAAGTAAGCGAAATGATGATATTGGTAATCTCTGTTGCAAGTTTTGTTATCCTTGTTTTAGTATTTCTTTTCTGGTTGAAAAATCGGGTGCAGGAAGTCGGTATTTTCTTATCTCTCGGTGTTCCGAAATTTAGAATTATCGGACAAATTTGGAGCGAAGCGATTATGATTGCTGTTCTTTCCCTTATGTTATCCTTTGCTGTCGCTCCTGCCGTTTCCAAAGCAACTGCAAATTATCTGGTATCACAGCAGGTTCAGCAAATGCAGGAGGAAGAAAAGAATAATGAGGGAAAAGTATCCACAGAATACGTTGCACCAAAGCAGGACGTGCAGAGTATCAGCGTAGAGGTTACACCAGAAATGTATCTACTGGACGGTGTAAGTGTTCTTGTGTTGATAACGGCTTCTGTTCTGGTATCTGGAATTGTAATACTAAAGAGAAACCCGAAAGATATTTTATCGGAAATGAGTTAGGAGGACGACGAAAATGTTAGAAGTAAAGAATGTAAGCTATGCTTACAAAACAAAAAAAGATAAAACCATTTTGAATAATGTATCTGCTACTTTCGAGGAGGGTATCTTCTATACCATTGTCGGTCCGAGTGGTGCAGGAAAAACAACACTCTTATCGTTGTTAGCAGGCTTAGACACAGCGGTAAAAGGGACTGTACTTTGCAATGGCGAGGACATTACAAAAAAAGGGCTGAATTACCACAGAAAGCATAATATCTCATTGGTATTTCAAAATTATAATCTGATTGATTATTTGACAACGGTTGAAAATGTCAAATTAGGTGGTAGTGGAAATGCTGAAAAATTATTGGAAGAAGTCGGCATTGGAAAAGAATACTGGCAGAGAAATGTATTGCAACTATCTGGTGGACAACAACAGCGTGTGGCGATTGCAAGAGCTTTAGCCAGCGACGCTCATGTACTTTTGGCAGATGAACCGACGGGAAATCTTGATGAAACTACCGCTGATGAAATCATTGCTTTGCTGAAAAAGACTGCACATGAATTAGGAAAATGTGTTGTTGTCGTTACACATAGTAAGCATTTGGCAGAAGAAGCCGACGAAATCTTAGAAATTAAAAACGGTGCAATTTCTTTTCTGTCTGAATAAACAAGAATAGTGCCGTAAAGGAGCTGTCATTATGGAATATTTTAGATATACCTCGACACAATCAATTTGACCCTAACGGCATTTTTATAAGAACTAAATACAATACAGTTTCAAAGGCTCGTACAGACTATATGTTTTGTGCGGGCTTTTTTCATGCCAGAAAAAAATTTTTTAAGTTTTTTTTGATTTTGGTTACGCTGTACCCCACTTTCAACGCGGTATATATGAAAAGGGGCAGACACCTCTTTTCGACTAGCGAAAGGAGGTGAGGAAAATGAAACCGTCAGAACTACAAGAAAAAACCTGTCATCAATTCGATTGTGCTATTAAAAAAGTTATACGTCATAGAGCGATTGACTTCTATCGAGCGATACGTCGTTCAGAGAAAAAAGAAATGCCATTCGCCGAAATTATGGACGACCTCTTAAATTCCATAGGTACAGAAGATACATATTCTACGGATTATGTTGCAGTATTTGAAGTCTGTGGAGAAAAAGTATCAATCGAAGATGAACAACTGGCTCGTGCATTGAAAGCTATTGAAGAACGAAAGCGTAATATCGTTTTACAGTATTTTTTCATTGGGGACACGGACACTTACATTGGGAAAATGCTTGACTGTTCCAGAGCGAATGTAACGAAGTGCAGAATACAAGCACTAGACAAGTTAAAGCAACTGATTGAGGAGGAAAAAGAAAAATGCCAAAAGAGCTGACACCGACTTTCACGGTTATTTCCAAAGCCTGCGACGGCGACGAAACAGCAATTTCAAAAATCTTGGAATTTTATGACCCATATATCAATCAATGCTGTATGCGTCCGTTTTACGACGATAACAACAACTTACGTCTTGCGGTAGATTTGGAAATGAAAGGTTTTATCAAAGAAGCGATTATTCGTAAAATCTTAAACTTTGATATTAAACGCTTCTAATTCATATCGGGATTGATTATGCCCGTCTGGTCTTTGACAACTGAATAAAGCAGACAGATACGTTTGTGAGATAGCAAGCCACGGGGACTGTACGCCATGACCTTTCCAAAAGAAAGCGAGCGACCCACGCAGTGATCCGAGAGCGACCGTTGGAAAAGTCGCTTTGCCACGACCTATCCTCACAGAATAATGATACGTCCGCATGGTGCGGTTCTGCCCACAAGAATGGGAATAGTTGAGATACTAACGGAGCTTTCCAAAGCCGTCTGCCTGCTTGTAAAAAATGACACACAGTAAAGGAGGTGCATAGATTATGAACAATACTGATGTGCCTATCTGGGAAAAATATACTCTGACGATTGAAGAAGCGTCTAAATACTTCCGCATTGGCGAAAAGAAATTGCGTAAATTAGCCGAAGAAAATATTGACGCTGGCTGGGTTATCGTGAACGGTAATCGTATTCAGATTAAGCGAAAACAATTTGAAAAAATCATAGATACATTGGACGAAATCTAATGTCATTGAGCCGTAGATATGGTATAATAAGGTATAGCGTATCATGGCTCATTCCATGACGGAAAGGAGCTTTACACTATGTCTAATGTAAAACGAAAAGACAGTAAAAATCGCAATTTGCGTAATGGAGAGAGCCAGCGAAAAGACGGAAGATACGTTTATAAATATACCGATATATACGGAAAGCCACAATTTATCTATTCTTGGAAACTTGTACCGACAGACAAGACACCTGCTGGAAAGCGTGATGATATATCGTTGAGGGAAAAAGAAGCACAGATAAAAAAAGACCTTAACGACGGTATCGACACAGTCGGTGGTAAAATGACAGTCTGCCAGCTCTATGAGAAGAAGAACAGCCAAAGAAAGAACATTAAAAGGGCTACTGAAAAAGGACGACAGTATCTTATGAACGCTCTGAAAAACGACCCATTGGGTATGAGGGCGATTGATACTGTGAAGCAGTCGGACGCTAAAGAATGGGCTATCAGAATGAGTGAAAAAGGATATGCCTATAAAACAATTGATAACTATAAGCGTTCCTTGAAAGCGTCATTTTACATGGCGATACAAGACGACTGTATCAGAAAGAACCCATTTGAATTTAAACTAAGTGATGTTCTGGAAGATGATACGGAGCAGAAAGTTATCCTTACACCAGAGCAGGAAGAACGCCTGCTTGCCTTTATGGAAAAGGACAAGATTTACAGCAAGTATTATGATGAGGTTGTGCTTCTGCTGGAAACGGGACTTCGTATTTCTGAATTTTGCGGACTAACGACGCATATTGATATGCAGAACAGAATACTCAATATAGACCACCAGTTATTGAAAGACAGCGAAATCGGCTACTATATTGAAACGCCTAAGACCAAAAACGGAAAACGGGAACTTCCATTGACAGAACGGGCTTATCAAGCAATCCAAAGAATACTAAAGAGCAGAGGAAAAGCACAACCGCTGATTGTAGGTGGTTACAGCAATTTCCTATTCTTAAACCGTGAGGGCTTGCCTAAAGTTGCAGGAAACTATGAGGGCATGGTGCGAGGATTGATTAAGAAGTATAACAAATATCACACGGACAAGTTACCGAACATCACACCACATTCATTCAGACATACTTATTGTACGAATATGGCAAACAGAGGAATGAACCCTAACACTCTGCAATATCTCATGGGACACGCTAACATAACCATGACACTTGGTTATTACGCACACGGGACATTTCAATCTGCAAAAGCGGAGCTGGAAAGGCTGGCTTGTTAATATCGGAGCTTATATTTACTACTCATTTACTACTTTTGGTTGCATTTTCATGCTGGTAAATGCCAGCTTATGCAAGGTATCTTCCAAAAAGAAAATACCGATAAAGTCCTAAAATACGGGATATATCGGCATTTACCAACTTATGAAAAGATAATCAGAAATTTAGTAAGTTTTTTTTATAAAAATTTATTTTTCTTCACCTTTAATTAATCTGTCAATATTACTTTTATGTCTCCAAAATACTAAAAGACAAGCAAAAAGCGTAGCATAAACATAGTATTTATTATAGCCTAATAAAAGAGTTGATAAAAATAATGTAATACCAGCAGCTAAAGAACGAATTGAAACAATTTTTGTTATCAATTTTAAGCCAAAGAAAATTACAGCTGTAATTAAAAATGGTATAGGAACAACTATCATAAAAGCAGCTGCAGAAGTAGCTACACCTTTACCACCTTTAAATTTTAAAAATATAGTATAATTATGTCCTAATATTGCTGCAATGGCTACTAATGATAAACTTAAACTTGTATCAGTTTTTAGTATATCACTCCAAATTAAAATACGTGTTAATAGTACTGGAATAATTGCTTTTAGCATATCACAAATTGCTGTTATTTTTGAAAGTTTTTCACCTGCAACTCTTTTAACATTAGTGGCACCAATGTTACCACTTCCATATTCTCTTACATCTTTATTAAGTTTCTTTTTTACTAAAATATATCCACTAGGAATTGATCCCATAAGATATGAAAAAACAATTAATAATGGTAGCATATATACCTCCTTATATATCTTTACATAAATATAATATTTAAGAATATTAAATTATGCAAGGAATATTTATAAATAAAAATTTAATAAGTATTTACTATTAATATCAATAATAGAGATAATAACATATAATATAACATTACGAGGTTAGAGGTAAATATTATATGGATAAGTGGGATGAGTTTGCTATTATAACTTTTATTACTTGTGATGCTATATTAGAGAACAGTTATGAAATTAGAAATTTTTATAAATACTATTATAAGAATATTAAAAGAGAGGTCAAAGATATAATTAGTAGATTAATTAAATAATTGGTAATATGAATAAATATAAGGAATAAAATTGAAGAAAAAATGGTAAACATAAAAAAGATAATCTAGGAAATTATAAGTAGTATAAAAAATTCAAATTATTAAGAAGAATAAAGTAGGAAAAATATTGACAAAGACAAAGATATTGTCGTATTCTGTAATAGCGCGAAAGTCTATGGATTTTTGTATTTAATAGTATATGTATTAAAAAACATGAGGTGAATTATCAATGGGAATAAAACTAGAGAAACTAGTTGTAAAATTTGGAGATTTTAAGGCACTTAATGAAGTTACTTTACAAATTCCGAAAGGAAAGTTAGTTTCATTATTAGGACCTTCAGGATCAGGAAAATCAACAACATTATTTACTATCTCAGGAATTCATAAACCACATAGTGGAAAGATTTATTTTGGAGATAGGGATGTAACTGGATTAGAACCAGAAGAGTTAGGAATAGGATTAGTATTCCAAAATTATGCATTATATCCACATATGACTGTAAGAGAAAATATATTATTTCCTCTAAAAAATTTAAAGTGGGATAAAGCAGAAGCAGAAAAGAGAGCTTTAGAAGTTGCTAAGATTGTAAAAATTGAAAGTCAATTAGATAAAAAGCCAGCTCAACTTTCAGGAGGGCAACAACAAAGAGTTGCTATTGCAAGAGCATTAGCAAAGAAGCCAGACATTTTACTTCTTGATGAGCCTTTGTCAAACTTAGATACAAAGTTAAGAGTTGAAACAAGACAAGAAATTAGAAGAATTCAAAAGGAAACTGGAGTTACAGCTATATTCGTAACTCATGACCAAGAAGAGGCTATGTCTATTTCAGATGAAATTGTACTGATGAAAGATGGTGCAATACAACAAGTTTCATCACCTAGTGATATATATATGAATCCAGTAAATAAATTTGTTGCATCTTTTATAGGAAGTCCAGAAATGAACTTTATAAATTTAGAATGTAAAGAAGGAACAGCTATTATTGATTCCTTAACAATAGAAAACTTACCTAAGAATAAGTCAAAGGTTATTTTAGGGGTAAGAGCAGAAGATTTTGAGGTAGCAGATAAAGGATTAAAAACTAAAGTTGTTACAGTAGAAATATTAGGTAGAGAAAGATTATTAACATTAGATCATAATGGTAGTAAATACAAAATGTTAGTTGATAAAGAGTTCTTTATTGATGAAGGTGCTGAGTTAATAATTAAGCCAAAGACAGGCAAGAGTTATGTGTTTGATGCTGAAAGTGAGGAGTTCATAACAAAATGCTAAAGAAGACAAATAAATTTAAGGGATATATATATTTACTACCTGCACTTATAATACTTGCTGTTTTTGTATTTTATCCTATAATTAATACAATAATTTTTAGTTTTGATGAAACTAAAGCTAGTGGATTTGTTTTTGGATTTGGATCATATAAATATCTATTTGAAGACAAAAGGTTTATACAATCTTTATTTAATACTGTAATTTATGCTGCAATAGTTCCAGCTTTATCGGTATTTATTTCTTTATTAATAGCTAATGCTTTAGCTAATATAAAGAATGAAAAAGTAAGAGGTATATTCCAAAGTGTTTACTTTTTACCTTATGTAACTTCATTGGTTGCTATAGGGATAGTATGGTCTTGGTTATTTAACTCTGAATATGGAATTATTAATTTCTTATTAGGGAAAATAGGAGTAGATCCTATAAACTGGCTTAATGATCCTAAATATGCAATGATAGCATTAATAATATTTGCAGTGTGGAAGAGTTTAGCTTTTAATACCTTAATATTAACTACAGGTATTGCATCAATAAATCCACAATATTATCAAGCTGCTAAAATAGATCAGGCTACAAATGGAACTATATTTAGAAAGATAACTGTTAAATTAGTTTCTCCTATGATTGCTTATACATATGTTATTAGTTTAATAGCTGCTTTTAAAGTTTACACAGAAGTTTATGTTCTATTTGGAGGACGTACATTAGATGGTGCAGTTTCAACTGTTGTTAGATATATAATTGATAGATTCTATGGAGATCAAGATTTCCCACTAGCATTTGCTGCTTCAGTTGTTCTATTAATTATAATATTAACTGTTACTTTAGTACAAAAAACAGTTGCTCGTAATAAGATTCATTACTAAGAGGTGTAAATATGAAAAATAAAAATAATTTTAAAGCATTCATTAAATACTTCTTATTAGTTGTCTTTGCTATTATAACGCTATTCCCATTTTATTGGATGATAGCATCGTCTTTAAAGTCAAGTTTTGAAGTTATTCAAACACCACCAACAATGTTTCCAGAAAACTTTATGTGGGATAACTTTAGTACTGCATTAGCAATGGCTCCTTTTGGAAGATATTTTATAAATACAATAATAGTTACAGCTTTAAGTATTGTTAGTACAGTTGTAATTTCAATATTATCAGCATTTGCTTTTTCACATCTTGAGTTTAAGGGAAGGGATTTAATATTTGCTATTTTCTTAGCTTCAATGATGATACCAGGAGAAGTATTAATAGTAACTAACTTTAAAACAATTTCAACATTAAATTTAATTGATAGTTATTCAGCATTATTTGTACCTTACATGGCAAATGTATTATATATTTATATGCTTAGAGAATTCTTCTTAAAGATTCCAAAACAATTATATTATGCAGCAAAAATAGATGGTGCAAGTGATTGGAAGTTTTTATGGAGAATAGTTGTACCTATGGCTAAGCCATCAATTATTACAATTTGTATATTAGTAGGTATAAACTCATGGAATGCATTCTTATGGCCATTACTTGTTACAAATAGTGATAATATGAGATTGCTTGCTAATGGATTAACTGCATTCCAATCAGATGTAGGAAATAGATACGAATTATTAATGGCTGCATCTACAATAATTACAATGCCAATAGTTGTAATTTATATGTTCTTACACAAGAAGATTATGAATGGTATATCTATTGGTGGAATAAAGGGATAATATAAAAAGTTAGATATATAGGAAAAGTTTGAATTAAAAGTTAAAATATTAATGCTTTAATTATTTATTATGAAAGTTATTTTTAAATGCTTTAATTATGTATATATGAAAATTTAATACTTTATCTTTTAGTCATCTTTTCTTAAATATATATATAAATTATTAGGTTTTAGAGGTGAAGCAAATGAAAAGAAGATTATTAGCATCTTTAATGACTGCAATAGTTGCAGCTACAGCATTAACAGGGTGCTCAAAAAGTGATTCATCAAGCGAGAAGATCGTTACAGAATTACAAGAACCAGTAACAATTGAAATGTGGCATTATATGACTGGAAAACAAGCAGAAGTGTTACAAACTATAGTTGATGACTTTAATAGTTCAAACACTCAAGGAATAACAGTTAAGGCTTCAGGCCAAGGTAGTATTGCGGACTTAAACAAAAAGGTTATAGCAGCGTCTCAATCAAATACTTTACCAGCTATAGTTAATGTTTATCCAGATGCAGCTACAGGTCTTATTAATGATAATAAGGTTGTAGACTTAACACCATATGTTGAAAATGAAACTGTAGGAATGGCAGAAGACTTAAAGAATGACTTTATTCCAGATTTTATTAATGAGTTATCACAATGGGGAGAAAATAAAATATATGGACTTCCAATGACTAAATCTACAGAAGTTTTATATGTTAATAAGACTTTATTAGAACAATTAGGATATACTGTAGATGATTTAAAAGATTTAACCTTTGCAAAGTTAGCAGAAATATCAGAAAAATGTCAAACTGAATTAGGAATAGCAGGATTTGGATTTGACTCAAGCTCAAATGCATTTATTTCTAGTTTAAAAGCAGATGGAAAAGACTTTGTTCAATTAGATGGAAAAATAAATGTTGTTAACGATTGGTCTAAGGAGTTTATGCAATTCTTTAGAGAAAACACTCAAAGTGGTGCATTTAGAGTAGCTGGTGAAGATAAATTCTTATCAGGACCATTCTCAAATCAAAAGGTTTTAGCTTATCAAGGATCTTCAGCTGGATTTGCTCATATAAACACTAATGGTGCTTTTGAAATTGCTGTAGTAGAAGTTCCTCATTTTGAAGGAAAAGATAAAGCTGTTATCCAACAAGGTGCTTCTTTATTTGTAACTAACGATGTTTCTTCAGAAGCTCAATATGCTGCTTATGAATTTATTAAATTTGCAACTAATACTGAAAATACAGCTAAGTTTGCAACAGCTACTGGTTATTTACCAGTTAGAAAATCAGCTCAAGATTCAACTATAGTTCAAGAAGTATTAGCTGATAGCAACTCTTTATATGGTAAAATTTACGAGGTTGCTAAGGAATCATTAAACTACGCTTACTTTACTCCTGCAGTAAATAATGCTCAATCAGCAAGAACAGTTGCTGAAGAAAAATATGCATCTTATGTTACTGGAACTTCAGATGATGTTGATGCTATGTTAGAAGAAATGAATTCACAAGTTGAAACTTCAATAAGCCGTCAATAATACATAAAAATGTATAACTTTATTTATGCCCTGCTTAGTTTATCTAAGTGGGGGATTTTTTTATTAAATATTTAAATTTTATTTTTAGGAGGTATTAAAAATGCGGGAAAAATTGATTGAAAATATAATAAAAAAAATTGAAGAATATGATACTATAGCAATATATCGTCATGTTTTTCCAGATCCAGATTCATATAGTTCACAAACTGCTCTAAAAAGTATAATAGAAAATACATATCCTAATAAAAAGGTAGTATTATTAGGTGAACATTTAAAAAATTTAGAATATATAAATGTTATGGATGAAGAAATTGAATTAAATAAAGATTCATTAGCTATTATAGTAGATGTAGCTAATAAAGAAAGAGTTGACAATCAATCATTTAATAACTGTGGTTATATAATTAAAATTGATCATCATAAACCTTTTGACGTTCCATTTGAAAATTTAACATGGGTAGATACAAATTATTCTTCTTGTAGTGAAATGATTTTAGATTTATATTTAGCTAATGAAGATAAATTAAAAATAGATAAAGAAGGAAGACGTGCTTTATTTACAGGTATAGTTGGAGATACAGGAAGATTTTTATATATAGATAATCCAACTAATTTATTTGAAAAGTTATCTAAAATTACTTTTGACTTAGAAACAAAAGAAATTTATGCAAATATGTATAAAAGAGAAGAAACAGAGTTAAAATTCTTAGGATATATTTATAGTAACTATGTAACTACTAAAAATGGAATGGCGTATTTAAAAGTAAAAAATGAAATAGCTAAAAAATATGGTTTAGAGCCAATAAAAGCTGCAAGAATGGTGAATGCTCTTCAAGATACTTCGGGAATAAATAATTGGAATTTCTTTGTAGAAAAAGAAGATGGTTCGATTTTTTGTGAATTTAGATCTAATGGACCTAGAGTTAATGATGTTGCATCTATCTTTGGAGGTGGTGGTCATATGTTAGCTGCTGGTGCAACTCTTGCAAATTGGAAAAAAGTTGATGAAATAATAGAAGCTCTTGATAATAATTCTAAAAGGTACAAGGAAGATAACAAAGGAAAAGAATAAAATGCAAAAAGATACCTAAAGGTTAACTTTTTATGAAAGTTGTCTTTAGGTATCTTTTTATGTCTAAAAATATATTTCAATTTAGTAATTTTATGGTATAATTAATTTATATTACTAATAAAGTGATATTTTTAAAATATAGTATAAATGTGTATTAATTAAAGGGTTTTGAGGAGGAGAAAGATATGGCAAGATTTACATTACCAAGAGATATTTATCATGGGAAAGGTTCTTTAGAAGTATTAAAAACTTTAAAAGGAAAAAGAGCTGTAGTTGTTGTAGGTGGAGGCTCAATGAAAAAATTTGGGTTCCTAGATAAAGTAGAAAGTTATTTAAAGGAAGCTGGAATAGAAGTTAAGTTAATAGAAGGAGTAGAACCAGACCCATCAGTTGAAACTGTTATGAATGGGGCAGCTGTAATGAGGGATTTTGAGCCAGATTGGATAGTAGCTATGGGAGGAGGATCACCAATAGATGCAGCAAAGGCTATGTGGATTTTTTATGAGTATCCTGACTTTACTTTTGAACAAGCTGTTGTGCCTTTTGGTTTACCTGAATTAAGACAAAAGGCTAAATTTGTAGCAATACCATCAACTTCAGGAACTGCAACAGAAGTAACTGCTTTTTCTGTAATTACTGACTATAAAGCTAAGATTAAGTATCCTTTAGCTGATTTTAATATAACTCCAGATATCGCAATAGTTGATCCAGAGCTAGCACAAACAATGCCAGCTAAGCTTGTTGCTCATACTGGAATGGATGCATTAACACATGCAATAGAAGCATATACAGCTTCATTAAGATCAAATTTTTCAGATCCATTGGCTTTAAAGGCTATTGATATGGTTAATGAAAATTTAGTTAAGTCTTTTGAAGGTGATGTAGAAGCTAGAAATTTAATGCATGAAGCACAATGTTTGGCTGGTATGGCATTTAGTAACGCTTTATTAGGAATAGTACACTCAATGGCTCATAAGGTTGGAGCAGTATTCCATATTCCACATGGATGTGCAAATGCAATATTCTTACCATATGTAATTCAATATAATAGAACAGAATGTGAAGGTAGATATGCAGATATAGCAAGAATGCTAAAATTACAAGGAAATACAGAGGCTGAACTAACAGATTCATTAATAGCAAAAATAAATGAATTTAATGTAGCATTAAATATTCCATCATCAATGAAAGAATATGGAGTAACTGAAGAAGATTTCTTAGCTAATGTTAAACATATAGCTCATAATGCAGTTTTAGATGCATGTACTGGATCTAATCCAAGGACAATTGATGATGAAACTATGGAAAAGCTTCTTTCATGTACATTCTATGGAAATAAAGTAGATTTTTAATAAATAGTTTATGATTTAAGAATGCATTTTTAAGTAAAGAAATTTAAAGGTGCATTCTTAAACTCATAATAAAGATTCTAAATTTAAAATTTAGTTATAAATATATAACATAAGAAAATTATGGGGGTTATTAAGGTGTATAAGATAACAAGTAAAAGATTATTAACGGAAAACATATATTTAATGGATATTGAGGCTCCAAGAGTAGCTAAATCAGCTCAGCCTGGGCAATTCATTATTATAAAAAATAATGATAAAGGGGAAAGAATCCCTTTAACTATTGCCGATTATGATAGAGAGAATGGAACTGTTACAATAGTTTTCCAAACTGTTGGATACGCTACAAAAGAACTTGCAGGCTTTGAAGTAGGTGATTATGTACAAGACTTTGTTGGGCCATTAGGTCAACCAAGTGAATTTATACATGAAGACTTAGATGAACTTAGAAATAAAAATGTTTTATTTGTAGCTGGAGGTGTAGGTGCAGCACCTGTTTATCCACAAGTAAAATGGTTTTATGATAATAATATTGATGTTGATGTTATTATTGGGGCTAGAAATAAAGAGTTAGTAATATTAGAAGAAGAAATGAGAAGAGTAGCTAAAAATCTATATATATCTACTGATGATGGTTCTTATGGATTTAATGGTAGGGTTACAGATTGTTTATTAGATTTAGTAAATAATAAAGGTAAAAAGTATGATCATGCTGTTGTTATAGGGCCTATGATAATGATGAAATTTATGTCAATGCTTACTAAGGAGCTTGAAATAAAAACTACAGTAAGTTTAAATCCTATTATGGTTGATGGTACAGGTATGTGTGGTGCTTGTAGGGTTACAGTAGGAGATGAAGTTAAATTTGCATGTGTTGATGGCCCAGAATTTGATGGACATCTTGTAAATTTTGATGAAAGTATGAGAAGGCAATCTCTTTATAAAAGCGAAGAGGGAAGAGCTATGCTTAAGTTAGAAGAAGGCGACACACACCATAGAGAAGGTTGCGGATGCGGAGGACATAAGTAATGAATAAAGTAGTAGATAGAATGAAAAGAATACCTGTAAGGGAACAAGAAGCTAGTGTAAGAGCAAAAAACTTTGATGAAGTTTGCTTAGGATATGATGAAGAAAGAGCTTTAGATGAAGCAAGTAGATGTTTAGGGTGTAAAAATCCAAAATGTGTAAATGGATGTCCAGTATCAATAGATATACCAGGATTTATATCTCATGTTAAAGATGGAGATTTTGAAGGAGCAGCAAAAGAAATTGCAAAATATAGTGCATTACCAGCTGTTTGTGGAAGAGTATGTCCACAGGAGTCGCAGTGTGAAGGAAAATGTGTGCTAGGAATAAAGGGTGAACCAGTTGCTATTGGAAAACTAGAAAAATTTACTGCTGATTGGGCAAGATATAATAATGTTGATCTTTCTGATAAAGAAGAATCAAAAGGTAAAAAGGTAGCTGTAATAGGTTCAGGACCAGCAGGACTTACTTGTGCAGGAGATTTAGCTAAAAAAGGTTATGATGTTACTATATTTGAGGCTTTACATGAAGCAGGTGGAGTTTTAGTATATGGTATACCTGAATTTAGATTACCAAAGGAAGAAGTAGTAAAATCTGAAATTGAAAATATTAAAAAACTAGGAGTTAAAATCGAAACTAATGTAGTTGTAGGAAGAACAGTTACAATAGATTCATTAATTGAAGATGAAAGGTTTGAGGCTGTATTTATAGGATCAGGTGCTGGACTACCAAAATTTATGGGAATACCAGGTGAAAATTCAAATGGAGTATTTTCAGCAAATGAATTTTTGACAAGAGTAAACTTAATGAAAGCATTTAAAGATGAATATCATACACCAGTTAAGGTTGGAAATAAGGTAGCTGTAGTTGGTGGAGGAAATGTTGCCATGGATGCAGCTAGAACAGCATTAAGACTTGGTGCAGAGACTCATATTATATATAGAAGAAGTGAATCAGAATTACCAGCAAGACTTGAGGAAGTTCATCATGCAAAAGAGGAAGGGGTAATATTTGATGTATTAACTAATCCTACAGAGATTTTAACAGATGAAAATGGATGGGTTACAGGAATGAAGTGTGTTAAAATGGAACTTGGAGAACCTGATGCTTCTGGAAGAAGAAGACCAGTAGTTAAAGAAAATTCAGAGTTTGTTATGGATGTAGACACTGTTATAATGTCTCTTGGAACATCTCCAAATCCTTTAATTTCTTCAACAACTAAAGGTTTAGAAACTAATAAGTGGAAATGCATAGTTGCTGATGAAGAAACAGGACTTACAACAAAAGAAGGTGTTTATGCTGGGGGAGATGCAGTTACAGGTGCTGCAACTGTTATTTTAGCAATGGGAGCAGGAAAAAAGGCAGCTGTTGCAATAGATGAATATTTAAGTAATAAATAAGTAGAATTAATTGACTTTTTATCAATAAATGAATAAAATTATTTTATAACTCCAAAGTTATGTTCTTTCTTTGGGGTTTTTCTTTATAATAATGGGAAGTATGATAGTAGGTGTAATTATGAAATTGACGAAAAATCAAAATAGATTTATAAATAATAAAAATATGGGCTTTTCATTAATGAAAGGAAAATCATTAACAGGAAAGACAGTAGCAGCTTTGCATAGAGTTATAAATTTAGAAAATAATTATTGTATATATAATGAAGATAAGATTTTATATTTATCTTCAAATGATGAAAAGTTATATAATAGTAAAAGTTTATATAAAGAAAAAAGCAAAGAAAGTGAGTTTTATTCATTATTTAGTATTGATGAGGAAAGAGTTGAGTTTAATTTAGTAAAGGTATTAATAAAAGATTTTTCAGAAAGATACATAAATGCAAATAAATTAAATTTAAAGACTATTTCTTTTGAAGAAGCATATAAGTTTATAAAAACAGAAGACTTTTACAATGAATTATTATTGTTAGCAAAAAAATCTAAAGTTATTAATAAAATTAAAAGTGAAGACTTGTATGATGAAATTATGTGGATAAAAGCATGTAATTTTACACGAGAAGAATATAGTGATGTTGAAAGAAAAGGTAGAAAATATAGATTAATAAAAAAATCATATAGTAGAGATTCTATATATAGACTTATGGAATTATACACTTCTATATTAAGACAAAATGGATATTGTGATTATTATGATGAAATATCATTTGCTATAAAATATGGACAACTATATAAAGAAAAGTATACTCACATAGTTTTAGATGATGTAGAGGTACTAACTAAGGGAGAAATTGAATTTGTAAAAAGTATATATTCTAACAATGCACATTCATCATTTGTTTTTATTTTAAATAATGAATTTTGTAATGATAAAATGTGTTGGTTAGTAAAAGGTAGAAGGTTAAAAACTCTTGGAGTAGATTTTAAAGGAAGAAGTTTTGCTTTCAAGAAGGATTTTAAAGAGGAAAAAAATAAAGAAAAAAATTATATGGAAAAGTTTGAATATATAAACTTGAAATATAAAAATATAGTTGAATTTAATATTGATAGTTCTTCTTCTAAAAAAGAGATTTATTTAGGGGATAATACTATATTTAATGAAGAAGAATTAGTTGAAGTTGATGTATATAGTGATATAGCAGCAGGTAATCCTATTGAAATCAATGATGAGGTAGAGGAAAAGTTTAATTTACCTAAGAGTTGGTTAGAAAAAGGAAAAGAAACTTTCATATTACATGTAAAAGGTGATAGTATGATTGAGAAAAATATAAATGATGGAGATTTAGTTGTTATTAAGAGGCAAAATACTGCATTAAATAATGACATTGTTGCTGCTAGTTTAGATGGAGAAGCGACTTTAAAAACCTTAAAGCTAAATGGTAAGGAGCCTATGTTAATTCCAGCTAATCCTAAATATAGTGAGATATATTTACAAGGCAAGGAAGTGAGTATATTAGGTGTAGCTATTGGTGTAATAAAAAATAAATTAAATTAATTATTAAATAAGGGGGCTAGAGAATGATTTCAAGTAAGATGAGAGCTATGGTTTTAAATAGTTCTACTATTAGGGCTATGTTTGAAGAAGGAAAGGGATTAGCAAGTATATATGGGGAAGAAAATGTTTTTGATTTTAGTATAGGCAATCCTAATGTAGAACCACCAGAAGAGATTAAAAATATAATAAATAAAATTGTTAATGAGGAAAAGCCAAATTTTCTTCATGGGTATATGAATAATTCTGGATATGAAGATGTTAGAGAAGCGATAGCTAATCATTTAGGAGAAGAATATAATCTTGAATTGAAATATGAAAATATAATTATGACTTGTGGTGCTGCTGGAGGATTAAATGTAATTTTGAAAAGTATTTTAGACCCAGAAGATGAAGTTATTGTTTTTGCGCCTTTTTTTGGAGAGTATATTAATTATGTTAAAAATTTTGATGGGGTAGTAACTGTTATATCAGCAGACATAAATAGTTTTCAATTAAATTTAGAAGAATTAAAAAAGAAAATATCAAATAAGACTAAAGCTGTAATTATTAATTCTCCTAATAATCCAAGTGGAGTTATATATAGTGAGGAAACAATAAAAGAATTATCTAATATATTAAGAGATAAAGAATTGGAATTTAAAAAGGATATTTATTTAATTTCAGATGAACCGTATAGGGAAATTGTATATGAGAATACTAAAGTGCCTTGTATATTAAATTATTATAATAATTCATTTATAGGATATTCATATAGTAAATCATTATCGCTGCCGGGTGAAAGAATAGGTTATATTGTGGTTAATCCTAAAATGAATACTTTTGAAGATATAATATCAGCTTTAAATATAGCAAATAGAATTTTAGGATTTGTTAATGCGCCTTCGCTTTTTCAAAGAGTAATAAAAGAAAGTTTAAAGTTAGAAGTTGATGTTAACATTTATAAGAAAAATAGAGATTTATTATATAATCACCTAGTATCTATAGGGTTTGAATGTTTAAAACCAGATGGAGCATTTTATCTTTTCCCAAAATCACCAATAGAAGATGATGTTAAGTTTTGTGAGGATGCTAAAAAGTTTAATATATTAGCAGTACCAGGAAAAACTTTTGGATGTCCAGGATATTTTAGATTATCTTATTGTATATCGTATGATAAGATTGAAAGGTCTCTAAAAGCTTTTGATGAACTTATAAAGTTGTATAAATAATATAACTAAAGAAGCATTATATTGAATAAAAAAATACAAATTTGGGCAAGTTTTAAATGGGAAAGTTAAATGTTGCTATAGCCCCTTGTATTTATTAGTAAAGTATGATAAAATAGATTAAGAAGTAATTTACTAATAGCTAGAAAATGAAGAGTGGGGCTTGTTCCCGCTCTTTCTATTTGAACGCAACTACTTTTTAGTTGCGTTTTTACATATCTATTTTTTAAATTACCTAAAAACTGAATATTGCAAAGGAGGATAATTATGAAGAATGATGCCTTAGTTACTCAAATTTATGAAATGGTTAAACCCATATCAGATGAACTTAACTATGAAATATATCATATTGAATATGTTAAGGAAAATGGAGAATATTATTTAAGAATATATATAGAAAAAGAAGGCGGCATCACTTTAAGTGATTGTGAAGCTCTTTCAAGAAGAGTAAGTGATCTTATGGATGAAAAAGATCCTATACCAGAAGCTTATTTCCTAGAAGTTTCATCACCAGGCTTAAATAGAACATTATTTACTGAAGATCATTATAAGAGATTTGTAGGTAGAGAAGTAATGGTTAAACTTACAAAAGCTATCGAAGGAAAGAAAAGTATTAAAGGTATTTTAAAAGAAGTTAATGAAGAAAATATAATAGTTGAAGCAGACACTTTAATAAGCATACCAAAAGAAAAAGTTAAAAGTGCAAATATTGAAGGGGAAATATAGTAAGGAGGGTATTTAAGATGAACCAAGAGTTTATAGGTGCTCTTAAAGAAATAGTAAAAGATAAAGGTATTAGTGAAGATTTATTATTTACAACAATTGAGGATGCGTTAGTTGCAGCGTATAAGAAAAATTATGCAGGACCAACATCTTCAGCACAAAATGTAAAAGTAACAATTGATAGAGAAAATGGAGAAATACATGTTTATTCTCAAAAGATTGTTGTTGAAGAAGTTTTTGATAATGTTACTGAAATTGGATTAGAAGAAGCACAAGAAATAAAACCTACATATGATTTAGATGATGTAGTAGATTTCGAAGTTACTCCAAAGAATTTTGGAAGAGTTGCAGCGCAACTTGCAAAAGGAGTAGTAACTCAAAGAATAAGAGAAGCTGAAAGAAGTATCATATATAATGAATATAAAGAAAAAGAATATGATATTATAACTGGAACAGTTTTAAGAGAAGATAAAGGAAATGTTTTTGTTAATATTGGAAAGCTAGAAACAGCAATTGGACCAAATGAACAAATTCCAAGAGAAAAGTATAAATTTAATGAAAAAATTAAATTATATGTTGTAGAAGTTAAAAATACTTCTAAAGGGGCTCAAATAATAGTATCTAGAACACATCCAGGATTAGTTAAAAGATTATTTGAATTAGAAGTTCCAGAAATATATGAAGGTATTGTTGAAATAAAAAGCATTTCAAGAGAAGCTGGATCAAGAAGTAAAATTGCAGTAGTATCACATGATGAAAATGTTGATCCTATGGGAGCTTGTGTTGGACCTAAGGGGGCAAGAGTTCAAAACATAGTAAATGAACTTAAGGGTGAAAAAATAGATATAATTAAATGGAGCAAAGACCCAGAAGAATTTATAGCAAGTTCTTTAAGCCCTGCTAAGGTAGTAAGTGTAACAGTTGATGAAGACTCAAAGTCAGCTAAGGTTATTGTTGAAGATAACCAATTATCACTTGCAATTGGAAAAGAGGGTCAAAATGTAAGATTAGCTGCTAAGCTAACTAATTGGAAAATTGATATAAAGAGTAAGTCACAAGCTGAAGCTATAGAGGAATAAGGGGGATTTTTTTATGAAAGTAAAGAAAATACCTTTAAGAATGTGCACAGGTTGTATGGAAATGAAGCCTAAGAAGGAACTTATTAGAGTTGTAAAAAGTCAAGAAGGTGAAGTTTCTGTTGACTTAACAGGGAAAAAAGCAGGTAGAGGCGCTTATATTTGCAAAAATATTGAGTGCTTAGAAAAAGCATTTAAAGCAAAAAGATTAAGTAGAAACCTTGATGTTGCAATAGATGAAGAAATATACAACAGATTAAGGGAAGAGATAGTTAATGAATAAGTTTTTTAATTTTTTAGGTCTTGCTAAAAGATCAGGGAATTTAATAGAAGGGTATAGCAAATGTGATGAACAACGCAACAGACGTAGTTTTTATCTTGTAATACTAAGTGATGATGCTTCTAATAGTACAAAAAAGAAGTTTAGGAATCATTGTGCTGAAAAAGGAATTCCTCTTATAGAAGACTTTTCTAAAGAACAACTAGGTAACCCAATTGGAAGAGAGGAACTAAAAGTTTTAGCTGTGGTAGATAAAAATATGGCTGAAAAATTAATATCCTTGTACCAAAATGAAGAAGGAAGAAATTAACCGGGGGTGATTTTATTGTCAAAGATTAGAGTATATGAATTGGCAAAGGAGCTTAATGTTAGCTCAAAAGATTTAATAAATTTATTAATGGAAGAATTTGGTGTTGAAGTCAAAAATCATATGAGTGTAATAGAAGATGAAGATGCAACACTAATAAAAGAACTATTAGGTGATAATAGTGAGAGTGAAGGTAAGAAGAGTTTAGTTGATGAATACGAAGAAGAACTTGCTGAATCACTTAATAAGGGTGTAAGAAAAAAGAAAAAGACTAAGAAAGAGTTAGAGCAAGAAGAAGTTGAAAGAAATGCTGAAGCTGCATGTGGAGTAATTGAGATTGGTGAAACAATAACAGTTAAAGAATTATGTGAAAAGCTTGGTAAGCCAACAAATGATGTTATTAAGAATTTAATATTCTTAGGTGTAATGGCTGGTGTTAACCAAGAAATAGATTTCTCTACTGCTGAAAAACTTTGTGAAAAATATGAAGTTTTAGTTGAAAAGAAAGAAGCAGAAACTGAGCTAGAGGAATTTGAAGAAGAAGTTGATGTTGTTGAAGAAAACTTAGTTAAGAGACCTCCAATAGTAACAATTATGGGGCATGTTGACCATGGTAAAACATCACTTTTAGATGCTATAAGACATGCAAAGGTTACTGCTAGTGAAGCTGGTGGAATAACTCAACATATAGGTGCTTATACAGTTTCTTTAAATGGAGAAAAGATTACTTTCTTAGATACTCCAGGACATGAAGCTTTCACTGCAATGAGAGCTAGAGGAGCACAAGTTACTGATATAGTTATATTAGTTGTTGCTGCAGATGACGGTATAATGCCACAAACAAAGGAAGCAATTAACCACTGCAAAGCTGCAGATGTTCCTATGATTGTTGCAATAAATAAAATTGATAGACCAGGTGCAAATGTTGATAGAGTTAAACAAGAATTAACTGAGCATGGATTAGTTTCAGAAGACTGGGGTGGAGATACTATTTGTGTTCCAGTTTCAGCTAAGACTGGTGAAAATCTAGAAAGTTTATTAGAAATGGTACTATTAACAGCTGAAATGCAAGAATTACAAGCTGATCCAAATAGAAAAGCTAAGGGTACTGTAATTGAAGCTAAATTAGATAAGGGTAGAGGAGCTGTTGCATCACTACTTATTCAAAATGGTACTTTAAACGTAGGAGATTCTATTTTAGTTGGTTCAACTTATGGTAGAATAAGAGCTATGTTTGATGATAGAGGAAAGAAGATAAAGAGTGCTGGACCATCTATTCCAGTTGAAATATTAGGACTTTCAGAAGTACCAGCTGCTGGTGATAGATTTATAGTTTGTAAAGATGAAAAGACTGCAAGAAATATGGCTGATTTAAGAAAGCAAAAGATTAAAGCTGATAGCCACCAAGCGTCTAATAGAGTATCTTTAGAAGATTTATATAGTCAAATTCAAGAAGGTAAAGTTAAGGAATTAGCTATAGTTGTTAAAGCTGACGTTCAAGGTTCAGTTGAAGCAATAAGACAATCTTTAGAAAAATTATCTACTGATGATGTTAAGGTTAGAGTAATACATGGTGCTGTTGGAGCTATAACAGAAACAGATGTTACACTTGCTGCAGCTTCAAATGCTTTAATAATTGGATTTAATGTAAGACCTGATGGAAATGCAACAGCTCAATCAGAAAAGGAAAGCATTGAAATAAAAACATATAGAATAATATATGATGCAATTGAAGATGTTAAGTCAGCTATGATTGGTATGCTTGAACCAGAATATAAAGAAGTTGTAAATGGTAAGGCAGAAGTAAGAATGACATACAAGATTTCAAATGTAGGAACTATAGCAGGATGTTATGTTATAGATGGTAAAATTGTAAGAAATTCTGAAGTTAGAGTAATTAGAGATGGTATCGTAATATTTGAATCAACATTAGCTTCATTAAAGAGATTTAAAGATGATGCTAAAGAAGTAGCTAAGGGCTATGAATGTGGCTTAAGTATTGAAAAGTTCAACGATCTTAAAGAAGGCGATATTATAGAATCATTTACAATGGAAGCTATTAAAAGAAAAGAGCTTTAAGAGGTGTTTTGAATGGCTAACTATAGAGGCGGAAGAATAAACGAAGAAGTAAAAAGAGAAATTAGTACTATAATAAGAAATGAAATAAAAGATCCAAGACTTACTGCCATGGTATCAGTTACTGATGTAAAGGTAACTAAAGATTTAAGATATGCAAAGGTATTTGTAAGTATATTTGGAAAAGATGATGAAGAAAAGAACAATACATTTATTGCTCTAAAAAATGCTAGTGGATATATTAGAAGAGAAATAGGTCAAAGAATTAATTTAAGATACAATCCTCAAATAATATTTGAACTTGATGATTCAATAAATTATGGAATGCATATTGAAGAATTAATTCAAAAGGTAAAAGATAAGTAATATGACATTAAGTCAAATTGCAAAGTTTATATTAGAAAGTAAAAAAATAGGCATTACCTACCATGTATCACCTGATGGTGATGCAGTAGGTAGTGTTCTTGCACTTTTTAACGCTTTAAAAAGTTTAAACAAGGATTGTTACATAATATCAAAGGATACTTTGTCAGAAAATTTAAAATTTCTAAAGGGATCAGATGAAATTACAGGAGAAATTACAGAGCCTGTAGATGAAACTGATATTGTAGTGGTGCTTGATTGTGGAAACTTAGAGAGAGTAAGTGCAAATTTAAAAGAATTCACTGGCACAATAGTAAATATAGATCATCATCTATCAAATGATAAATATGGTGATATTAATTATATAGACTCAAATGCAGCTGCAACTGCAGAAATAGTATTTGAATTATTAAATTTAATGGGAATAAGCTTTGAAAAAGAAGATAGCGTTATAAAAGATATAGGAACTTGTATGTATACTTCAATAGTAACTGATACAGGTGCATATAGACATTCTAACGTAACAGAAAGAACACATAAAATATCTGCAGTATTAAAGAAAATAGGTGTAGATAATACTTTTATTTATCAAAGTCTTTTTGATAATAAGGATTTTAGTAGAATAAAGCTAATTGGAAAAGCTTTAAGCAGTATGCAACTTATTTTAAATGGAAAAGTTGCATTGTTAGAAATAGATAAAAACTTTACAGCAGATTTAGGAATTGATGTAGGAGATACATCAGATATAATTTCTTATGGACTTCAAATTAAAGGTGTTGAAGTAACTTTATTATTAAAAGAAGTTGAAGATGGTGTAAAAGCGAGCCTTAGGGCAAAAAGCTATGTTGATGTAAGAAAAATAGCAGAGGTTTTTGGTGGCGGAGGTCATATAAGAGCATCTGGTATAAAAATTAAAAATATGTCAATGGAAGAAGCTAAATACGAAATATTAAATGAAATACAGAAAGAGTTGTAAGATATGAATGGAATTTTAAATATCTTTAAACCAAAGGGAATGTCATCTTTTGATGTTGTTAGAGTAGTGAAAAAAGTAGCTAAAACAGGAAAGGTTGGGCATACTGGTACATTAGATCCAGAAGCAACAGGGGTATTGCCTGTATGTATTGGAAGAGCAACTAAAATAATAGATTATATAATGGATTCAGAAAAAGTATATGAAGTTACTTTTAAGTTAGGAATTAGGACAACTACTTATGATTTAGAAGGCGAAATTTTAGAGGAAAGAGATCCTTCTAATTTAGAGAATGAAGATATATTAGATGTAGTTAAAGGATTTATAGGAGAATATTCTCAAGTTCCACCTATGTATTCAGCTTTAAAGCAAAATGGGGTTAGACTTTACGAGTTAGCTAGAAAAGGAATAGAAGTAGAAAGAGAAGGTAGATTGATAAAAATCTATAATATTGAAGATATTAAAATAAACAATCCTTATGTTTCTATGAAGGTTACATGTTCTAAAGGAACTTATATAAGAAGTCTATGTTATGATATAGGAGAAAAGTTAGAAGTTTTTGCAACTATGACTGACTTGAACAGAGCGAAAACTTCTGTATTTTCACAAGAAAGTTCAATTAATATTAATGATTTAACAGAGGAAAATATAGGTGACTATATCGTAACTATGGAAGAAGCCTTAAGTAAATATGAAGCAATTACAGTTCATGGAAAGTATGTAAGACTTCTTGTAAATGGAGTTAGAGTTGCTGATAATAGATTTACTAAAGATGATATTATCAATAATAGATTATATAGAGTATATGATGAAGATGGTAATTTTATAGGCCTAGGTGAAAGAAATAATGCTGGCTTTAAAATAGAGAAGTTACTAATCACATAGGAGAATAAGTAATGCTAATATATGATAACAAAGCTTTGGATGAAGAAAGTAAAAAAAATTATATAGCCCTTGGTAGCTTTGATGGATTACATTTAGGACACTTATCATTAGTGAGAAAAGTTAAAAGTTTAGCTAAAGAAAATAAGAGTAAATCTATTGTTTTTACTTTTAGAAATCATCCTAGAAGATTTATAAATAGTAATAACAAAATAGAATTGATTATGACTAATGAAGAGAAGATTAATGTTTTACAAAAAGAAGGAATAGATATACTGGCATTTCAAGATTTTGATGAAAAAATGATGAAGATGATGCCAGATGAATTTATTAGCTGGTTATGTAAAACTTATAATGTAAAGGGCATTGTAGTAGGGTTTAATTTTAAGTTTGGTTATAAAAATTTAGGAAATGTTGAGCTTTTAAAAAAGTTTGAAGAAGAATATAGATATAAATTATATGTAATGGAACCTTTTAAAAGTGAGGGTAAAACAATAAGTTCTACAACTATTAGGAAAGAATTAGTTGATGGAAATGTGAGAAAAGCATTTAATATGTTATCTAGGCCATATATGCTTTCAGGAAAAGTAATAGATGGGAAAAAGTTAGGTAGAACTATAGGATTTCCAACTGCTAATTTAGAAATAAATAAACAAAAGGTTATTCCTAAAAAGGGTGTATACTACACTAATGTAAAAATAAATGAAAAAATTTTTAAAGGAATTACTTCTATAGGGAATAATCCAACAGTAAATGGGCAAGAATTAACGGTAGAAACCTATATTTTAGACTTTAGTAATGATATATATGGAAAAGAAATTAATATTTATTTTATTGATAGAATTAGAGATGAAATAAAATTTAATGATATTTATGAATTAATTGAACAATTAAAAAAAGATAAAAAATTTGCAGAGGAAAATAGTGAAGTTATAGGGCAAAATAATATATAAATTTTTATTATTAGATAATAAATTCTAAATAAATTTAAAATTATAAATTATGTTTACAAGATAGACTTACTTTGCTATAATATTTCATGAAGAACCTACTTCTAAGATTTGAGGGTGATTTCTCTTTTCCTGGAAATAGGGGATAAATTAACTGGAGGTGTCATTATGGACGCAATAAGAAAGCAAGAATTAATCAAACAATACGGAAGACATGAAGGAGACACTGGTTCACCAGAAGTTCAAATCGCTCTTTTAACTGAAAGAATCAACTCATTAACTGGACACTTAAAAGTTCACAAGAAAGACCACCACTCAAGAAGAGGTCTTTTAATGATGGTTGGACAAAGAAGAGGTCTTTTAAATTACTTAGCTGAACAAGATATCGAAAGATACAGAGCTATAATAGCAAAATTAGGCTTAAGAAGATAGTCTTTGATAGAGCGGGTTTTATCCGCTCTATTATTTTAAGAAGATTAAATTAGTAGAACCGTAAAACCTGAAGGGAGGTTATTAAATGACTAATATACTAGAAAGAAATATAGCTGGTAGAAATATGAAAGTTGAATTTGGTAGAGTTGGAATGTTATCAAATGCAGCTATTTTTATGAGCTATGGAGATACAGTAATATTAACAAATGTTAATGCTTCAGAAAAACCGAGAGAAGGAATAGATTTCTTCCCATTAAGTGTTGAATACGAAGAAAGATTATACGCAGTTGGTAAAATACCAGGTGGATTTATAAAAAGAGAAGGTAGACCTTCAGAAAATGCAATTCTTTTCGGAAGAGCTGTAGATAGACCATTAAGACCACTATTCCCTAAGGGATATAGAAATGATGTTCAAGTGGTTTGTACAGTTGTATCTGTAGAACAAGATAACTTACCAGAAATTCTAGCAATTAATGCAGCATCAATGGCATTATCTCTATCAAGTATTCCTTTTACAACTCCAGTTGCAGCAGTGCAAGTTGGATTAATCGATGGAAATTTTGTTTTAAACCCTACTTCAAAAGAAAGAGAAGAAAGTATTCTTCAATTAACTGTTTGTGCAACTAAAGAAAGAGTTATGATGATTGAAGCTGGTGGAAATGAAATACCAGAAGATACAATGATTAAAGCAATTGAATATGGTTTTGAGAAATGTCAAGATATAGTTGCATTCCAAGAAGAAGCAATGGCTAAATTCGGAAAAGAAAAGGATGAACCTATTCTTTATAAGCCAGATGAAGAGCTTACAAAGGATATCAAAGAATTTGCTAGCGAAATGATTAAAGAAGCTATGTGGATTACTGATAAGGATGAAAGAAATGCGGCAATGGATGTGGTAAACGATAAAATAACTGAAGAATTTGCAGAAAAGTATCCAGATACATTTGCAGATTCTAAAGAAATAGTTTATAACATGCAAAAAGAAGTAGTAAGAGATATGCTTTTAAATCATTCTAGAAGACCTGATGGAAGAGCTTTTGATGAAATAAGAAAGATTTCATGTGAAGTTGACTTATTACCAAGAACTCATGGAACTGGTTTATTTACAAGAGGATTAACTCAAGTTATGACAGTAGCTACTTTAGGTGCTGTTGGGGATATTCAAATTATAGATGGTATAGGTGAAACTGAATCTAAGAGATATATGCATCACTATAACTTCCCTGCTTATTCTGTTGGTGAAGTAAAACCATTAAGAGGACCAGGTAGAAGGGAAATAGGACACGGAGCTTTAGCTGAAAGAGCCTTAGAACCACTTATTCCTTCAGAAGAAGAATTCCCATATACAATTAGATTAGTTTCAGAAGTATTAAGTTCAAATGGTTCAACTTCTCAAGCCTCTGTTTGTGGATCTACATTAGCATTATTAGATGCAGGTGTTCCAATTAAGAGACCAGCAGCTGGTATTGCAATGGGACTTATAACATCAGAAGATTTAACTGAAGAAGAAGTCTTAACTGATATTCAAGGAATTGAAGATTTCTTTGGTGATATGGACTTTAAAGTAGCTGGTACAACTGAAGGGATAACTTCAATTCAAGTTGATACTAAAATTAAGGGGTTAAGCTTTAATGTAATTGAAACAGCAATTAAAAATGCAAGAAAAGCTAGACTACACATTTTAGATAAAATTAATGAATGTATTCCAGCACCAAAATCGGAAGTATCTAAATTTGCACCAAAAACATCAACTATTACTATTGATCCAGAAAAAATAAGAGATGTTATTGGAGCAGGTGGTAAGGTTATTAATAAGATAATAGCTGATACAGGTGTTAAAATTGATATAAAAGAAGATGGTACAGTATTTGTTTCTTCACCAGATCATGATGGAGTAAATGAAGCTATTAGAATAATCGAAGGATTAACTAAGGAAGTTCAAGCAGGTGAAGTTTACTTAGGAAAAGTAACTAAAATAGCTGCATTTGGTGCATTTATTGAAATCTTACCTAATAAAGAAGGTCTTTGTCATATTTCTAAATTAGATAAGAAGAGAGTAGAAAAGGTTGAAGATGTTGTATCTGTTGGAGACGAAATTTTAGTTAAGGTAACTGAAATTGACTCTCAAGGAAGAATTAACCTTTCAAGAAAAGATGCTCTTCCACAAGAAGAGATAACAGAATAATAGAAATGTTAAAAGAGAATTTAAAATAATTCTCTTTTTTTTACTATGTAGAATAAATATGATAAGATTAAAATAAACTAAAAGCAAATCAATAAAAATGGAGGAAAATATGTTTAACTTATATACATTAGATAATGGTTTAAGAGTTGTAACAGAATATATTGAGCATGTTAATTCTATAAGTGTAGGAATAATGGTTCAAAATGGTTCAAGAAATGAAAATAAAGATGTAAACGGAATTTCACATTTTATAGAGCATATGTTTTTTAAAGGAACAAATAAAAGAAGTGCAAAAGATATTGTACAAGAAATAGAAAATATAGGTGGTCAAATTAATGCTTATACAAGTAAGGAAAATACCTGTTATTATATAAAAGCATTAAATACACATGTAGATTTATGTTTAGATGTAATTTCTGATATGATATTAAATTCAAAATTTGATGAAGAGGAAATTGAAAAAGAAAAAGGTGTAGTTATTGAAGAAATAAATATGAGTCAAGATAATCCAGAAGATGTACTAGATGAAATACATTCAGAAGCTATCTTTGGAAATAATTCTTTAGCATATCCAATTTTAGGTACACCTGATAAAATAAAATCATTTAATAGAAAGAAGATTAAAGATTATATTAGAACACATTATACTCCTTATAATTCTGTACTTAGCATTTGTGGAAAGTTTGATGAAAAGGAGTTAAAGAAGCTTATAGAAGAGTACTTTGGAAAGTGGAGCAAGGACGATATATATAATCCAATTTATGAAGCTATTGAATTAAAGCATGATAGTAAGTATGTAGAAAAGCAAATAGAGCAAGTTCATATAAATTTAGGTTTAAATGGATTGCCATATGCTGATGATAAATCTTATTCATTAGTATTATTAAACAATATATTTGGTGGTGGTGCATCATCAATACTTTTCCAAAAAGTTAGGGAAGAGTTAGGGTTATGCTATAGTATTTATTCTTATATGCAACCTTATTTAGGAGTTGGAACATTAAATATATATACAGGATTAAGTAATAAGTATTGTGATAAAGCAATAAGTGTTATTAATGAACATTTACATGATTTTGCTAAAAAAGGTATAAGTAAAGAGTTATTAGAGATTAATAAAGAAAAAATTAAAGCAAGTTATATATTAGGTTTAGAAAGTACTTCATCTAGAATGTTTGCTAATGCAAAATGTTTCTTATTACAAAATAAAATTAAAACACAAGAAGATGTTATTAAGAGAATTAACAAAATAGATAGTGATGACATAAACTATGTATTGGAGAGGTGCTTTAAGCCAGGAATAATTAGTACTGCTTTTGTTGGGCAAGGAATAGAAGCTGAAAATTTAAATAAAATAATAAATGACTCTAAAGTTGCATATAAGAGTTGTAGTGATGAAAAATTTCTATTGTAAGTTTAGCTTATAGTTGATATATTATTTAAGGAGAGTAAAGCGCTGTTTGGATTTTAATAGTATATGTAAAGTAATATATTATCTATTGGATGCATAATATTATGTATAACAAGGAGGTAATTATTATGAAGGATTTTGAATATTACGAAAAAAAGCCAGAAAGTCAACTTAGAAACTTAAGTGAGTTAGAAAGATATGAAATTTTTAATTTAGAAAGTGCAGAAAAGTATGATAGCGCTCAAAATATTGATTTTATAATTGATGAAGAAGGATATCTTAAATTCCTGGTTGTTGGTATTAGTGCAAGTAAGTTTAGCTTCTTTGGTAGCAAAGAATATGTTGAAATACCGTGGGAATGTGTAACAAAGGTTGGAACTAATGTCATAGTAATCTCTGCTGAGGAAGGAAAGATAAAAAGAGCGAGAGCTTAAAAAACTTAAGGGGGAGATTCCTTGAATATAATAGTGCAAAAGTTCGGAGGAACATCTGTATCTACAGAGGAAAGAAGAAAACAAGTAATAAATAAAATAGGGAAGGCAATTGAAAGTGGATTAAAGCCAGTAGTAGTAGTATCAGCAATGGGAAGAATTGGAGAAGCCTATGCAACAGATACCCTATTATCACTTGTAGATAATAATTTTAAAGATAATAATAAAAAGGCTCAAGACTTATTAATGTGTTGTGGAGAGATAATAAGTTCAGTAGTATTATGTAATGATTTATATAAGCATGGAATAACTGCAGTTCCACTAACTGGAGGGCAAGCTGGAATTATAACTAATGATGTCCACACTGATGCACAAGCTATCGATGTGGATACTCATAATATAATGAAAATTCTAGAGGAAGGAAAGGTGCCAGTAGTAACAGGATTCCAAGGGGTTACTAAAGATGGATTTTTCACAACTTTAGGAAGAGGCGGAAGTGATACTTCTGCATGTATATTAGGTGTTGCATTAAAGGCTAAAGAGATAGATATATATACTGACGTTGATGGTATAATGACAGCAGATCCAAGAATGGTAGAGGATGCATCTCTTATAAATGAAATGACATATAATGAGGTATTTCAATTAGCTGATCAAGGGGCAAAGGTTATTCATCCAAAAGCTGTTGCCTTAGCTAAAAAGGGAAATGTACCATTAGTTATTAAAAATACTATGAATGATTCAAAGGGTACTGTAATTAAGAGTAGTGTTTCAGAAGAAGAAAAGAGATTAATTTCTGGAATAACTCATTTAAATAATAGAGTTCAAGTAAGAGTAAGGTTATCAGATAATAAAGGTAAAGGAACTTACAGAAATCTTTTAGAATTATTAGCTAAAAACCATATAAGTTTAGATTTAATAAACATTTTCCCAGAACATCAAATGTTCACTATTGATGCTACTGAAAAAGAAAAACTTTCAGAAATTATGAGTAAAGCTGAAATTAAGTACACAACTATTGAAAATTGTAGTACTGTAGCTATTGTTGGTGCTGGAATGAATGGAGTTCCAGGAGTTATGGCAAGAATAATAAACACTCTAACAAGTAATAATATTGAAATATTGCAAACAACAGATTCTAATATGACTATTTGGTGTTTAATTGATACTGAAAATGTTTCAGAAGCAGTAAGATTGCTTCATAGTGAATTTGGTTTAGGTAAATAATAAAATAAGAAAGGCTCTTTAGTAAAGTGTAATTTATTTTATTAAAGGGTCTTTATTTTTATATATAGTTTATAGTTTAATTATATTAATAAATATTTATAGTGTTTTAATATACAACAATTTAATATATAATATAAATATATTTATTTTACCCAAGAAGGAGTAGCGTTATGGAATTAAAGTTTGATGAAAAAGCAAAAGAAGCTTTAAAAGCTTTAGTAAATCAAAGTTCAGAGGAATACATAAGAATAAAGGTTTTTTATGGTTGTGGTAGACCAGCTTATGAATTGTATTGTGATTTTAAGAGTGATGAGGACGTTGAAGAGGTAATAGAAGGTATTAAGTTTGTCGTAAATAAAAAAGATCTTAGAGCTTGCAATAATCTTGAAATTAAGTATGATAAAGAAGTTTATAATAAAGGATTCTATATTAAGGATCTAGATTAGTTTAAAAGCTATGTAAAATATTTTGCATAGCTTTTAAACTTTTATAAATATTATTTTTAAAGGGGGGAAAAATAATGTAAAAGGTTAGAGGTGATAAAAATGAGTGAAAAAATAATTAAAGAATTAAATAAATTTTTAACAGGAATCCATATGGGGGGAGCTACCTTTAAGGATTATTTAGATAAAGCAGAAAACTTAGAACTTAAAAGTAAATTAAGAGAAATTATAGAGTCATTTAAAAGACATGAAGAGGTCATAACTCATAGAATAGAGGAGTTAGGAGGAAATGCAATTGACTCATTAGGTATAAGAGGTAATATGGCAGAAGTATTTGAAAAAATAAAACTTATATCTGTTGATACTGATGTTGAAGTATGTGAACATGCAATAAAAGCTATGAATATGGGAATAAAAAATACAAATAAATTTATGGAAGAACATAAAAATATGGAAGAAAGTATAATGAATGATATAAAGGGTGTAATAAAAGACTATGATGATCAATTAGAAGTTTTAAATAATTTGAAAACTAAGTTATGCAAATATTGATGAAGTTTTTAAAATATGATATATATCTATTGAGAGAAATTATAGATTGTGAGGAAGTTTTATGAAAAAAATATTAAAAATATCTAGTATATTGGGTATTTTATCTATTTTTGTTTTTTTATCTTTTGGATGTATGAAGAAGGTTGAAATGGTTAGAGCTAATACAGCAGAAGAGGCAATTAATTTATTTAATACATATAATTTAGAGAATAATGTAGAAGAAATGGTTAAGTTATATTCAAATGAATATATAGATTATATTGGATATGATGCAAATCAAATAATAAAGGTAATGAAGAAAAATAGAAAAAATTTAAATATAAAATCTTCAACAGTAAAAAGTATAGAGGATGTAAATGAAAATCTAAAAAAAGCAGTAGTGACTATTTCAGCAGTGGTAGATAATGAAGAAACAACAGAAGATTATATATATGCATTAATAAAAGAGGGTGATGGATGGGCAGTTTCACCAGATGGTATCACTGAATGTATAAATTTTGATGTTCCAATGAGTAAGGAAAAAGAATTAAGTTTAAACTTAGTAAAAGAGGCTGTACTATTTGATGGAGCAATAATAAGAGTTAATTTATATAATAATACTAATAATTCATATGTGTTTGGTACAACAGATGAAAAAACAGAAATTGTAGTTGAAACAACAGAGGGAACATTTACAAGTGTAGTAGAAGAACCACAAAAAATAGATAAAAAAGCAAGAAATTATTTTATTGCAAAGGTAGAAAATTTAAAGGGTGAGATAACAAATGTTAGAGTAACATCAGTATTTGATATTGACAAAGATGGAAATGCAGTTTTAGATACAAAAAGAGATATAAAAGCATATAGTAAATAAAATAAATATTGGTAGCTTTTTAGCTACCAATATTTATTTTATTGTTTTCTATAGAAGGTATTTTATTTAAAATTTCATAGTATTTATTTATCATTCCTAAATTTATTATATTGTCAATGATGCTATAATGTTTTTTAAATGGAATAACTTTAAGAAAATCGCTGCAATTTACAAGACAATTTGAAATATAGAAGTCAATTTCATTAATACATGATAAAATTAATTCATCAAAATTTAATGAATTTGAGTTGAATAATACATCATAAGGATTAAAATTATTAGTAGTGAGATCATCTTTCAAATCATCAAGGGCATCTATTAAATAAATCCATTTTCCAATAAAATATCCAAGGTTATATAGATTTTCACGTAATATATCAGAATCCTCTTCAAACTTATAAGGAAATTCACTTAAAATTTTTCCCATTATATCGCTAAAGGGATGAGTGATTTCGTCTAAAGAAGAAATACTTTTTGATTTTTCAAGGTTTGATAAGATATCTATATTCCTTGATATTTTATCAGAAATATCTTTTAATTCAAGCAAGCTTTTTTTAGAAGATGAAGAAAGGAGAAATTTAAAAAGTTTACTTTTTACACTTTTGTCATCCTTTATGTTATCTTTTAGTTTATAATCAAAAAGAAGTATACTTAAATTAGCACAATAATTTAAAGCATTTGTTTGTTTTGTTATTATAATGCTCTTGCTAGGGTGTCGTAAACATTTAATGGAATCCAAAATTAGGGGATTACTGTAAAGACCATCTAATAAAAATCCTATAAATGTTAAATCGTAATTTAAACAAAATCTTGGAATATTACCATATTCTCGTTTAATTTCATTACATAACCCACAATAGTAGCTTCTAAAGTATTCAAATTCTTTAAACTTTAGTTCACTTTTAAGAGGTGTAACATAGCCAAACATTAAACTTCTCCTTTATTAAGATGAAAAGTATATTTAAATAGATACTAGCACATACCACCGCCACCAGAATTACCACACATATTCATTCCATTTCCACCACCCATCAAGCTTTGCATAAGCATATTTTGCATAGGATTACCACCACCCATACCGCCCATGCCACCCATCATATTGGCGATATTGCCCATAGGATTAGCGTTGTTAGAGGTATTCATGCCATCAGTAGGATTAGCACCACTCATAGGATTAGAACCACCCATAGGGTTACTACCAGTGCTATTCATAAACATATTTAAAATATTAGGATCTATTCCACCACCGCTGCCAGAACCACCACACATATTATTGGTTTGACCACCGCCACCACACATATTGTTATTATTATTAGCACTATTATATTGCATTGTTCTAGCATAATTTGCTTTCATTTTTCTAACCTTTTTAACAAGTACCATTAAGGCTTCTTGATACTCCTCATTACTAGGATTTAATTCAGCAGCTGTCTTTAAGTGATTTACACCAGCTTGGAACCATCCTTTTTTTAATAATACAAAACCTTGTAGGTAATTCCATTCAGGTGAATTTTTATCAGATATTAGATTAAGCTCTGTTTCAGCTGATAAAAATTGTTTATTTTCAATCAGGTTCCTTATATTCTTATACCTAAAATTATTATTTAATATTGTATAAGCCTCATTTATTTCTGAAAGTTTATCCTCTGCAAGTGGTTCTTCAGGAGAACCATTAAAATCATTTATACTATAGGTATTTGCCAATGATTCATAAGCATCTTTAATTTCCTCCAATGAAGCATTTGGTCTTATGCCAAGTACTTTATAAGGGTTCATAAATAAATCTCCTTAGAAAAGATTATTGAATTATTATAATATATTCAGAGTAATCTAAATAAGTGATTCATATAAAAAATAGAATTTAATATTAAATACAGTCGATTAAATCTCCACCCATACATTCGCAACATTGATCTAAACATATTAAATCACAGCAGCTAAAATTACCACAATCACAACAGTCATCACAGCAGCAACAAGCACAACCTCTATTACGTCTTCTATAGCCATTGTGATAATAATCATCAGAGTAATGTCTATGTCTACCCATGAAAGTAATTAATCTTTCTTTATATAAAATATTGTTAGGAGAAAGAGAAACAGCTATTTTTAGATGTTTTAAAGATTCATCAAACCAAGCTTTTTTTTCTAGTAAAATGCTATAGAGATAGTGATAATCAGCATTTCTTTCTATATAGGAATTTAATAAACCTTCAGCTGTATCAAAATCTCTTTTGTTTATTAAATTATTAATAGTAATAAATGAATTATCGTTAATATAATATGAATTATCCATAATGCTCACTCCTTTAAGTTATAATTTATAAGTGTGTATTAATATAAAAGTAATATTGTATTTATTATATACAATATTAAAAAATAAATCATTATTTAGAAGAAATTAAGAGATAATATTTACTATTATATAATAATTATGATAGAATTATAAAAAATACTTTAAAAGGAGATAATTATGGAAAAGTTATTTTTACAATATCCTAAATGTACTACTTGTAGAAAAGCTAAGAAATTTTTACAAGAAAACAATGTAATTTTTAATGATAGAGATATAACTATAGATAATCCTACAGTAGAAGAATTAGAAAAATGGATAGATTTAAGTGGATTAGAAATTAAAAAATTCTTTAATACTTCAGGTGTGTTATATAAGGAAATGAAGCTAAAAGATAAAATTAAAGATATGTCTAGAGAAGAAATGATTAAATTGCTTGCTACAGATGGAAAACTTGTTAAGAGACCACTTTTAATATGTGAAGATAAGGTATTGGTAGGATTTAAGGAAGAGCAATATAAAGAGATGTTATAAATTTAAAAATATGGATAAAAATAATCTGTTGGATAATATTAATTCAATAGATTATTTTTTATTTTAAGAATAGGGGAGTAGTGTGCTAAAATATTTATTAGTGGTTTTTTATGAATAGTTTAAATTTACTTATAAAAAATACTAAAAGGTATTTATAAAATAAATATTTTCATTTAATGAGGTGTAAAAATTGAATGTAACACAATTGAATATGTTGATAATAAAAAAAGATATAAATAACCGTCTAAATAGGGGTATAAGATGTTATAAGGAAGGATTAGTATTAGATGTTAAGTCTATGGTAGATAGAGAATATGATTCTTTGGATATTTATGGTAAAGTAATGTCAGAAAGTGATATTGAGGTTTATAATACTAATTTGTCTTTTGATATAAAAAAAGGCGATTTAATTTATACAGAATGCAATTGTATTGATTTTGAAAATAACTGTGATTTTAACTCTACATATATATGTAAACATATTGGTGCCACATTTTATAAATTTGTAGAAGCTGTAGAAGAGAAGAAAAAAATAAAGAATAATTCTTATAAAAATATAACTGAAGATGCAGAAATAGATTATTCTGAAGTTATTTTAAGAGAAATAGATAAAATTATTACACATAAAAAAGAAAGAGTTAATTTAAAAGTAAATATTAGCAAAAAGAGTCTAAGTAAAAGTAAATTTTATTATGAATTAAGCTTAAAGATAGGAACGAAAAAATACTATGTTGTAAAGAGTATATTGGACCTAATTAATGCTAGAAAAAACAACAAAATATTATCTTATGGAAAAGAGTTTAAATATGATCCTACAATTCATTATTTTTCAGAAGATAATGAAAGGGTTTTAAATTTTATTGAGGAATATGTATCTTTAAATGAACCATTTGAAAAGGAATATTCAGTGCAAAGGCTTACTAATAATGTGTTCGGAAGTAATAAAACACTTTTTATACCACAAAGTGCATTAAGAAGATTTTTAAATAATATAAAAAATGAAAATATTTCATTTACTGATGATAATATTCTTGAAGAAGTTGAAATATTAGAGGAAGACTTACCTATAAAGTTTAATATAAAAGAAGAAAATAATGAAATAAAACTATCTTCTTCAATAGATTTACCAAGGCCTATGACTTATAAAGGAGATGTTTATTTATATAATAGTAAATTATATCTTCCTACTTTTAAACAAATAAAATATTATAAGCCTATAAATGATATTTTAAATAAAGAAAGTAGTATTTCATTTAAAGATAATAATAAACAAAAAGTGATAAATAAGGTAATTCCATTATTAGAAATTATAAGTGATGATATATATATTGATGAGGATTTGAATAGAAATATAATTAAAGAAGAGTTAAAATTAGAAGTCTATTTTGATAGGGAAAGAAATAAAACTTGGGCAGAAGTCAAGGCAATTTATGGAGATATAAGTTTTAATATTTTAAAAGGTCCTAAAGAGGATGAATATGTAATTAGAAATATAAATGAAGAGGAAAAAATAGAAGATATATTAAAAGCTTTAGCATTTTATAGAAATAATAATAAGTTTATTTTTAATGGTAGTGATGAAAAGCTTTTTGAATTACTTTCTGAAGATTTAGGAGATTTAAAAGAAAAAGCTACTATATTTTATTCAGATAGATTTAAGGAAAGAAAAATTTATGGAGCTAATTCAATTAATGCAAAAATTTCAGAAGGCAGTGGAAATTATTTAGATTTTACTTTTAGTATTGAAAACGTAAATGAAGATGAATATAAAAAGATAATTGGAGCATTTAAAGAAAATAGAAAGTTTTTTAAATTAAAGGATGAAAGTTTTATTGACCTTAGAGATGAAGAGGTTAGAAATTTATTTAATATTGTTGATAGTTTAAATGAGGATAATAATATAAAATCCAATGAAATAAAAGTTCATAAGAGTAAATCTATATTTTTAAATGAATGTTTAAAAGATTCTAATTTACTATTTATTGAAGGAAAAGATATTGTGAAACATATTGCCAATAAGATAGAAAATTTAGAAGAAATAGATTATAAGATTCCAAGGGAGCTAAAAGCAACATTAAGAGATTATCAATTAACTGGATTTAAATGGTTTAAAACATTAAGTCATTATGAATTTGGTGGCATATTAGCTGATGAAATGGGATTAGGAAAAACAATACAAACTATTACATTTTTATTATCAGAAAAAAATAAAAAAAGTATCATAGTTACTCCAACATCATTGATATATAACTGGAGAAGTGAATTTGAAAAATTTGCACCTACTATGAAAATAAAAATTATTCATGGAAATAAGGAAGAGAGAGAATTTACTAAAGAGGAAATAAAGGATATAGATGTATTAATAACTACTTATGGAACATTAAGAAATGATTATAAGTTATATGAGGATATAACTTTTGATTTTTGTATAATAGATGAAGGTCAAAATATTAAAAATCCATTATCTCAAAGCAGTGAAGTAGTTAAAGAGTTAAAAGCAAAGGTGAAGTTTGCACTAACAGGTACGCCTATAGAGAATAATTTAATTGAGTTATGGTCTTTATTTGATTATATTTTACCGGGATACTTATATTCTAAAAGAAAATTCCAAGAGAAATTTATAAAGGCTGATAAAGGATCGGAAGTATTAAAAAAGCTTATTAAACCATTTATATTAAGAAGATTAAAAAATGATGTAATGAGTGAATTGCCAGATAAAATTGAAAAGAGATTCTTAATAGAAATGACAGAAGAGCAAAAGAAAGTCTATAAGACATATGTAGATGACGTTAAAGTAAAAATGAAAGAAAAGGATTTTACAACTGATAAAATAACTATTTTTTCTTATTTAACTAAATTAAGACAGCTTACATTAGATCCATCGATATTAATAGATGGATATACAGGTGGAAGTGGTAAAATAGATGTTACTGTAGAGCTTATAGAAAAGTTTATTAAAGAAAAACATAAAATACTTTTATTTTCACAATTTACATCAGTACTTGATAGTATAAAGAAAGTATTAGAAGCAGAGGGAATAGGATATTTCTACTTAGATGGATCTACTAAAGCATCTGAAAGAGTACAATTAGTTAATGAATTTAATGAATCGGATAAGGCGAAGATATTCTTAATTTCATTAAAAGCAGGAGGAACAGGACTTAACTTAACATCAGCTGATGTAGTAATTCATTTTGACCCATGGTGGAATCCTGCAATTGAAGATCAAGCAACAGATAGAGCTCATAGGTTTGGTCAAAAGAATGTTGTAGAAGTAATTAAACTTATTGCAAAGGGAAGTATAGAGGAAAAGATAATAAAGCTTCAGGAAAATAAGAAAGAAATAATAAATGAAATAATGAGTGGGAACTATACTAATGGTGGATTCTTAAGTTCACTAAGTGCAGATGAGATTAAGGAACTTTTTAATTAAATTAAAAATAGGATGAACCTTTAAGGTTCATCCTATTTTTCTATTCAACTGTTACTGATTTTGCAAGGTTTCTTGGTTTATCAACATCGCAACCTTTTTGTTTTGCAATATAGTAAGAGATTAATTGAAGAGGAACAACACTTATAAGTGGAGTTAATATATCAATAGTTTTTGGAATATAAACTATTGAATCAACAACTTCCTTTGAAGTAGTATCACCTTCATTTACAACTGCAAATATATTTCCACCTCTTGTAGAAACTTCTCTTACATTACTAATCATTTTATCTTTTAAAGATTCTTGAGTTAAAAGAGTAATTACAGCTGTATTATTTTCTATTAAAGCAATAGGGCCATGTTTTAATTCTCCACCAGCATAAGCATCACAATGGATATAAGATATTTCTTTAAGTTTTAAAGAACCTTCCATAGCTACTGCATAATCAAGACCTCTTCCTAAGAAATACATATCTTTATGATTATAGTGAGAAGAAGCAAATTTTTGAAGTTCCTCCTTCATTCCTAAAGCTTTCTCAATTTTATTTGGTATTTCTAATAATTCGCATTTAATTTCTTCAATTTCATCTTTTGACATAGTGCCTTTTAATGAAGCAAAATATAATCCTAAAATATAAAATGCAGTTAATTGAGTAACATATGCTTTTGTTGAAGCAACTGCAATTTCAGGACCAGCTAAAGTGTAAAATACATCATCAGCTTCTCTTGAAACAGAAGAACCAACAACATTAGTAATAGCTAAAACTCTAGCACATTGTTTCTTAGCATCTCTAAGAACAGCTAAAGTATCAGCAGTTTCTCCAGATTGAGATACAACTATTAATAATGTTTTATTTGTTATCATAGGATCTCTATATCTAAATTCAGATGCTATATCAATTTCAACTGGAATTTTAGCAAATTTTTCGATTACTGTTTTACCAACAACTCCAGCATGATAAGCAGTACCGCAAGCTACTACATATATTTTATCAAAGTTTTCTAATTGTTCTTTAGTAAATGAAATATTATCTATTGTTATTTCCTTATCTAATGCTATTTTACCAGCAAGAGTGTCTTTAACAGCTTTTGGTTGTTCATGAATTTCTTTTAACATGAAATCTTCAAATCCACCTTTTTCAGCTGCATCTATATTCCAAGTAACATGATAAATTTCTTTTTCTATTTTTTCGCCATCTTCATTTCTAAGCTCAACACCATTTTCAGTAAGAATTACAAATTCCTTATCTTCTAAAAGATATACATCTCTAGTGTGATTTAAAACTGCAGGAATATCTGAAGCTATAAAACTTTCATCTTTTCCAAGTCCAACAATAAGAGGACTATCTTTTCTAACTGCAACTATTTTATCAGGTTCATTCTTAGCAACAACCCCAATAGCAAAACTTCCTTCAAGCTTAGAAGTTGCCTTAACTACAGCATCAAATAAGTCGCCTTCATAATAATAATCAACTAAGTTAGGTATAACTTCAGTATCTGTTTCAGAGAAGAATGTATAACCTTTTGAAGTTAACCATTCTCTTAATTTCATATAGTTTTCTATAATACCATTATGAACAACACTAATAGTAGCATTTTCTGTAGTATGAGGATGTGAGTTAACATCTGATGGTTCACCATGAGTAGCCCATCTAGTGTGTCCAATTCCTATATGTCCATTAATAGGAGTTTCATTTAAGCTATTAGCTAAATTATTTAAACGCCCTTTAAATTTTCTTACATTAATTCCATTATTAATGATTGCAACTCCAGCAGAGTCATAACCTCTATATTCTAATTTAGATAAACCTTCTACTAATAAAGTAGACGCTTGTCTTTTTCCAACATAACCAACTATTCCGCACATAATAAATCTTCCTTCCAATTATTTAAATTTTTTGCTTTTTTCAATTGTGATAGATATTCTAGTATTAAAAAAGGGTATACTAGTACTAGGACATCAAAAAACACAATGAAGGTTTTAACACCAGACTAGGATTGTCCTATGAATCACTTCATAGTTTTACTAGTCGTTAACGGTAGTGCGATACCGTGGGGCACCCGCCGAAGAATTCGATTCTCCCCATCCTCGTCAACTTAAGTGAGCCTCCAAATCTTTGATTTGGTTAGGCGAACTTACTCAGCGTTAGCTGAGTTTCCTTTTAACCAAAATCTTTGATTTGGTTAGGCGAAATTACTCAAAATAGACTAAGTTTACTTTTACTTAAGTTCTGGCGCTTTTATGAGATTGTTTTATGATATTTTACGATAATATTCACTTCCTTTACTAATTATTTAGCATACCTTAGATTATTTTATCATAAAAATAAAATTTGTCTATATTATTTAAATGAAAGCAATACTATTGAAATGTATAAAATGACATATATTGCAATATTATTATATGCAAGGATTGAGAAAAGTATATAAAAATAATAAAAGCATGAAATTTGGATAGTTTATATTTATAGAAGAATTTTTTGAAAAAAGAATATTTTTATGGATAAGTTGTAAATGAAATGTATAAATTCAATAATAGCTGTCAAAAATACATAAGAGAATTTTAAAATCATAGGAGGTAATGTGAAGTGTCAAATTTAGAAATGAATAAAAGATCTATAGATATTCCAAATAGTGCAAAAAAGGCAAGAAGAAATGGGAATGTTCCGGGTGTATTGTATGGTAAGAAGATTAATAACTTATTATTTGAAGTTGGAGAATTAGAATTATGTCATGAAATAGCTACTAGTGGAGAACATGGTGTATTAGAATTTAATTTAGATGGAGAAAGTCATAAGGGATTAATAAAGGAAGTACAAAGAGATCCTGTTACAAATAAAATAATTCACTTAGATTTAGAAGAATTAACAGGAAAGAATAAGATAATTTCTTCAGTTCCTATTCATTACATAGGAGAAGAGTATTTAAATAAAAAGGGAATTGTGCTTCAAAAAGAAAAAGATAGTGTAAGGGTAGAATGTTCAGTTGAAGCATTACCTAAATATATTGACTTTAATATTGGAACTGGAAATAGTGGATCAGTTTACAAATTTGGTGATTTAGAAGTTGCATCTGAAATATCTATTTTAGATGATTTAAATTCTGTTATTGCTTCAGTAAGTTATGAACGTAAAACAGTTGTAGAAAATAATGAGTTAGCTCAAGAAGATGCAAAAGAGGCTGCAGAACAATAAAAAAATAAACTAATAAAAATAATAGATATAGATAAATTTTCCTATATCTATTATTTTTTTTGTTTAATTTTTATTTACTTTGTTATATAATAACTAAGGTATGGACTACTGAAATGTTTAGGAGGGATAATATGGATTATAAAGAGAGATATAATGAGTGGTTAAACTCTAAGGTAATATCAGAAGCAATAAAAGATGAATTAAGAAACATTAGTGATGAAAAGGAAATAGAAGATAGATTCTACAAGGAGTTAGATTTTGGTACTGGTGGATTAAGAGGGGTTATAGGTGCTGGAACTAATAGAATGAATGTATATACAGTTTCGAAAGCAACACAAGGATTTGCAAACTATTTAAACAAATCTTTTGAATCACCAAAAGTAGCTATAGCATATGATTCAAGAAATATGTCAAAGGAATTTGCAGAGGCTGCTGCGTTGACTCTTTGTGCAAATAATATAAAGGTGTTTTTATTTGAAAGCTTAAGACCAACACCGATGCTTTCATTTACTTCTAGACATTTAAATTGTCAAGGTGGAATAGTAATAACTGCTTCACATAACCCAAAGATATATAATGGATATAAAGTTTATGATGAATTTGGTGGTCAAGTTACAGATGAAAAAGCTGGAATCATCATAGGTGAAGTTAATAGTATAGTAAATTATGAAGATATAAAAACTATTTCAGTAGAAGCTGCTTTAAATAATAACCTTTTAGAATATATTGGGGAAGAAGTAGATAAAGCTTATATTGAAGAAGTTAAAGGCCTTACAATAAGAACTGAATTAGTAAAAGAAAATGCTAAAGATTTAAAAGTTATATATACTCCAATACATGGAAGTGGAAATATGCCAGTAAGAAGAGTATTAGCTGAATTAGGATATGAAAATGTAGAAGTAGTTAAAGAGCAAGAAATGCCAGATGGTAACTTCCCAACAGCTTCTTATCCAAATCCAGAGAATCCACAAGTTTTTGAATTAGCACTTGATATGGCTAAGACAAGCAATCCAGACATTATTTTTGGAACAGACCCAGACTGTGATAGAATTGGTGTTGTAGTAAAAGAAAATAGTGGAGAATATAAAGTTTTAACTGGTAACCAAACAGGGCTTTTATTAACAGATTATATATTATCTGCTCTTAAAGAAGAAGGGAAATTACCTTCAAATGGAGTTGTAATTAAGACTATAGTAACAACTGAAGGTGCTAGAGCAATAGCTAACTACTATGGTGTTGAAATAATGGATGTATTAACAGGGTTTAAATACATTGGTGAAAAAATTAGAGAATTCCAAGAAAATGGAGACAAGAAATACTTATTTGGATTTGAAGAAAGTTATGGTTATTTAGCTGGTGAATTCGTTAGAGATAAAGATGCTGTAATAGCTTCAATGTTAATAGCTGAAATGACTCTTTACTATAAAGAACAAGGTAAGAGCCTTTATGAAGCGTTAATCGAACTTTACAATAGAATTGGATTCTTCAAGGAAGACTTAATTTCAATTGAATTACAAGGAAAAGAAGGTCAAGAAAAAATAAGTAAGTGTTTAGATTCTTTAAGAAGCACTGCATTAACAGAAGTTGATGGAGTTAAGGTTCTAGCAAAGCTTGATTATAAGTTAAGTAAAGAAGAAAACTTAACTAATAATACAGAAAGTGTTATTAACTTACCTAAGTCTAATGTATTAAAATATATATTAGAAGATGGTTCTTCATTTGTTGTTAGACCTTCAGGTACTGAGCCAAAAATGAAAATTTATTCAGCTGTTAAAGGTGAAGGCTTAGTAAATGCTGAAGAAAAGCTAGCAAGATTCAATGAAAAAGTTATGGAAATAATTAATGAAAAGTTAGCATAAAATAATAAAAAGCTATCGGGAAACCGATGGCTTTTATTATTTTACTATTTAATTTGAAAGTTTTATGTTAATACTGTATTATGAATAATGAAATAATTTACTAAAGGAGTGTAACTTATGGATTATAAGGTAAAAATTAAAGAAAGATTAGGTAAGTTATTATTTTTAGAAATGAATAAAGATGGATTTAAAGAAAATATAGGAATACCATCATATGTAACTTTTAAAAATAAAGATTTATATTTGCCAATAAGCTCTGAATATATCAGTTCTAATATAAATGATGAAATTAAAATTAAAAATCTTCCAATATATTATTTTATAGAAGGTATGTTTATTGCTATAGGAAGTGATGAAAATTTAAGATTTAATGATGATTATGAACTTATATTAGATTATATAAAGGATACTGAAACTTGTATTAAGTCACTTATAAGCAAGAGAATAGAAGAGAAGAGATATTTAGACGCATATCTTTTATTAAAAGGATATTATACATATTCTAAAGATTTAGAAGTTATGAAAAAAATACTACTTGTAGGGGAAACTATTAAGGAAGAAGAAAGCAGTTTTAAGGATATATTACTTGAAGACATAGATTATTGTATATCAAATAAATTAAAAATAGCAGAGCCATATTTATATAAAGCTATAGTTTTAAAAGATGAAGGTGATTTTAAAGGGGCTAAGGTTGCCATAAATGAGTATTTCAATAATGGTGGAAAAGTAACACCAGAGGTTGAAATAATAAATAATGATATAAATAATATATCAGATTATGAGAATGCTATAGAGCTATTAGCTGAAGATCCTTCTAAAAGTATTGAAATATTACTTAGATTAGGTGAAGAGTTTGAAGAAAATCCTCTTATTTATTATTACTTAGGAATAGCTTTTAGAAAATTAGAGAATTATCATAAGGCTATTTATTATTTAAAAGAAAGTGTAAAAAGGGAAAGTGGAATACTTGAGGTTATAGTTGAACTTGGATTAAACTATGCATGTATTGGTGAATTTGAAGAAGCAATTAAATATTTCAAAAAGGCATTTGAAGCATCAAGGGATGTAGAAATATGTACTAATATTATAATGTGTTATTTAAATCTTAATGATTTAGAAAATGCTAAATTACATTTAGATATAGCAAAAAATTTAAATCCTGAAGATGAAATAGTTAAACAATTAGATACTATGATAAATAAGGGATAATGAAGGTAGAGTTTATATGGGAAAAAAAGAAAAATTCAAAAGTATAAATATATTAGGATATAATATATTTTCTGAAGATATAGGAAAGTGTGTAAAGGCAGTATTTTCTTATGATAAGGTTCATATAGTATCTGGAAATCCAGAAGTTTTATATACAGGATTAAATAATAAGGAGTTATTTGATAATTTTACATCGAGATCTTCTTTAATAATACCTGATGGTGTGGGAACACAAATTAGTGGTAAAATTTTAAAAACACCTGTACAAGAAAAAATTGCTGGAATTGAACTTATGAAAAAAATAATTGCTGAGTGTGAAAAGAATGGAGAAGGTATTTACTTATTAGGAGCAAGTGAAGAGAATTTAAAGGCTTGTGCTGCTAATATAATAAGAGATTATCCTAAAATTAATATTGTTGGATATCATAATGGTTTTTTTGATTTAGAAAATCCAAAAGAAATATTAGAAGAGATAAAAAACAAGAAGCCACTAGCATTATTTGTTGCAATGGGATGTCCAAGACAAGAAAAGTTTATTGTAAAGTATATGGATAAGCTTCCTTGTAAGATATATATGGGAGTTGGAGGAAGTTTTGATGTAATAGCTGAAAAAGTAAATAGGGCTCCTAGGTGGATGATTAATATAGGAATGGAATGGGCTTATAGAGTTGCTAAAGAACCTTGGAGAATTAAAAGACTTGGAAGTATACCTAAGTTTATATGGATTGTTGCAAAGAGCAGAGGTAAGAAATAATGAAAGGTAATAAAATATTTAAGGCAGCTTTTCTTGTTATGATAATTAGTATTCTAAGCAGATTTTTAGGATTGTTTAGGGATATGCTAGTTGGATATCAATTTGGTGTTAGTATTTATACAGATGCGTATAAAGCGGCTGTATCTGTTCCAGAAACTATTTTTACTATTGTAGGTCTTGCAATATCAACAGTATTTATTCCAATGCTTAGTAAAGTTAAGTATGATAAAAATAAAGATGAGATGTTTAAATTTTCTAATAATATTATTTCCATATTATTAGTTATTTCAATAATTATCTTTGTTTTAGGTTTCATATTTACAAATGAAATAGTTTCATTTATGTTTGATGGATTTAGTAAAGAAAAGTTTACTCTTACAGTTTTTCTAACAAGAATAACTTTATTTAATCTTTTATTTCTATCAATAAATGCATGTTATACTGCAATGCTTCAAGTATGTGAAGATTTTGTTATTCCTTCAATTTTAGGTATGTTTTTTAATGCACCAATGATAATTTATTTATTATTTTTTAATAATATTAGTATTGTTGGTTTAACTATTGCAAATGTTATTGGGAACTTTTTAAGAGTTGCAGTTCAAGTTCCAGTTTTATATAAGCATGGATATAGATTTAAATTATTTATTAATTTAAAGGATGAGAGAATAAAGAAAATATTAATATTAATTATACCTGTAATAATTGCTTCAGGTGCAAATTCATTAAATATGGTAGTTGATATGAAAGTAGCTTCCTCATTAGGAGATGGAGCTGTTAGTGGTTTAGATTTTGCGCAAAAGATAATAGTTTTTGCTAATACTGCAATAACGACATCTATTGTAACTGTTATGTATCCTCTTATGGCAAATAAATTGAATGAAGGAGATAACAAAGGCTTTTCTATGTATTTAACAAAGTCTATTTCTATAATTGCTTTATTGTTAGTACCTATTTCTATTGGCTTTATATTATTAAATAAAGAAATTATAAGTGCTTTTTATGAGAGAGGTAAATTTAATGATGTAGCTGTAGGAATTACAGCAAGTGCATTTTTAGGATATGCTTTAGTGCTACCATTTACAGGAGTAAGAGATATTTTAAATTCATCATTATTTTCAATGCAAAAAACGAAAGTAACAACAATGAATGGAATAATTGGTGTAGTTGTTAATATTATTTTAAGTGTTGCTTTATCAAAAGTATTAGGTATATTTGGTGTAGCAATAGCATCTACAATAGCATCAATGATAACAGCAATATTATTATTTATTTCTACGAGAAAGCTTGTTGGAGATTTTGATGTTTTTCCTATGATAATAAAATTATTAAAAATATCATTATCAGCAATAGTAATGCTTTTTCTGCTTACATTATTAAATAATAAAATTAATTTAAATAATGCAATATTAAGTATTTTACTTAATGGTATAGTGGGAGCTATTATTTATTTCATTGCATGTAAAATATTGAGGGTTGAAGAATTTAATGAAGTAATAGATATGATAAAAAACAAATTATCTAAAAGAGAGATTTAGGAGGAAAATATGAAAATATTATTTATAGCGTGCTATTCACCATTAATTAATAATTCAGCATCTATTGAAACTTTACAATACTTAAATAATTTAGCTAAGATTGATGGAAATGAAGTACATCTTTTAACTGTAAATTTTCCTAAAAAATCAATTTATTATGATGAGTATATATTAAGTATGTTAGATAAAAGAGTTAAGATGCATATAATTTCTGGTGGAAAAATATTTGAAAAAATAATGCCTAAGAAATCTCTTAATACAGAAGTAGCTAATGTATCTAAAAATAAAAAAAGCTTTGTAAAAACATTACTTAAAAAAGGTAAATCTATTGTAGCAGTGCCAGATATGTATTTAAATTGGGCTAAATCTGCAAGTAAATATGGTATTGAATTAGCAAAAAGAGAAAAATTTGATGTTATGTTTTCAATGCATGAGCCACCATCAAGTCATATTTGTGCTCTTAAGATTAAAGAAGAATTTAAAGATTTACCATGGGTTACTTATTGGAGCGATCCATGGCTTAAAGATTCAACTAGAGCTAATATAAGTAAAGCAAGAAGAAAATTTGAAGGTTCATTTGAAAAGAAAATTGTTAAGCTTAGTGATAGATTTATTTTTGTAACTAAGGCTAATAGAGATGATTATGTAAGTTCTTATAATATTCCCATGGAGAAAACTTTCATAGTGACAAGAGGCTATGATGAAAAACAATATAGTGAAATTAAAAAAACTGCTAATCCTAATCTTATAAATAAAGATAAAGTTAATTTTGTTTATGCTGGAGAAATTTTCTCAAAGCTTAGAGATATTAATCCTTTTATAGGCGCATTAAATAATATTAAAGATAAGAATGCTGAGCTATATAATAAATTAAATGTTATGTTTTTTGGTAATATAGATGATGAAGATATAAAAAATAAGTTAATGAAAGTTGAAAATGTGAATGTTTCACCTAGAATTCCTTATGATGAAGCCTTAGGATATATGCTTAATAGTGAAGTGTTATTATTATTTGGGAATAAAAATTCAAAACAAATTCCAGCTAAAATTTATGATTATTTTGGAGCAGATGGTCTTATTTTTGTTATTCTTGGAGATGAAAATGATCCTATAAAGGATGTAGTTAAAAATAAGAAAAAATGTATTGTTGTAAATAATAATACCAATGAGATTATAAATGGAATCGATAAAATAGTTTCTATGATTGAAAATAAAGAGAAGTATGGACCTATTGAAGAATATAAATGGCAATATATTTCTAAAAGACTTAACGATATTTTAAAGGGGTAATTATTATGCACGTAATGTTTATACCTTCTTGGTATGATAATAACAGAAATAAAGTTCATGGTAGTTTTTTTAGAGAGCAAGCAACAAAACTTCAAGAAAGTGGAGTAAAGGTTACAGTTGCATATAATGAGATTTGGCCATTGACATTAACGGGAAAAGTAAAAGAGAAAAGTGGTTTATCTTTTAATGTTGAAAAAGGATTAAGAACTTATAGATATAAGAATTATAACTTTATACCTAAGCATCCTTTAATGTTTAATATTTTTGATAAAAGAATGGAGAAATTATATAAAGAAGTTGTAAAAAAGGAAGGAAAAGTTGATGTTATACATGCACAATCATCATTATGGGGTGGAATAAGTGCAGCTTATATAGCAAAAAAGTATAATATTCCTTTAATTATTACGGAACATTCTTCTGTAAAAAGGGGCAAATATGTTAGGGAAAGTTATTATAAGCGAATAATTGATTCTTATAAAAGTGCAGATACTATAATAGCAGTTGGGAATGGACTTAAAAAAGAAATAGAAGAATTAACTAATAGAAAAGACATAAAAGTTATAGGCAACTTAGTTGATTTATCTCTTTTTGATATAAGAGATATTAAAAGAGAAAGTGATGAATTTATATTCTTTAGTGTTGCTTTTCTAGAAGGAGAAAAAGGCTTTGATACTTTAATTAAGGCATTTTCAAAGAAATTTAAAAATGAAAAGGTAAGATTAGTTATTGGTGGAGATGGAAGCCAAAGAGCGTGGTTAGAAGGTATAGCCAAAAGTGAATGTATAGAAAATCAAATAACATTTACAGGTGCATTATCTAGAGAAGAGGTAGCAAGCTGGATGAATAAATGCAATGCTTTTGTTTTACCATCAAGGTATGAAACTTTTGGAGTAGTATATATTGAGGCCTTGGCTAGTGGTAAACCTGTAATAGGAACATTTAATGGTGGGGCAGAGGATATAGTAACCAAAGATGTTGGAATATTAATTGAGATAGATAACATAAAAGATTTAAGTAATGCTATGGACTATATAAGAAAAAATAATAAAGAATATGAAGCATATAAATTAAGAAAATATTGCACTGAGAATTTTAGTGCAAATGTGATAGTAAAAAAAATAATAAATGTTTATAAAGAAGTACTAAAATAAAGGGGTGCTATAATGGATTTTAAAGATTATTCAATAGATAAGTTTTTATATGAATTAAAGACTGACTTACCATCACCAGGAGGTGGAAGTACTGCGGCATTAGTTTCAGGTTTAGCAGGAGCATTAAATTCTATGGTATATTCATTCACTGTAGATAAAAAAGCTTTTGAAAAATTAGATAATAATAATAAAGAAAAAATGATAAGCTTAAAAGAAAAGTGTGAAGAGTTTATAAGAAAAAGTATTTATTATATGGAAGCGGATAGAAATACTTTTACAGAGTTAATGGATACATTTAAATTACCAAAAAATACTAATGAAGAAAAAAAATATAGATCACAAACTATTAAAGAAAAAACAATAGCAGCAATGGAATCACCATTAAATTTAGCTAAAGATTCTTTAGAGTTTTATGATAATATAGATTTTGCAATTGAATTTGGAAATAAAAATTTAACTTCAGATGCTATAGTTGCTGCAATACTTTTACATAGTGCTATAGAAAGTGCTATAGTAAATGTCTTTGTTAATTTTAAAAGTTTAGGAAATAAAGAAGGATATGAAAATATACCTGATGAGTGTAAGAAAATAATAGAATTATCACTTGTTAGAAAAACAGAGATAGTAAAATCTTTTGGAATATAAAATATAAAAGTCATAATAAATAAGATGTAAAAAGCTTATTTATATGACTTTCTTTTTTGAAATACTTAGGATAATTATACATTAATATAAATTATTGATAGTCTGGAAGTTCATCAAGGGATTTAAATTCATAACCATCAGCTTTAATTTGTTGTATTACAGTTTTTAAAACAGCTGTATTAGTTTTAGAAACTGCATGTATAAGCATTATACAACCAGGATGAACACCATTTGTGATCTTTTTAATTGCTTCTTCTTCGCTAGGTTGATTATCTATAATCCAATCTTTATATGCAAAGCTCCAAAAAATTGTTTTATAACCTAAATCTTTAGTTTTCTTTAGGGAGTTTATTGAATATTTTCCCATAGGAGGTCTAAAGAATTTAGGCATGTCTGAGCCAACAATTTCTTTATATGCTTCTTCTACATCTGTAAATTCAGCTTTGAATTTTTCAGGATCTGTAACAGTTGCCATTGATGGGTGATGATTAGAATGGTTGCAAACTAAGTGACCTTCATCAGCCATTCTTTTAATAATGTCTGGATTATCAACAATATAAGGTTTTACTACAAAAAAAGCTGCTGGAACTTTTTCATCACGTAAAACATCTAATATTTTCGGTGTATAACCATTTTCATAGCCTTCATCAAAGGTTAAATAAATGACTTTTTCATTAGTATCACCTAAATAATAAGCATCATATTTAGACAAAAGTCCGGTGGCTTCTTTAGGGCATTCTGGCAAGGTGTCTTTACCTCTATTTACAAAATACCAATTTAATTCTGAATCATCTGAGGCTGAAGTTATAGAATAGCCAAAGGCAATTGTAGATAAGCTGCTTATTGATAAAATTAAAGCTAGCAAGAAAACAAATAACTTATTTTTTCTCATTATAAATCCTTCCTTTCATAAGTTATATTAGTATGTTTTGTATATGGAGAAATATTACACGTGGGAAAAGTAGGGATTTATATAGAAGATATTAAATAAAAATAAAAAGAAAATATTGACAAATAAAAGTTAGAGGAATATACTGGTAAAAGAATAAATTATTTAGGAGGTAGGAACATGTTAAATATTAAATTGAAAAATTATAAAGAAAATAGAATAAATAATAATAACCCTATCTCTAGAGTTTTATATAACTAAAAATAGTTTGTATAAATTTTTTTACTTAGTAAATAGAGGTCGTGGTTATTAGCCATGGCATTTGTGTGTGGGTTTATAAAAATATAGTAGATTATATTATTATTCAAAAGGTCATGGCATATCCATGGCTTTTTTTTAATTTTATAAGGAGGTAATAGTATGAGAAATGGAGAGCTAAAGGATGGCTGACAATTAAAAATTAAACTAAGGGGGAGTCAATTATGACTAAAGTATTTAAATACGTATTAAAGTATAAGGGAACATTAATTTTTGGAACTATATCTATGCTTATTGTTATTGGTGTTGATTTATTAATTCCATATATGCAACAAATATTTATAGATGATGGAATTGTTGCAGGAAATGAAAAAAGCATATTTTTTGTTCTAGGGGCTATATTAGTTATTTCAGTAATTAAAGCAATATTTGGTTATAATAAAGAGTTTAAATATGATTTATTGAGTACTTGGGTTCATCAAGACATTAAAAATGATCTTTTTACTCATATTCAAAAATTAGAATTTAAATATTTTGATGAAATGAATACTGGAGAGCTGATGTCAAGAATTGGAGAAGATGCAGAAAATATATGGCAAACTATTGGTTATGGACTTAGGCTTTTCGTTGAAAATATAATTTATTTTGTTATATCAACAATAATTTTATTTTCTCTAAATTGGAAATTAGCTTTAGCATGTTTTATAGTTATGATTCCAATAGGATTTATTGCAGTACAGCTTGAAAAGAAGTTTGGAAAATGTTATGGAGAAATAAGTGATAAGACAGCAGAGATAAATACTACTGCACAAGAAGATATAGCAGGTATAAGACTTGTTAAAGCTTTTTCAAGGGAGAAGTATGAAATAAGCAAGTTTTTAAAATTAAATAAATCTTACTATGATTTAAATATGAATCAGGCAAAAGTAATAGGGAATTACTTTCCTAAAATAGAGTTCTTAAGTAATATTTCACTAGTGATAATGATAGTTTTAGGTGGATATTTAGTTATGAATGAAGAGATGACAGTAGGAGTTCTAGTAGCTTTTAGTGGATATATATGGAATTTAATATGGCCAATGAGAATGCTTGGAGAACTTACAGATTTGATTTCAAGAAACTTAGCTTCTGCTAAAAAGATATTTGCAATTATAGAAAGGGAGCCTGAAATAAAAAGTGGATTATCAAATGATACAAATATTAAAGGTGATATTAAATTTGAAAATGTTAGTTTTAGTTATAATGATGAATTAGTATTGAAAAATATTAATTTAGATATTAAAGCAGGAAGTACTGTAGCTATAATGGGAACCACTGGGTCAGGAAAATCAACTTTATTAAATCTTATAGGAAGATATTATGATGTAAAGGAAGGTAGCATAAAAGTTGATAATGTAGACGTTAAAAAATATGATTTAGAAGTTTTAAGAAGTAGTATGGCAATTGTATCACAAGATACTTTCTTATTTTCAGATTCTATTTTAAATAACATAAAGTTTAGTAATGAAAATGCAAATATAGATGAAGTGAAAAAATACTCTAAATTATCATGTTCTTTAAATTTTATAGAAGCTTTAGATGAAGGTTTCAATACTGAAATAGGAGAAAGAGGAATAGGGCTTTCAGGAGGTCAAAAGCAAAGAATATCTATTTCTAGAGCTTTAATAAGAAATTCCTCAATTTTGATTTTAGATGATTCAACTTCAGCTTTAGATATGGAGACAGAACAAGAACTATTAAGAAATTTATCTGGAATGGAAAAACAAAGTACAACTTTTATAGTTGCTCATAGAATTTCAGCAGTTAAAAATTCAGATTTAATAGTTTATTTGGAGAATGGTGAAATAAAAGAAAAAGGAACTCATGAAGAGTTATTAAAATTAAAAGGTGCTTACTATGATATTTATTGTGAGCAGTTTAAAGATTTTAATGCTTTAGAAAAGGAGGTTATATAAGATGCAGAATAATATAAATAAAGATGAAGAAGTTATGAGGCGTAGCAAAAGTGAAATAACAATTAAGTTATTAACTTATCTTAAGCCATATAAATTAAAAGCTTTTCTAGTAGTATTATTAATGATATTTGTAATGATATGTGAAATAGTAAATCCGTTATTATTAAAGATAGCTATAGATGATTATGTAAGTAGTAGAAATGTTAATGGTTTGATAATAATAGGAGTTTCATTATTATCATTAAATTTAGTAGCTTGGGTACTATCAAAAATAAGATGGAATATGATAACTAGCATAACTAATAATATTTTAGTAAATATAAGACATGAGCTATATAGCCATATTCAATATTTATCTTTTGATTTTTTTGATAGTAGACCTGTAGGAAAAATACTTGCAAGGGTTGTTGGAGATGTTAATGCTTTAAAAAATTTATTTTCTCAAGCAATACAGTCATTTATTCCGCAAATAATTAATTTGTGTTGTGTTGCAGTAATAATGTTTTTACTTAATGTTAAATTAGCATTAGCATCAATAGCGTTACTTCCTTTATTAGGATTTGCAATGTTTTGGATAGAAATTTATTCAAGACGAAGATGGGAAGTTTATAGAAATAAACGTTCTAATTTAAATGGTTTTACTCATGAAGATTTTTCAGGAATAAAAGTTGTACAAGGCTTTGCTAGAGAAAAAGGAACAGAAAATAATTTTAAAGATATGGTAGGAGAATTAAGTGATTCATTTGTAAAAGCAGTAAGGTTAAATGATTGTTTCTGGCCATTAGTAGAGTTATCTTGGGGGGTAGGAACTCTTGTGGTTTTTGCTGTAGGATACTTTTTAATAAAAAGTGGTGAAATAGAAATAGGTACTTTAATAGCATTTTCAATGTATGTTGGTATGTTCTGGAGACCTATTATGAATCTCTCTAGTTTTTATAATACTTTAATTACAAATTTTTCGGCAGCAGATAGAATTTTTGATATATTAGATGTAGAGCCAGTTATAAAAAATTCTTTAAATGCCAAACCAATTGGCAAAATTAAAGGTAATGTAGAATTTAAAAATGTTACTTTTTCTTATGATGATGAAAATGAAGTGCTGAAAAATGTAAGTTTTAAAGTTTCAAAAGGGGAGAAAATTGCTTTAGTAGGAGCTACAGGAGCTGGAAAGAGTACAATAGTTTCGTTACTAAGTAGATTTTATGATCCAACTAAAGGTGAAATTTTAGTAGATGGAAAAAATATTAAAAATGTTGATTTAGAAAGTTTAAGAAGTCAAATGGGAATTATGCTTCAGGATACATTCTTATTTTCAGATTCAATTATGGAAAATATAAGATATGGAAAACTTAATGCTACTGATGAAGAAGTAATTAATGCAGCTAAAGCTGTAAATGCTCATAGTTTTATTATGGAGTTAGAAAAGGGATATGATACTGAAGTAAATGAAAGAGGATCAAGACTATCTTTAGGACAAAGACAACTTATATCCTTTGCAAGAGCACTTCTTGCTAATCCAAGAATATTAATATTAGATGAAGCAACTTCTAATATTGATACACAGACAGAAAAGTTAGTTCAGGAAGGAATAGAAAAAATTCTTTATGGAAGAACTTCTTTTGTAGTTGCTCATAGACTTTCTACTATTAGGGACTGTGATAAGATTATGGTTATAAATAATGGTGAAATTGAAGAGGTTGGAAATCATGAAGAGCTTTTAAAGAAAAAGGGAAGTTATTATGAATTGTATATGGCACAATATAACTTCTTAAGTGAAGGAGCTTAGAAATTAAGTAATTAAATTAAATGGATTATAGAATTTTTGAAAAGTATGAAGAATAAACGAATATTTTATCGTTGAAATTAAGTTAGTTCTAGAGTATAATCTTAGAAGTATTAGTAACGGATGAAAGGAATGTTATATAGATGAGATTAGGGATTGTAGGACTACCAAACGTAGGAAAAAGTACATTATTTAATGCTATAACAAAGGCAGGGGCAGAATCAGCAAACTACCCATTCTGTACAATAGAACCAAACGTTGGTGTTGTTAGCGTACCAGATAAGAGATTAGACGTATTAGAAAAAATGTATGGCACAAAGAGAAAAGTTTATACTGCTGTAGAATTTTATGATATTGCAGGATTAGTTAAAGGAGCTTCAAAAGGTGAAGGATTAGGAAATAAATTCTTATCACACATCAGAGAAGTTGAAGCTATAGTACATGCAGTTAGATGTTTTGAAGATGAAAATGTAGTTCATGTTGAAGGTTCAGTAGACCCAATTAGAGATATAGAAACGATTAACTTAGAACTTATATTTGCAGATTTAGAAGTTTTAGAAAGAAGAATGGAAAAAGGAGTAAAGCTTGCTAGATCTGGTGATAAAAAAGCTAAGGCAGAATATGAAATAATGGAAAAGGTTAAAGCTCATTTAGAGGCTAATAGACCAATTAGAACATTAGAGTTAAATGAAGATGAAGAAGCTTTTGTTAAATCTTTATTTATGATAACTTCTAAACCAGTATTATATTCTTGTAATATATCAGAAGATGATATGATGAGTGGAAATCTTGAAAATAAATATGTTAAGATGGTTAAAGAATATGCAGCAAATGAAAATTCAGGAGTAGTTGTTGTGTGTGCTAAGCTTGAAGAAGAATTATCTGGACTTGATGAAGAAGAAAAAGCTGAAATGTTAGAAGAGTATGGAATAGAAGAATCAGGATTAGATAAGTTAATAAGAGCATCTTATAAATTATTAGGGTTAATAAGTTATTTAACAGCTGGTGTTCAAGAAGTTAGAGCATGGACTATAAAAGAAGGAACTAAAGCTCCAGCAGCAGCAGGTAAAATTCACTCTGATATAGAAAGAGGATTTATAAGAGCAGAAGTTGTATCATATGATGACTTAGTTGAATGTGGATCAGAAGCAGCAGCTAAAGAAAAAGGATTATACAGACTTGAAGGTAAAGAATACGTAATGAAGGATGGAGATGTAGTAAACTTCAGATTTAACGTATAATATATATTTTTTAATAAAAATAGGAACTGTTTTGACAGTTCCTATTTTTGTTAAAAAATATATAACAAATAAGGAGAAAAAAAGACTAATACTAAAGATAATTGCCATAAAATGTAACAAAAATAAGGCTTGCTAATAGTCATACTTAAAAATAGATGAAACTATTGATTTCCCTTTATTTATCATAAGAAAAAAATACTATTTTAAGTAAATATATCTTGAAGGAAAGCGAATAATTTTATAGAATATATATAGTGGTGTAAAGTGGTTAAAAGTGGTTTAGTATGACTTAATGGAGGGCAAGATGTTTATTGGCGAATATTCACATAGTTTGGATAGTAAAAATAGAATGATTGTACCTGTAAAGTTAAGAGATGAACTAGGAGAAAGGTTCGTAATTACTAAAGGACTTGATGGATGTCTTTACGCTTATGCGGAAAAGGAATGGAAAGTACTTGAAGAGAAACTAAAAAAGTTACCACTTACTAATAAAGATGCAAGAGCATTTGTAAGATTTTTCTTTTCAGGTGCATGTGAAGTGGAAACCGATAAACAGGGAAGAGGATTAATTCCATTAAACCTAAAAGAATATGCGGGGATAGAAAAGGATATAGTAAGTATAGGAGCCTTAACAAGAGTAGAAATATGGAGTAAGGAAAAATGGCAAGAGTATAATGAATCAAATATAGATTTTAATTCAATTGCTGAAAAAATGGGCGATTTAGGAATATAAGGAGTTAGAAAGAATGGAATTTAATCACGTATCAGTTTTACTGAATGAATGTTTAGAAGCACTTAGTATTAAAGAAAATGGTATTTATGTTGATTGTACATTAGGAGGAGCTGGTCATTCATCTGAAATTATTAAAAGATTGTCTGGTGAAGGAAGGCTTATAGGTATAGATCAAGATAAGGATGCATTAAAAGCAGCAGGCAAAAGGTTACAGAACTATTCAAATGTTACTTTTGTACATAACAATTTTCATAATATAGGAGCAATATTAGAAGAACTTGAAATCGAAAAAGTTGATGGTATTCTAATGGATTTAGGGGTTTCATCTTATCAATTAGATGAAGGTGAAAGAGGTTTTAGTTATATGAAAGATGCACCTTTAGATATGAGAATGAATAGAGAAAATAGTTTTTCAGCCTATGAAGTTGTTAATGATTATAGTGAGGAAGAATTATATAGAATCATAAGAGATTATGGGGAAGAGAAGTTTGCCAAGAGAATAGCTAATTTTATTGTAACTAGAAGAAGTGAAAAAAATATAGAAACTACATTAGAGCTAGTAGAGATAATAAAGGATGCAATTCCAGCGAAGGCTAGAAGAGAAGGACCTCACCCAGCAAAAAGAACTTTCCAAGCTATTAGAATTGAGGTAAATAGTGAATTATCAATTCTAAATAAGTCTATAGAAGATGGTGTTAATAAACTAAATAAAGGTGGAAGAATGGCTATAATTACTTTCCATTCTCTAGAGGATAGGATAGTTAAAAATAAGTTTAGAGATTTAGCCATATCTTGCAGATGTCCAAAAGAATTTCCAATTTGTGTTTGTGGAGAAAAAGCAAAAGTAAAAGTTATAACAAGAAAAGCAATAGATCCTTCAAAGGAAGAGGTTGAAGTAAATCCAAGAAGTAGAAGTGCAAAATTAAGAGTAATAGAAAAGATATAAATATTATGAAAATTGGCAGGGATGTGAATAAAATGGGAGTTAAGGAATATGATTATATAAGAGGAAATACAGCTTTAGCACCAGAGAGAAAAGTTAAGGAACTAGATAAAAAAAGAGATTTACAAAGAAAAGAAAGAGAGCGTAAAGCTCATCAGAAAAGAAAAAACATTCTAGTTAGTGGCCTAACAATTGCTACGATTATGTTTACATTAGGAGCTACAACTTTATATCTAGATGGGAAAATACATGCCCTTCAGAAAGAGTTATTAATCTTAGAAAGCAATATGAAAGAAGAAGAGGATGTAAATGCAGCAATTAATGTAGATATGCTAAAATTTGCATCATTCGATAAAATAAAAAGCACAGCAGAAAATGAATTAGGAATGGTTTATCCAAGTTCTGAAAGTACTATAAGTATTGATATGTCAAAAGAATACTTTTCACATTTAAAAAATGAGGAAAGCAAGAAGAGTGGGTTACTACAAAAAATTATAGCAGCATTTAATTAATGGGTAATTTATAGAAATGTAGACGCAAGGTATATCTTAGTAGTATTTTGAACTTTAATTATTCATTAGTTGAATGTTCCTTGGAGGAATTTAATATGAATAAGAAAGGGTTTAAAGATAGAGCAGTCATGCGTAAAAGGATGGTATTAGCTCTATGGTTTATTACTGCTGTGTTTGCCTTGCTGATTATTAGGTTATCCTATATTATGCTTGTTAAAAGAGATGATTATTCTAGTAGGGCAGAAGATCAATGGACAAGTGAAGTTAGAATAGATGCAAGAAGAGGTAGAATTTTAGATAGAAATGGAAATGAATTGGCTGTATCAGCTAATGTTTACAGAATAGACTTTGACTTAAATTCTATTAGGCAATATTTAAAGAAAAATGAAAAGACTACTGATGATATTGCTCCTTTAATTGCAGAAGCAGTAGATATGGATACTACTACAGTTAAGGATAAGCTTGAGACTAAGCTTGCAAATGGTAATGATGCAGGTTCGGCTACTTTAGTAAGAAGAATTGAAAAGGAGTTAGCTGATAAAGTTAAGGAATTGAATATTCAAGGCGTTATAGTATCACCAGATACTCAAAGATATTATCCAGAAGGACAATTCTTATCACATGTGTTAGGAACTACCAATAGTGATGGGCAAGGATTAACTGGAGTAGAGCTTCAGTATAATGAGTATCTTTCAGGTGTTCCAGGATTAAGAATTACTGAGTTAGATAGAAATAGTGAAGCTTTAGATTATACAATATCAAACTTTACTGCACCTATTGCTGGTAAGGATGTAACATTAACTATAGATAAAAACTTACAAGCTATAGCTGAAAAAGTAGCGGAAAAAGGTCTTGTTGATAATAAAGCAAAAAGAGTTTCTATACTTGTAATGAATCCACAAAATGGAGAGATATTAGCTATGGTTAACGAACCAGATTTTGATCCTAATAATCCATTTGAGGGATATGAAGATTTTACAGGTGAAACGGATGCTGAAAAACTTCAAAAGATGTGGAGAAATAGTTTAGTTAATGATACCTTTGAACCAGGATCAATATTTAAGGTAATTACTATGTCAACAGCTATAGAAGAAGGGTTAGTTTCAGAATCTGATACTTTTGAATGTGGAGGTAGCTTACAAGTAGGTCCACATACCATCCATTGCTGGAAAAGATCAGGGCATGGAAGTCAAATATTACCTGAAATTCTTCAAAACTCATGTAATGTTGGGTTTATGAAACTTGGGGAAAAAATTGGAGCTGAAAAGCTTGTTGAATATATTAAAAAGTTTGGATTTGGACAAGTTTCTGGAGTAGATTTACCAGGAGAAGCAAGAGGGATAATAAAATCAGCAGAGAATATGAATGATGCTGACCTTGCAACAATATCTTTTGGACAAACAAATACAGTTAATGCTGTTCAATATATGGCAGCTTATAATGCTATAGTTAATGGTGGAACATTGATACAACCTCATGTAATGAAATCTATTAGTCATGTAGATAGCAGTGGAAATACAATAGTTGATGAAGTATTTGAACCAAAGACTACAGAAAATGTAATTTCTGAAGAGACAGCTGCTACTTTGAGGGATTACTTGGAAAGAACTGTAAATCAAGGTGGATCTAATAAGGTTTATATAGAAGGATATCATGTTGGAGCAAAAACAGGTACTGCACAAAAGGTTAATCCTTTAACAGGCTCTTATGAATCAGGAAAGTATATATCATCTATGGCAGGATTTGCAACAGTTGAAAATCCTCAGATTACTGTATTTTTAAGTATAGATGAACCAAGTAATGGTGCATACTATGCTGGTGTAGTAACAGCTCCATTAGGTAAAATACTATTAGAAGATATATTTAATTATTTAGATAGTGAATTTTCACAAGATGAGAATGTAATATTAAAAGATATAGTTATTCCAGAGTTAAGGGGATTATCAGTTTCAGAGGCTAAAAACTTACTAAAAGAATATAATTTAGAGTGTACTGTAGAAGGTGATGGGGAAACAATAACAAATATGAAACCTTATCCAGGGTATACTATAAAGGAAGGTTCTACAATAAATCTTTACACAGATGAAAATTCAACTTATAATAAAGATGTTATTATGCCTGATGTAAGAGGTTACTCAAAGGAATCAGCTGTAGAACTTTTAGAGAGTTTAGGAATAAAATATACACTTCAAGGAGATGGAGTAGTAATAAATCAAAATATTCCTAGTGGGGAACTAATTTCAGAAGGTACTACTGTAAAGTTAACATTAAGTGCTGAGTATGGAGATTAATATTTTTATTTTTTAGCATGTGGTAAATTCACATGCTAAATTTATGTATAGATAAAATATATTTATTTTAGAATAAGAAGATATATTGATGTCTATAATTAAAAGAAGCATTCTTGGTAAAAAAATAATATTTGAAGATGAAGAAGGTAGAGTGATTATTATGGAAATGACTTTTAAGGAAATGCTAAATGCAATAGAGGGAGAAGTTATTATACAAAAGGAAGAGATTAATTTTAATAAGTTATGTATTGATACAAGAAAAATAGAAAAAAATAATGTCTTCTTAGCAATTAAAGGAGCTAATTTCAATGGAAATGATTTTGCAGTAAAAGCTTTAGAAAATGGAGCATCTGTTGTAATAATAGATGAAGTTAAGTTTGATTTCAAAGAAGTGCAAAATAAAGGTACTATAATAAAAGTAAAAGATACTAGAAAAGCATTATTAAATTTAGCTAGATTTTATAGAGAAAAATTAGGGCTTAAGGTTGTTGGAGTTACTGGTTCAACAGGTAAAACATCAACTAAAGATTTAATAGCAGCTCTTCTAAGTGATAAGTATAAAGTTTTTAAGACAAAAGGAAATTTCAATAATGACATAGGACTACCACTTATGATATTAGAGCTAACTTCAGACTTTGATGTGGCTGTATTAGAAATGGGAATGAGCTCTTTAGGTGAGATAGAGTTGCTTGCAAGTGTTGCTAGACCTGATGTAGCTGTTATAACTAATATTGGATTATCACATATAGAAAATTTAAAGACACAAGAAAATATTTTAAAAGCAAAAATGGAAATTGTTACTTTCTTTAATGATGAAAATACATTAATTCTTAATGCTGAAGATAAACTCTTACAAAATATTTCATCAAATGTATTTAAAGTTAAAAAAATTGGTTATAATCATGAATATGATGTTTACGCATCTAATATTATATTAAGAGAAGAGGAAACAGAGTTTTTAGCTCATGCTTTTGGTGATGAAGCTGTATTTAATCTACCAATGGCAGGTAAGCATAATGTATTAAATACAATGCTTGCAATTGAAGTTGCAGAGTGTTTAAATGTTTCTTTTAAACAAATGGTTAAAGGACTTGAAAATTTAGAAGCTACTTCAATGAGATTACAAGTCATAAAAAAAGAAGGGCTTACTATAATAAATGATTGCTATAATGCCAGTCCTGATTCAATGCGATCTTCTTTAGATGTACTTTCAGCTTATAAAAATTGTAGAAAAATTGCAATTTTAGGTGATATGTATGAATTAGGAGATGAATCAGAAAGAGCTCATTTTGAAGTAGGAAAATATGCAAAAGATAAAGTTGATATCTTAATAGTTATAGGTAGATACATTAAAAACTTTAAAGATGGATTTGATAATGATAATATAATCATGTATAACACTAAAGAGGAATGCATAAAAGAATTGAAAAATATTGTTAAACTAGATGACGTAGTATTAATTAAGGCATCTAGAGGTGTTAAACTAGAAGATATTGTTAAAGATTTAGAAGAGATGTAATTCAACGAAGGAGGTGAACTGCTAAGTATAGCAGTAAAATATGGGGGATAGTACTATGAACATATTACCAGGAGAGATAACAAAAATATTAATATTAACTTTTGTAATAGGGGTTATTATAGCTTTAATACTTGGCCCAATTACAATACCACTTTTAAGAAGATTAAAGTTTGGTCAAAACATTAGAGAAGAAGGACCTAAAAGTCATTTAAAGAAAGCAGGAACTCCTACAATGGGAGGAGTAATGTTTATTCTTTCAACAACAATAGTAATGCTTATTATGAGTGATAGTTTTACTGAAAAAGGAATGGTAGCATTATACTCACTTATTGCATTTGGATTTATTGGATTTTTAGATGATCTTTTAAAGATATTAAAAAAGCAAAGTGAAGGATTAAAAGCATGGCAAAAAATGCTTTTATTATTAATTGTTTCAGGAGGATTTGGTTACTATAGCTATGTAAATTTACCTCATGATATTGTAATACCATTTACTAGCTTTAAGCTTCCTTTAGGTGTGTTATATGTTCCATTTGTTGTATTTGTTTACGCAGCTATGACAAATGCTGTTAACTTAACAGATGGATTAGATGGATTAGCATCAACAGTATCAGTTTTGGTTTTAACATTTTTTGGAGTTTTAACATTTATAATTAAAGATTACTCATTAACTATATTTTCAGTAGCATTAATAGCGGGATTAATTGGTTTCTTAAAATTCAATGCGTATCCTGCAAAGGTATTTATGGGAGATACAGGTTCTTTATCAATTGGTGGAGCTATTACTACAATAGCAATAATAAGTGGGTATCCTCTATTAATAGTAATAGTTGGAGGTATTTATGTTGTAGAGGCTTTATCAGTAATAATACAAGTTACTTCCTTTAAATCAACTGGAAAAAGAGTATTTAAAATGGCTCCTATACATCACCATTTTGAACAATGTGGATGGAATGAAGTAAAAATAGTTACAGTATTTTCAATAATAACAGTAGTTTTATGTATAATAGGTTTTTTTGCAATTTAGTAATTAAATTGGAGGAATGTCTATGAGTTTTTATAAGCCCAAGGAAAAAAAAGAAATGGGGCAAATTGATTATGGTATATTTTATACTTTATGTATACTATTATCAATAGGGGTTGTTATGGTGTACTCCACAAGTTCTTTTTATGCTATGTTTCATAATAACGATAGTATGTATTTCTTTAAAAGACAATTGATTTGGGCAATAATAGGTGTGATATCAATGACTGTAATGATGTCTATAGATTATCATAAGTTAAAAAAGATAACACCAAAATTACTTTTATTAACAATACCACTATTAATTGCTGTATTTTTCTTTCCAGCAATTAATGGTGCAAAAAGATGGATTTCTTTAGGTCCATTATCTTTTCAACCGTCAGAGCTAACAAAATATGCAGTTGTAATGTTTTTAGCACTTAGTATAGATATTAAAGGAGATAAAGTTAAAGAATTTTGGTATGGATTAGTGCCTTATTTATGTGTATCAGGATTCTTTGCAGCTCTTATTTTAGCGGAACATAATATGAGTATAGCTTCTATTATTATGATAGTTACTTTTATAATGCTTTTTGTAGCAGGAGGTAAAATTAAGCATTTATTTGGAATTATTATGCCAGCTATGCTAACATTAGCAATATTCTTTATTTTTAGTTCTGACTATAGAAGAGAAAGGATGTTAAACTTTATAGATCCATGGAAGGATGCGGCAGATGCAGGATATCAGTTAATACAATCTTTCTTAGCATTGGGATCAGGTGGACTTACAGGTTTAGGGCTTGGGCAATCTAGGCAAAAAACCTTGTATATGCCAGAACCTCATAATGACTTTATATTTTCTATAATAGGAGAAGAAGTGGGGTTAATTGGATGTTTAATTATTATAAGTCTATTTTTGATATTTATATGGAGAGGTGTTAGAGTTGCTATGAATGCCAAGGATACTTATGGTAAGCTTTTGGCTATGGGAATTACATCTATTATAGCAGTTCAAGCTATTATTAATATAGCAGTTGTCACTGGATCTATGCCGGTTACTGGAGTGCCTATGCCGTTTATTAGTTATGGTGGAACCTCACTTGTAATAAATCTGACGGCAATGGGAATACTGTTAAACATATCAAGGCAAGTTGAAAAGAAAATAATTTAAAAGATTTTAAGAGCTTCTTATGAAAGAAGCTCTTAATTTTTGTGTACAATATAAAAAGAATGATGTAAAATAATTATAAAAAATTACAAGTTTTATGGTAAAATTATAGTAAAAGATAGAAATTAAAAAGGAATAAGGTACTAATGAAAGATATAAAAAAGTTTATAAGAGCAAAAAAGAGAAAAAGATTAATAAAAAAGTTAACATTAATTACAATAATTCTTGTTGTAGGAGGGTTTATTTTTATTACTAAAGCTCCAATATTTAATATTAAAGCTATTAATTTTAAAGGAAATGTTACAATATCAAATGAAGTTCTTTTAAGTGAGGTTAGCGATAGGATTGGATTAAATATATTTACAGTAAATGAAAGAAAGATAAGAGAGGAGATTTTAAAAAATAGATATGTTAGTACTGTTGATATTAAGAGAAAAGGTATAAATACATTGGAAATTAATATTACAGAAGAAGCACCGGTATATTATATTAATAATGGTGTTGAACTATTGATTATCAACAATGATTTAGAAGTTTTAGAAGAAGTAGATAATATTGATGGAAGGAATTTAGTTGAAATTAAAGGTGTGGATATAAGTATTAAGGATGATGAGAGTAAAGTTGATGAATTTAATTCATATAAAAGTATTTTAACAAATTTTTACCCATTCATTTCACAAAATAGAGAATCTATATATTTTTCAAGTTTAGACTTAAGCAATATAGTTAATATTATTGGTTATATCGGGAATGTAGAGATATTATTTGGTGATGACAGTGATTTATATAATAAAATGGAAAATGTATATAGAATTATGTTAGATGATAATATAAATATTGCAAAGGGATATATAAATGTTAGTTTTAATGGATCACCTGTAATAAAGGTTGAAGAAGTAAAAGAAGAAACTAATGAAGAAGAGGAAGGAATAACAGAGGATAATAGTGTAACTACAGATAATAATATAACACAACAAGAGGATCTAGAAGTAGATGCAGATGTAGAACCAGTAGAATAGTAGGAGGAGAAATATGAAAAAGGTATTATCTCAAATAGTTGTAGCGTTAGTATGTGCATTTTTAGGTTTTTTATTGACATATCAATTTAAACAATTAAGTGTCGCTAATGGTAGAGATATAGATTATAATGGTGCAGACATATTATCAGAAATAGAGATTTTAAAAAAAGAAAAAGAAGATCTTCAAAAAAATAATGAAATATTATCTGAAGAATTAAAACAGCTTGAAGATGCAGCAGCAAAAGAAGGGGAAATTGAAGGGGAAATTAAAAAGCAACTTGATAATGCAAGAATGCAAATAGGGCTTTTAGATGTTAAAGGACCAGGAATTATCATAACATTATCACTTAAGAATTCAGTTTTTGGAACAAATGGAACTCAAACTATAAATACAGTAAGTGAAGAGGAAATTGTAAATTTAATTAACTCTTTATGGTATGCTGGAGCAGAGGCTATCTCCATAAATGAGATGAGAATTACACCACAGACTGGAATAAAAATGGCAGGAAGTTCAATTTCTATTGGATCAGCAGGAAGAGTAGATCCTAATAGTGAAATTACTATAAAAGCAATAGGGGATAAAAGTAAGTTAAATCTTGCAGTAAATTTTCCAGGAGTATTAGATTATGCTGCTTTAAAGAGTTATAGTAATGATGTTAAGCAAATGGATGACATAACAATAGTTAAAACAACACAATCATTAAGATATGAATATATAAAGCCAGTTCAATAAGGGAGGAAAAGTTTTGATAGCATTTATAGGTTTATTATTAGGAGTACTTTTAGGATTAATATTTGATGTAAATATACCAGAAAAATTTTCTCCATATATGTCTGTGGCAATACTAGCATGTTTGGATTCTGTATTTGGTGCATTTAGAGCATCTCTTAATAAAAGATTTAAGCCGGATATATTTATATCAGGTTTTTTTGGGAATGCGCTACTTGCAGCAGCACTTGCTTATTTAGGAGATAAATTAGGAATTCCTATATATATTGCAGCTGTAATTGTATTTGGGGGAAGAATATTTGATAATTTTGGATCAATTAGAAGAGTTTTATTAGAAAAATATAAAGACAGACGAAGAGGTGATTAGATGAAAAACTATAGAAGTAAGTTTTTTATTTTAATTGCTACAATATTACTTGGATTTTTAATTGTAACTAACATCGGTATAAATGAAACTACCGGTTTTCTTAATCTGAATTCTGTTGAATATAAGGATGCTATAGAAGAGAGAAATAAATTATACGATGAGATAACCGCACTAAGTGATGATAACTATGAATTATCTAAAAAAATTTCAAGTCTTGATATTAATTATGCAGATGATGATGAAAATAACGAAAAAGTAATTGAGCATATGAAAGAACAATTATCTTCTTATGGGGATCTTGCTGGTACAACTGAAATAACAGGACCAGGTATAATTTTAACTATTTATGATGGTGAATATGATATAAATAAAGATGATCAATTAGAGGTAGATAGAAGAACCTTACATTCAGCAGATGCAGCAATGGTGCTTAATGATTTAAGAACTGCAGGGGCAGAAGGAATAGCTATTAACAATTATAGGATTTTAAATACTACAGGTCTTGTATGTGCATGGGCGTTCATAAGATTTGAAGAAAATGGAAACGATATGGAGGGAAGTCCATTTAAGTTTTATGCTATAGGAGATCCAGAACAACTGGAAGCTTCATTATTAACAGAGGGTAGTTATATAAATAAATTAATAATTAGAAAGTTAAATATAACTATAGAAAAGTTTGACGAAATTACTTTACCGGCAGCAAAAAAATCAATAGAGCCTAAATTTATGGAGAGAGCAGATAATTAAATTAAAAAAGTATTAAAAAAATTCTAAAAAAATGTTATAATTAAAAAGAGATTTAGAAGGGAATTTTATACTTTTGAAGAATAATAATGATATGCGGGCAATTAACTCTTTCTAAGGAGGGATCAACATTAGTATTGCAGAAAAAACAATAAAAATTTTAAGTGAGATACCTAATGATGTTAAGTTAGTAGCTGTATCTAAGACTAAGCCAGTAGAGATGATAATTGAGTCATATAATACTGGACAAAGAGATTTTGGAGAGAATAAGGTTCAAGAGTTAATTTCTAAGAAAGAAAGGTTGCCAGAGGATATAAGATGGCATTTTATAGGTAAGCTTCAAACTAATAAAGTTAAGTATTTAGTGAATAATGTTTATTTAATACATTCTTTATCTAGTATAAAACTATTAGAGAAAATAGAGAGTGAGTTTGGAAAAAATAATTTATGTGCTAATGTACTTATTCAAATAAATATAGGTAGAGAAGAAAGTAAAAGTGGAATATATGAAGAAGAGATAGAATATATGATTTCTGCTGTTGAAAAGTGTAAGCACGTAAAGGTTAAGGGGATTATGGTTATAATACCTAAAGGGAATGAGGAAGAAAATAGATGCTATTTTAGTAGAACAAAACAAATCTTTGATAAATTAAAAGAAAGAAAGTTTGAAAATATATCTATGGAAGTTTTATCTATGGGAATGACTAATGATTATAAAATTGCAATTCAAGAAGGTGCTAATTTAGTTAGAATTGGCTCTGGCATATTTGGATTAAGAGAAAAATAGGAGGATGTAATAAAATGAGTAATATGTTTGGAAAGTTTAAAGAAATAATAGGTCTTGGAGAGTATGATGACGAGGATTTTGAAGATTTAGAAGAAATTGAGGAAGAAGAAGAGGTTGAAGAGATTGAACCTATAATTTCAAAACAAAGAGGTAATAAAGTGGTTAATATTCATAATTCAGCATCTGCTAAGGTTATGGTTGTTAAACCAACTTCATATGATGAAGCAAGAGAAATTGCAGATGCTATAAAAAATAGAAAAATAGTTGTTGTTAATACAACTGCAATGGAAACGAAAATAGCTCAAAGATTAGTAGATTTTATTAGTGGAGCATGTTGTGTGTTAGGAGCTCAACTTCAAGAAGTTGAGCAAAGAGTATATTTACTTTCACCATCAAATGTAGAAGTTAGTAATGAGTTAAGAAGTGAAATAAGTTCAAAAGCACTATTTAACTGGAACAAATAGGAGGTGATTCCAATAGGAATCATAAGTAGTTTTTTATATTTATTATTTACTGTGTTAGATATAAGTATTTTAGCAGAAGTAATACTTTCTTATATACCTAATATTAGAGAAAGTAGTTTTTATAGAATTTTAGTATCTTTTAACAATCCAATTTTAGAGCCCTTTAGAATTCTACAAGAAAGACTTTTTGGAAATATGATGATAGATTTTGCACCACTACTAGCTATCATAGTATTAAATTTTATTAGTGGGATATTATTATAAAATGTTATCAAAAGAAGATGTTTTAAAGAATTTTTTAAAAGAAGATACTGAAGATGTTATAAAAGTTTATCAATATATGAGCTTAGCTTATAATAAAGGTATACCAACATTTACTAAGTTTTTTTGCAAACCTAATATTTGGATGTATTTTACTAAGAATTTTAATGCTAATGATTTTTTAGTAGAGGCAAAAGGGGCTTTTGAGGAATGTGATAGAAAAATACTAGCATTTAATAATATTTATTCTACTCCTTTTCCATATAGAATTATTAAGATTACCAATAAGTCTAAATTTAGTAATCTTTCACATAAGGATTATTTAGGAGCTATCATGGCCTTAGGAATAGAGAGAGAAAAGCTTGGAGATTTACGAGTAATTGATAATTATGCAATAGTTCCTATTTATGAAGAAGTAGCAGACTATATTTTATATGAGTTAAGTAGTGTGGGTAAAGCACCTGTATCAGTAGAAGAAATACAGGAGGATAATTTACCAAATAGTAATTTTTTAGAAGGAACCATAATAGTTCCTTCACTTAGATTAGATAATATAGTTTCTAAGTTAGCTAACATATCTAGGGGGAAAGCAGTTGAAATTATTGATAGTGGTAAAGTACTAATAGATTATTCTAAATCTATAGATAAAAGCAAAGAAATAAAGGATGGCCAAAGAATAACGATTTCTGGGGTAGGAAAATTTATAATAGGAGAAATTGTTGGGAATACGAAAAGTGGAAGATATAAAGTTAAAATGAACAAATTTATATAGAAGAGGTGGATGGAATGAAATTAACTCCTATAGATATAAACAATAAGGAATTTAAGAAAGGAATAAGAGGATATTCTGTTGAAGAAGTAGATGAATTCTTAGATGATGTTGTTGAAAGCTATGAAGAGGTTTATAAGGAAAATGCTAGGTTAAAGGAAAGTTTAAGTAGAGTAAATGAAAAACTTGAACATTATGAAAAGTTAGAAGCAACTATTCAAAATACTTTATTATTAGCACAAAATGCTGCAGATCAAGCTAAAGAAAGCTCAGAAAAGCAAGCTGAATTAATTATTGGAAATGCTAATGAAACAGCTCAAAGAATATTAGATAAGGCTCATGGTGATGTTGTAGCTATAAATGATGAATATGAAAGAGTAAAAGAAGAATTCATAAAATTTAGGGCAAAGTTTAGAGGATTTATGAATACTCAACTTCAAACTTTTGATGAATTAGAAAAAGATTTAACAAAAAATTATAATGTAGCACAACCTGTTGAACAATATGAGCTACATGAAAAAGAAGCAGAGATTTATAATTCAGAAGAAAAGGAAGAGTTTAAACTTGAAGATCTAAATGATGATATAGATGCTGTGAAAAAATTCTATTCAAATAACTAATACATATAGGAGACCGAAATTTTGGTCTCCTTTAGTTAATTTATTTGAGGTTATGATTAATACTACTATTGAGAATGATTTATTTATATATTATAATGTCAAAAGAAACTGATTCTTTATAAGTTCTAATGAGTATATAAAGTATAACTTTAGTATATTAGAGCAGAGTTATTAGAGTACTAATTAAGATTTGGGAGTTTAGAATATCACTTATAATAATATAAATAAATGGAGTAAAATATATGGAAAATTTAAGTTTTAATATTAATAGTGAAGAAGAAGGAAAAAGAATAGATAAATATTTATCAGTAATGATAGAAGGCAAATCAAGGTCGTTTGTTCAAGGATTAATAGAGGAAAAAAAGGTTAAAGCTAATAGTAAAGTAATTAAGAGTAATTATAAGCTTAAAAAGGGTGACTTTATTGAAGTTGAAGTTCCGGAGCCGGTTGAACTTAATGTTTCTGCAGAAAAAATGAATTTAGATATTGTTTATGAGGATGAAGATGTATTAGTTGTTAATAAAGAAAAAGGTATAGTAGTTCATCCTGCTCCAGGAAATTATACAGGAACTTTAGTGAATGGTATATTACATCATTGCAGTGATTTATCAGGAATTAATGGTGTTATAAGACCTGGAATTGTACATAGAATAGATAAAGATACTTCTGGAATACTTGTAATTGCAAAAAACGATGAAGCTCATAATGATTTAGCAGCACAATTTAAAGAGCATTCAATAAAGAGAGAATATTATGCCTTAGTAGAAGGGAAATTTAGTAATGTAAAAGGTACTGTTGACAAACCTATTAGTAGAGATAAAAAAGAAAGAATAAAAATGGCAATTAACTCTGATGGAAAAAGAGCAGTAACACATTATGAAGTGTTAGAACAATATGATAAAGGAGTTTCTCTTGTTAAATGCACTTTAGAAACTGGAAGAACACATCAAATTAGAGTGCATATGTCATCTATAGGGCATCCTTTAGTTGGTGACTTAGTTTATGGTTATAAAAGACAAAAGTTTAATATAGAAGGGCAAGCACTTCATGCTAAGACATTAGGTTTTATACATCCTAGAACTAAAGAGTATATGGAGTTTACATCTGAATTACCTAATTACTTTAAAGAGTTACTAGAAAAATTGAGAAAAATGTAAGGAGTTTATGTTTATGAAGTTAAAAGCTAATTTATTAGATGATAATGCAATTAGAAGAAGTTTAATTAGAATTTCACATGAAATTATTGAAAAAAATAAAGGTGTTGAAGATATAGTATTAATAGGAATAAAGAGAAGAGGATATCCTTTAGCTAAAAGAATAGCTGGAAACATCGAAAAAATAGAAGGTGTTGCTGTAGATGTAGGATATGTTGATATAAGTCTTTATAGAGATGACATTACAGAAATTAAGGAAAGTCCTAAATTAAATTCTGTTGATTTAGGAGCTGAGGTAAAGGGTAAAAAAGTTATATTAGTAGATGACGTATTATTTACTTGTAGAACAGTTAGAGCAGCTATTGAAGCTATTATAGATGCAGGAAGACCACTATCAATTCAACTTGCAGTTCTTATTGATAGAGGACATAAAGAATTACCAATTAGAGCTGATTATGTTGGTAAAAACATACCAACATCAAAGACTGAAATAGTAGCAGTGGAAATAAATGAAATAGACGGAAATGATTCAGTTAAAATATATGAGTCATAAAAGGAGACAATAAACAATGGAATATAATTTAGTAGCAACAACTACTTTTGGATTAGAAGGAATTACAGCAAAAGAACTTAAAGCGTTAGGATATGAAGATTTAAAAGTTGAAAATGGTAAAGTGCATTTCGAAGGTGATGAGATGGATATTGCCATTGCTAATGTACATTTAAGAACAGCAGATAGAGTATTTATAAAGATGGCGGAATTTGAAGCAAGAAGCTTTGAGGAACTTTTCCAAGGTACTAAAAAAGTAAAATGGAGTGAAATTATACCACAGGATGGAGTAATGCATGTAGTTGGTAAATCTGTTAAATCAACTCTTTTTAGTGTGCCAGACTGCCAATCAATTGTTAAAAAAGCAATAGTAACAAGTATGAGTGAAGATTATGGTGTAAGTCATTTTAGTGAAGATGGTCCAGTTTATAAAATTGAAGTATCAATACTAAAAGATGTAGTAACTTTATCAATTGATACTAGTGGTGTAGGACTTCATAAAAGAGGATATAGAGAGGAAGCTGGTATAGCACCATTAAAAGAAACTTTAGCAGCTGCTTTAGTTTTGATTTCTAGATGGAAAGAAGACTATACTTTAGTTGATCCTTTCTGTGGATCAGGAACTATATTAATAGAAGCTGCTATGATAATGCAAAATATAGCTCCAGGACTTTTCAGAAACTTTGTATCAGAAATATGGCCAACTATAGGTTCTGATATTTATGAACAAGTTAAAGAAGGTGCTGAGAGATCTATAAAAAATAAGGATATAAAGCTTATAGGTTATGATATAGATGGAAGAATGCTTAAAATTGCAAGAAGTAATTCTCAAAAAGCTGGAGTTGCAAAATATATTGAATTCCAAAAGAGAGATTTCAAACAATTCTCAAGCGGTGATAAAAATGCCTTTATTATAACTAATCCACCATATGGAGAAAGATTAGGAGAAAAGAAAGAGGTTGAAGAACTTTACAAGTATTTAGGAATGAATAAGAGAAAACTTGATACTTGGGATTTTAACATTTTAACTTCATATGAAGGTTTTGAAATACCTTTTGGAAGAAAGTCTACTAAAAATAGAAAATTATATAATGGTAAGTTAAAATGTTATTATTATCAATATTTTGATAATGAAAAAATAAAGAATCATGGAGATATGGTTGTTAATCACATTTAATATAATTAAAATAAAGATGGTGAAATTGCAGAGCAACTTTACCATCTTTTGCATTATTTTTTCTTGATATTTAAATTGTTAAATTCAGAAGGTTCTACAAACATTGTATAGTTAGTATGATAAATAACCATTCCTGGATTTGCTCCATTTGGTTTTTTTAGATTTTTAACTAAAGTATAATCAACTGGAACTTTTGAAGAATCTTTAGCTTTACTATAATGTGCTGCTAAAGTAGCTCCTTCTACTAATGTACTATCTGGAATATCATTTGAACATATAATAACATGTGAGCCAGGAATATTTTTTGTATGAAGCCACATAAAGTTTTTATTTGCAAATTTTAATGAAAGATAATCATTTTGAATATTATTCTTACCAACAAAAATATCTATACCATCAGAAGAAATATAATGTAATGGCTTTGATTCTTTAGATTTTTTTGAGTTTTTACCATTAGATTTTCTTTTTCTTACATATCCTGTTGAAATTAATTCTTCCTTTATATCATCAATTTCTGTATAACTTTCACAATTTTCTATATTAGTTAATACTGAATATAAATACTGCAATTCTTGATGGTTTTTTTCAAGCTGTTCTATAGCTGATTCTTCAGATTTTTTTAGTTTATTATATTTTTTATAATAACTTTGTACATTTTCAGATGGTGTTTTATTTTCATCTAAAGGAATTGTAATTTCTTCACTATCTTCACTAAAGAAATTAACTGTAGTAAAAGTTTTATCTCCTTTTTTAATACTATATATATAAGATGTTAATAAATCACCTTTAATTTTAAAATCATCCTTATCTTCGCATTTTTTTAGAAGATCATTTAATTTATTTTCTTTTTTTATACATCTTTCTATATTTGTCGTAACAAGTTTTTGTAAATTTACAGATCGACCTTTAATACGTTCTTGTTTATCTTTTTCTAAATAATATTTATCCATTAATTCGTGAATATCATTTAATATTTCAAAAGTATATTTTTCTTCTAATTGACTTAAAGGCGTAACATAAAAGTCTATATAGTCTCCATCTTTATCTTTGTAAATTTTAAATATTTTATTATCTAAAATAGTGTTTATAAAGTTATTAATAAAGGCAAAGATATTATTTATAGAGAAATCTGTATAATTTTTATTGTATTCAATGAATAAATGTTCAGATAGTGATGTACTTATACCAGTAAAACAAGAAACAAAGAAATTTTTGTTAAAAATCACTGAATTTTTATCCATAAACTCTTGTAAAGTGGTATCATTAAAAGAGAACGGATTAATCTTTGTTGATTCTGGAGGATATTTATAAGTTATTCCTGGATATAAAACTCTATAACTATTCATAGAAGGAGCTATATGTTTTATACATTCCATTATTTTATTGTCTCTTTCTCTAACAAGAGTAATATTACTATGTCTTCCCATTATTTCAACAATTAAAGTATAAACACTATTAAAGCCTAGTTCGTCAGAAGCTTCAATAAAGAATTTAACTATTCTATCTCCTTCTTGTTGAACAATATCTATAATTTTACCACCAATTAAATATTTTCTAAGAACCATAGTAAACATTGGGGCTTGAAGTGGGTTAGATTTAACAACTGTAGTTAAGTTAAATCTTGGATATTTAGGTGATGCAGATATTAAAAGTTTTAAGTTTTTTCGTTCTTTTCTTAATGTTATTATTATTTCATCCTTTTCAGGTTGATTTATTTTATCAATTTTAGAATTTAATATTGATTTTTTTAAATCTTGCACTAAACTATATAAGTAGATACCGTCTATTGCCATAAATATCATCCTTTCTTTAGTATTAATTAAAGTAAGTATATCATTAATTTATGTATTAGTAAAACGGTTGTGAAATGGAGGAGAAAATTATGGAATTTATAAAAATGCACGGCACAGGAAATGATTTTATTTTTTTATTAGATTTAGATAATAAATATATTGGACAAGAAAGTAATTTAGCTAAAAAGCTTTGTCATAGAAGATTTGGTATAGGAGCTGATGGAATAGTATTAGTTAGAAAATCAGCATTAGCAGATGTTAAGATGGTAATAGTAAATAGTGATGGATCAGGTGCTAATATGTGTGGAAATGCTATTAGATGCTTTGGAAAATATGTTTTTGAAAATAATATTATAGATAAAGAAATAATTACTGTTGAAACTGGTGATGGAGTAAAAGAGTTAGAGTTAAAGATAAATAGTGATAGAAGGGTTGAAACAGTAAAAGTATATATGGGTGAAATATCTTTTGATGGTTCATTAATACCATTAAAGAATAAGGATAAATTAATAGATGAGGATATAATTGTTAATGGTAAAAATTATAGGGCTTCATCTATATTAGTCGGTGTACCTCATACAGTTATTTTTGTAGATGATGAAAATTATGATGTTACAGAAGGTAAATATATAGAAAAATATGAGCTTTTTGAAGAAGGTACGAATGTTAATTTTGTTAAAGTAATTGATGATGAAAATATTTTAGTTAGAACTTGGGAAAGAGGGGCTGGAGCAACTTATTCATGTGGAACAGGATGTTCAGCATCTGTTGTAATATGCAATAAATTAAATTTAACTAAAGATAAAGTTAATGTTAAAGTCCCAGGTGGTAAGTTAAGAATAGAATTAGAAGGGACTTCTATTTATATGATTGGGAATGCAGAGTTTATTTGTAGTGGTAAAGCATATTGATAAAGAGGAAAAAAGTAGATGGCAAAAAGAAAATGTAAAAGATTGATGATTTTAATTCAACTTATGATTACTGCTGTATTTTTTCTAGGTTGTAAGAAGGAAAGCGTAGAAGAAATAAGTAAAATAAGCTTAAATAAAGGTGCTTTTGTAGATGAAAGCACCAGTTATGAAACTTTTAATTTTAGTTCAGAAAATACATATGAAGAGATAGATACGGAAGGTAAGGTAATAACCAACTTTAATATGGAATCTAATACATATACATTTTATAAAGATAATAGTTTTTATGTAAATTATAATTCTAAAGATATAAAAATAGAACATAATAAAATAGCAAGTTTAAAGATTTCACCAGAAGGAGACTATGTGTTTTATTTTATAAATGATGAATACTTAGAACCAGCAGTTATGGATTTGAAAAATGAAAAGGAAATACTTTTAGATAATAAGGCTGTAATTTCAGGACAGTTTATTGATTGGATAACTGATACTAAACTAGCTTATTATGGAGTTAATACTGAGGAAAAGACTACTGGAATTTTCACATATGATGTAAAAACAAAAAATGAAGATAATATTTATAAAATAAGTAATGGATATGTGAAATTTTTAAAACATATAGATGATGGATTAGCTTTAGTTGAAGAGCATTATGGAGAAGATACAGTTCTTAATATAGTTAGTGTAAATGGAGATATAACTGAAATTTCAAGAGAAGTTATAGATATTAATGATATAGAATCTGTTAATGATAAGCTATATTTATTGGGAAAGGTAAAAAATAATAATTACTCTATTTATGAATTTGATAATGGTGTGATAAAAAGATTAGTATTTGATTTTCCAAGTGTACTTTATGCGGAAAAAGGTTTATCAGTTAATGAGGCTGGTGAGATATTGTTTGTAGGAAGTGTATCAAATGAGAAGAAGGAGCATGTTTATAAATACTCTGATGGAAGTGTAGCTTTAGTTAGTAATTATATAACAAATTGTAATTTTATAAATATCAATTAAAAAAAGAATTTAGAATAATTTCTAAGTTCTTTTTTTGTTTTAAAACTATTATTAAAATTTAAAAAATATACGAAATATGGTATAAAAAATACAGGAATGGACAGTTTTATTAAGGGTGATTAAAAAATGGTAAAAAGTAAATTAATTAAGAATATAGATATTTCAGTAGTAAGAAAAATAAATGAACAAAAAGCAAAAAAGATAAGAGCATTTCCATTTAAAGAAAATAGCAGTGAAATTTACATCTATGCAAGCGAGAATAAAAAAACTATGGTAGATGAATTTGAGTTTATATTTAGAAAAAAAGTTAAGGTAGTAATTATAAGTGAAGAGGAACTTGAATATTTACTTAAAATTGTATATTTAGGAAATAGCAAAGATGCTGATAATGAGGTTTTTAAGAAAGCTATAAATTTAAAAGCATCAGATATACATTTTGAACCATATAGAGACTATATATTAGTTAGATTTAGAATTGATGGGATATTAAGAAGTATGTTTATATTCGACACTAAAGAATATATAGCTATTTTATCAAAAATTAAAATAAGCTCAAATTTAGATATAACTGAGAAAAGAAAACCTCAAGATGGAAAACTAACATTTAGATACAATGAAAAGGATTACGATTTAAGAGTATCTATAATACCAATTGTATATGGAGAAAAAATTGTTATAAGAATTTTATATGGAAATGTATTTAACTACTCTATAGATAATCTAAATTTAACTGATAAACAAAAAAAGAAATTAGAATATATTATGAAAGTTAACACTGGATTAACTATTGTAAATGGTCCAACAGGGGCAGGGAAGTCTACAACCCTTTATTGTATACTACAAGAATTAAATAAAGATGAAGTAAATATATCAAGTTTAGAAGAACCAATTGAGGCTGTAATACCTGGAATAAATCAAATGAATTTAAATAAAACACTTAATATTGGTTTTGCAGAAGGACTTAGAAGTTTGTTAAGACAAGATCCGGATATAGTTATGGTAGGAGAGATTAGAGATGAAGAGACCGCTGAAATGTCGGTGAGAGCAGCTTTGACAGGACACAAGGTCTATTCTACTATTCATACTCGAGATCCAAGAGAGGTATATTTTAGGTTAGAGGATATGGGAGTAGAAAAATATTTAATAAGAGATTCTCTTGTTGGAATAATATCACAGAGACTTATTAGATTACTATGTAATAAATGTAAAAGAAAAACAGGTAAGAAAAATATAGATAAAGAAAAAATAGATGTTTTTTCAAAAGGTGGATGTATAGAGTGTAACTATACTGGATATAAAGGAAGAGCGTTAGTAGCAGCAATCCATGTAATTGATAATAAAATGAAAAATAATATTAAAAATATTTATAATGATACACATATATTATCTAATATTGAAATGATAGAAAATTTAAATAGTTTATTAAAAGGAGGAAAAATATCTATAGATGATTATGAAAATTTTATAGAAATGGAGGGAATTGAATACAGTTATGAAAAAGAAAGCTAGTTATAGAGATTTAGCTCTTATTGCAGGAAATATAGGAAAACTATATGATGAGGGAATTTCTTTGCTAAATATATTAAATTTAATTGATGAATTGCCATTAAAGAAAGAATATAAAGGATTGCTAAAGGAAATGGAAGGATGCATTAGAGAGGGAGGAAGTTTATGTGAAGCTTTTAAAAGGGGGGGTACACTTATTCCAAGTTTTTTTAATTCTATGATAGATATAGGTGAGAGAACTGGAAAAATAGTTTATGTGTTAATAGGATTAGAAACATTTTATAGTAAGTTAGATTATGTTAAAAAAAGAATTATAGGAACATTAACATATCCTATGATTTTGTTAGGAGCATTAGCCATTTTAGGATTTTTTGTTTTATTTTTCTTTATTCCAAGCATGAGTAATATTTATTCAGCTATGGGTCATGATATTCCTCAATCATATTTAAACATAATATTATTTAAAGAAAGGTTTTTTGATAATCCTGTAATAGTAAGTATACAATTAGCTATTATATTTGTAACACTTCCATATTTTATCATTAAAAACTTTTTTAAACAGTATTTAGATATGGTGATTGAAAAAATACCTATATATAGCTTAATTAATGAATATATAGCTATAGTTTTAATGTATGTAGTAATTAATAGTGGAGTTAATATAGCTATAGGATTGCAATATTGTTGTGAAGGGGACCTTGGAAAAGCTATAAATAGAAATATTAAAAAGATAAATAATGATATTACAGCAGGAAAAATGTTATCACAATCAATGAGTGAAACAGAAATGTTTTCTAATTATACATTAGCACATATAAAACTTGGAGAAGAAAGTGGTTCACTAGATAAGAGATTACAGATATTGGAGGAAGAAATTTTTAAAAATTTAACTGAAAGAATGAATAAAATAACACAACTTATACAACCTTTTTTAATATTGTTTATAGGAGTGATACTTGTAAGTTTAATTATTAAATTTTTAATGCCGCTTTTAGATATAGTATTAATATGAGGTGTTAAAGATGAAAAGAGGATATACATTGATAGAACTTATTATAGTCTTAGCTATAGTTGCAATATTAATGTTACCAACATTAAATATATCAAAATCTTATATAGAAGCAATAGGAAAAGTTAAAGGAAAAAGTATTATAAATGATATAAGTAATTTAATTAGTTACAGCAAATATTATTGTAGATATTATAGTGGTTATGGAGTAATTGAAATTAATAGTAGCAAAGGAAAAATAACATTTAAAGATACATCAGGAAAAAGTAAAGTAATAAAAACTATAACATTAGAAGATGGATTTAGATTTGTTAGCAATAATAGTTTAAGTATAAACAAATTAGGACATGTACAATCAGGAACTATAAGAATTATGGATAAAAGCGGGAAGTTATATAAAGTTACTATTTCTACTGGAGTAGATACAGTTAATGTTTATGAAGGAGAATGAGATGAATTTGAGGAAAAAGGGAAGTATTTTTATAGAAACTATAGTTGGAGTTAGTATTATTTTATCAATATTTTTAATAGTTTCATTATTAATAGGTGAAAATATAAAAAGTTCATTTAGACGTGAGGAAATGGAAGAATCAAATAGAATAATTTACTGTATAATGCAAGAAATAAAATATAATATGACATTAGAAGAAATATTATATCTAACTAATAAAGATGATTTAAAACTAGAGAATTATGATGAATTTTTATTAGATTTATCAACTTTGGATTTAGGAGCAATGCCTAAAGGGGATGAAATAATAATTAAAACAATTCCTACAGGAGATGAAGATAAAATAGAGGTTGAAATAAAACTAAATTTAGCATCCAAAGATGAAAGTTTAGATAGAAGTTTTATTAAATATAAATGGATGGATTACTATGAAGAAACGTAAAGGTGGATATACATTAATAGAGGTAATAGCAGTTTTAGCTATATTACTTTTACTAGGAGGTATAACAATAACACTTTCTTATGAAACTATAGGAAATTATTTTATTAACGTTGAGAAGTGTTACAGTGAAGATAAGTTTGATAATGCATTATTAAATATAGATTCTATATGTAATAGTAATGGAATTATTTCTATAGAGGAAAACAAATTATTTGTAGATAAATTAAATAAGGATATCAAATCAAATAATATAGTTATTACCTTCAAGGATATAAAGGAAAATATAAAGATTAAAATAATTTATTTACAGAATGAAAAGTTAGTGCTTAGGACTTTAAATTATGATGGAGGTATATTGTCAGTTGGAAATAATACAATATTAGATAAAGTTGATGATTTCAAGGTAAAACGAAAGAAGAATTTAATTTATTATTATATAGAAAATAAAGAAAATAAAGTAAGAGGAAGGTGTATATGAAGAAAAAACAAGGAGTAGTAATGTTAGAAGTATTAATACTGTTAAATATTTTAATTGTATTAATAGTTTATAACTCTAAAACCATAATTGCTAATTTAAATAAATGTGATCTTTATGAAATAAAAGAAGATATTTTTTATTTAAATGATTTGGAATATGATTTATTAAAAGAGGTAGAAGATTTAATCAAAAAAGATGAAGAAATATTTGTTTTAATTAATTCCTATAAAGATGATTTAAGCATTAATTACGAATATAGTTTTAGTGAAAATGAAAAATTAAAATTTCTTATATGTGAAGGTAAATTATATATAAGGGAAATATTTTCTGGTAAAAATGAAAGTATAAGAGAAATTGACGTAGTATTTATTGAAGATAATAAAGAAGAAGTAGAAATTGTTTTTAGGCCTAAGTTATATAAAATGTTTTATATGATATAAGAGGAGAATTTATATGAAAGATATTATAGTTTCTACTAAGGATGATTTTATATTTAAAAATAAACTATATGACGAAGTTGCCATAAAAAGAGTTGTTAAAAAAGAAATGGATTTGTTTATATTTGAAGAGAATATACTTATTAAAAAGTTTAAAAATATAAAAAAGCCTAAGGAAGCCATTATTGAAAAAATAGTAAGAGAAGAATTTGGTGATGAAAATGATATTTTGATTCATTATGAGCATGATAAGAAAAGGAAAAAATTATACCTATATTCAATGGGAAATGGAAGAAAGGTTAAAAATATAGTAAATGAGGCGAAAGTTATTAGAATAAAGCCAATTCAGTTTTATATTAAGGCATTAGTAGAAAGTAAGATAAAAAAGCTAAGAAATTATATTATAATTATTGAGTTAAGAGGAATTATATATTCATTATATATAGAGGAAAATTTTATTGTTAAAAGTTTTATGAAAAATAAAAATGAGTTTATTTTAAGTCATGAGCTTAATGATTTAGAAAATGGATCTATTGTAATAATGAGTAAAGAAGTTGAGGGTATAATTCCTGAAGAAATAAAATATAAGCTACATATTATATATCTTGAAATAGGAGAAATAATAAATGAAAAAATATTTAAAGTATAAAGATTTTGTTCCTAAAGAATTTGTTGAAAAAAAGCAACTTAAAGAAAGTAAAGAAAATAGAAGGGGATATAAAATATTATTATTATTGAATATAATTTTATTATTATTTAATATGGAGAATATATTTAAGAAAAGTGATAACAATGAGTATATTTCTGAACCTAAACAAATGTATATTGAAAAGGAAGAAATATTTAAGTGGCTAAACTTATATGAGGAAGATAGTATTGAGTTTAAGGTTGTAGATAATGTTGCTGAAATAACATATGAAAAAAATAAAAATATTAATGAAGTAGAAAAGTTAGGTGCTAAGATAAAAAAAGTCACTAGCTATGATGATACAAAGGTGGTGAAAGTAATATATTGAGTAATCTAAAAATAAAACTAGTTGAATATAAGCAAGTAATATTAGTAATTATAACTATTATTCAAATTATAATTATGTTTTATTATTTTAGAATAGAAAATAAGCTTAAAGATATTGAGGAAATAAATTATAATATGCCATCAAAATTAACATTTTATGAGATAAGTAATGATTTAAATATAGATAAAAATATTGAAATATTAGAAGTTGAAGACTTAGGAGAAAATTGGTATGTTAAAATAATGATATATGGTAATAATAAAAAAATAGAAGAAATAATTAATAAATTGGAATTATTTGAAATATACAATTATGATATTAGTGGAAAAGATAATATTTTAACTGTAATATTGGAGTTATGTAGATAAATTTATTAAATTTTTTTATGTTATTAATGAAATAATTGCATTTCTTTAGTAATTTTGATAGAATGTTTTTGTTGTGTCATTAAACGACAAAGGGGATTATGATTATTTATTAAAAATAAAGGTCATAATAACTATGAATTCAAGTGATTTGGAGGGAATTTTTTATGATATCAGCAGGTGATTTAAGAAAAGGTACAACTTTTGAGTACGACGGACAAGTGTATACAGTAATAGACTTCTTACACGTTAAACCTGGTAAAGGCGCTGCTTTCGTTAGAACTAAGCTTAGAAATGTTATTTCAGGTGGGGTTACAGATACAACTTTCAACCCAACTACAAAATTACAAGAAGCAGTAATTGAAAGAAAAGAAATGCAATATCTTTATTCTGATGGAGAATTATACTACTTCATGGATCAAGAAACTTATGAGCAAATTCCATTAAACTATGAAAAGGTTGAAGATGCTATAAAGTTTATAAAAGAAAACATGTTTGCAGTAATTAAGTTCTACAAAGGAGATGCATTCTCAGTTGAAGCACCAAACTTTGTTGAGTTATTAATAACTCAAGCTGATCCAGGAGTAAAAGGAAACACAGCTACAAATGCTATGAAACCAGCTACATTAGAAACTGGAGCAGTTGTTAACGTACCTATGTTTGTTAATGAAGGTGATACTATAAGAGTTGACACTAGAACTGGTGAATACATGGAAAGAGTTTAATCTTAAAGTAAATGCTAGGTTTTTAACTTAGCATTTGTTTTTTTAGCAAGAGTATAAATATTTGATTTAGCTATTCTAGTTATACCTAATAATGAATATGAATAGTGTGTTTCATATAGTGAATCTAAATCTTTAATTTAGTTCTTTCAACTTATATAAACATGTCCGATTTTTCTTTTAAAGATAAGAAAATAAGGTTATAATCATATATATAATAATTTCTTCAAAGGAAGTGAAAGTATGAGAGAAATATATACTAAAATAGATCAACTGAAAAATATGATAAATGATATACAAGATGAAAAATATAATAATATATTTAATTCTATAAGTGATATATTATTAGATTTATCTTCAAAGGTTGAGGATTTAAATATAAGACAAGAATATTTAGAAGAAAATATGGAATATATAGATAATGATTTAATAGACATACAAGATGAACTATTTGAAGAAGTATCATTTGATGATTTAAGCGAATTAGAAGATGAATATGTTGAAATCAAATGTGAAAAGTGTAATAAACCTTTATTTGTAGAACAACAAGCATTAAACAAAAATAATAATATTCCTTGTCCATTTTGTGGTGGTATAGCTAACAAATAATACATAGTATATATTTATTAAAACTTACTTAGTTAAAAAAAACATAGGCTATTGCAAAGTAATTGCAATAGCCTATGTTTTTTTGATTAAATTTAAGGAATTTATATGTGATTAGATAAATATATTATTATAGACATTTATTTTACATATATTTTTAAATAAATAATTTACATATTTTTTTATAGTATGAATAATTAGCTATTATGTGAAATAAAAATTAAAGAGAAAAGGAAATAAGGAAGTGATGATATGAATTATGATGAGGTTTACAAAATACTTCCAGAAGAAATAGGTAATAGGATTAAACAGTTTTTAATGGAAGATAAAATACAAGAAATAAGAATTAAGGTTGGAAAGCCAATAATATTAAATTTAGCATTTGAGGAAAAGGTATTAGATTATACTCCTACAAAGGAGGATTTAAGGTATCTAATAACTAAAATTTCAAACTATTCATTATATGCTTTTGAAGAAGAAATTAAGCAAGGTTATATTACATTAAAGGGAGGTCATAGAGTTGGCCTTGCTGGAGAATGTGTAATATCAAAAGGTGAAGTTAGAACTATAAAAAATATATCCTCATTGAATATAAGAATATGTAAAGAGGTTATAGGAGCTTCTAATAAAATTATGAGATTAATTGCAGAAAATAGCAGAGTATATAACACATTAATAGTATCTCCACCTAAGTGTGGAAAAACAACTATATTAAGAGATATAGCCAAGAATTTATCTAATGGAATGTATCAAATAAATTTAAGGGGAAAGAAAGTAACAATTGTAGATGAAAGAAGCGAAATTGCAGCTTGTTATAATGGAATCCCTCAAATGAATGTAGGTATAAGAACTGATATTTTAGATAATTGTTTAAAAAAATCAGGGATGATTATGGCTATAAGAAGTCTTTCTCCAGAAGTATTAATATGTGATGAAATAGGAACAGAGGGTGATTTAGAGGCACTAAATATGGCTTTTAATTCTGGAGTTAATATTATAGTTACAGTACATGGTTATGATATAAATGATATTTATAATAGAAAGGTTTTTAAGGAACTAATAGATAATTGTGTATTAGAAAGAGTCATATTATTAAGCAATCGAAGGGGGGCTGGAACTATAGAAAAAGTTTATAAGGTAAGTAGAGGGAAGGGATTACAATGCTTAGAAGTATAATGGTTTTTTTAATGTTTCTAATCTGTTCATTTATAGGTTTTTTTTTAGGGGAGAATTACAAAAGAAGAAGCATACATTTAAAGGAATTTCAAAAAGCATTATTATTATTGAATAATGAGATTATATATGCTAATACTCCATTGCCAGATGCTTTATTAGAAATTAGTAAAAAAGTTTTAGAGCCAGTTTCTGAGATATTTGGTGATATGGCATTTGCATTGGAAAATGGTTATACAGGAAGTATATATGAAAGTTTTGAAAATGCTTATGAAAAATCAAGGGAAAAGATAAGTTTAACATCAGATGATAATAAAATTATAAGTGATTTTTTTAAAACACTAGGGTCATCAGGAGTAACAGGACAAGATAAGATATTTAAATTTGCATTAGATAATATAGATATAAATTATAAGGAAGCAAGAAAATTCGAAAAAGAAAATATTAAGTTATATAGGACGTTAGGGTTATCTATTGGTGCGATGTTAGCAATATTTTTTATCTAAGGGGGAATACAATTTATTATGTTTGATGTAAGTTTGTTATTTAAAATTGGAGCAATGGGAGTTTTACTTATGGTTATTGAAAAAGTACTAGAAGGAAATGGGAAAAAGGAATTTGCAGTATTAGCTAATTTAGCAGGAATGGTTATTATTTTAATTACTATTATTGGGATGATATCAAATCTTTTTGACACTGTAAAAACTATGTTTACTTTTTAGGTGAGTTTTATGGAGATAATTAATGTTGCATTTTTTGCTTTTACTGCTCTATTCATATTCCTTTTATTAAAAGATAAGAAGTCTGAGGTAGGATTACTTGTAGTACTTGCAGCTGGAATAGGAATATTCCTTTATATGATAGGACAACTAGGAGATATAATAGAGTTTATTAAAGATATTGCTAATAAAGCAAATATAGATACCGTATATATTGGTATTGTATTAAAAATACTAGCAATAGCTTATATAACCTCTTTTTGTAGTGAAATATGCAAAGATTCTGGTGCTGGAAGTATAGGCAGTAAGGTTGAATTTGCAGGGAAAATTATGATATTAGGATTGGCAATTCCAATTTTAATGGCTGTATTAAATTCAATTCTTCAGATATTGTAGGTGAGAAAATGAAAAACTATATTTTAAAGATAATTTACTCTTTGACAATTATCAGTATTTTAGGTTTTAGTGAAATTTCCATATTTCCTAATAAAGTTGTCTATGCAGAAGAGCTTACTACTATAACTAATGATGAAGAAGTAGAATCAAAGCTTAATAGTTTATATGATTATATTAATACAATGAAAAGTGATGTAGAGCTCGTTAATGAGTTAGATCCAATAAGTTATATACAAAGTTATATAGAAAATGGTGAAGGAAATTTATCCTTTTCAACAATTATAAATGCAGTTATAAGTTTGTTTTTTAGAGAAGTAAAAACGGTATTATCATTAGCATTTTCAATTGTTGCAATAGGAATAATATGCTCACTATTTAAAAATATACAATCCTCTTTCTCAAGTGAAGGCGTATCGCAAGTAGCCTTTTATGCTTGTTATGCTATTTTAATAATATTATTATCAAAAACTTTTATTATATCTATATCCCTAGCGAAAGATGTAATTGTTCAAATCACAGATTTTATGGATAAAGTTTTACCTGTTTTAGTAGTTATGTTAGCTACAGCAGGAGGATTAACTCAAGCGGCTACTATGGATCCAATAATACTTGGGGCTACCATATTAATTCCTAAAATATATATAAATATTATAATACCATTGATTTTAATAACTTTTGTATTACAGTTTACAAATAATATTTCAACAGAATCAAAATTATCTAATTTGTGTGGAATGATAAAGAAGTCTACTGTATGGCTTCAAGGAATTATTCTTACTATTTTTATAGGAATATTAACTATTAGAGGTATAACCTCTTCTACTATAGATGCAGTTACATTAAAGACAACTAAATTTGCAGTTGATAACTTCATACCAATAGTAGGTAAATCTTTTTCCGATGCTATATCATCTGTAGCTGGATACTCATTGATTATAAAAAATGCAATTGGATCAATTGGACTAATAGTTATAATTTTAATAATTTTATATCCAATTATTAAGTTAATATTATCATCACTTATTTTTAAACTTTCAGCAGCTTTGTTAGAACCAATAACAGATAAGAGAATTACAAGTTCTATAGCTGCTGCGGGGGAATCTTTAGTATTAATAATGTCATGTGTTTTAAGTGTAAGTATAATGTTTTTTATTCTTATAGCAATTATGATATCTGCAGGAAAGTTTGTTATAGGAGGTTAATAAAATGGAATATATAAATAATTTTGTTATAACCTTAGTTGCTACAATAATATTTATGACAGCAGTAGAGATAATTTCGCCAGATAATTCTATGAAAAAATATATAAAATTTGTATTAGGATTAATACTTATTTCAGTAATGATAAACCCAATAGTAAAGTTTTTTACTGATGGGGAGCAAGAGTTGGTAAGTGCTATAAAGAATTATGAAAGTGTGTTTTATGAAGGTACAACTAATGAAAATGAAGATAGTATAAGTAAAAGTCAAATAGAATCATTTAAAAATAATTTAAATAGTAACTGCGATAATTTACTTAAAGAAAAATTTTTAGATAAAGAGTTTAAATCAAATGTTGAATGTGAAATAGATTTAGATAATATGACTTATAGTATAGAAAATTTAGAAGTTGGAGTAAAAGATGGGGGAATAAAATTAGTTGATAATATTAAAATTGACATAAATGAAGAAAGTGAAGAAGCAGTATCAAATGATGGATCAGTGGAGAATGAAGAGGAAATTAAGAATTACTTATCAGAAGTTTTTAAAATACCAACAGAAAAAATAAAATTATATAGCATGGGAAAATAATAAATGATAGGAGGGAGAGGATATATATGGATAAAGATAAAAATAAAATTAATGAAGAAATTAACAACCTTATGCAAAATAAAAAATTTGTTAATTGCTTAATAGTATTACTTGTAATTATATTTTTATGGCTTGCAGTAAGTAATTTTATAGGAGATGATGCCGGATTAACTAAAGGAAATGGTGATAATGCACCAATTGGAGCTCAAGAAGTTTCAAGTGACGATGGAGTTACAACTTCTAAGGAACTATTAGATTATGAAACAGAACAAAAAGAAAGGTTAGAAGAAATACTTTCCAAGATTGATGGAGTAGGAGAAGTAGTTGTTAATATTTACTTTGAAAGTAGTGAAGTTAAAGTGCCAGCAACAAATTCAAGTACTCAAACATCAGAGACAGAAGAGGAAGATACTAATGGAGGAACAAGAGTAACAAAGCAAGAAACTGAAGGAGCAACAGTAGTAATGCAAAGCGATTCAAGCACAAGTGAGCCTTTTATAACTAAGACATATAAGCCACAAATTACAGGGGTGTTAATTGTTGCAGAAGGTGCTAAGAGCAGTAAGATAACATACGATATACAAAAGGCTGTGTCAAGTTTATATAATTTAAGTTTAGACAAGGTTAATGTATATCCGATGGGAAGCTAGCATATATATGTTATATAAAAAGAATGGGAGGAATTAAAAATGACAAAAAAACAATTTGGGATTATTTTTACACTAATGGCTTTAATAGTGTGTGTTGGAGTATTATCTATGAAGCTAAATGAAAATGGTTATAACGACCCAACAAGCTTAGAGGATGTATTAAGCCAAAATGCTGATAATACAAAGACAGATGCAGCAACAGAAGAAACTTTAAGTACAACAGAGTATTTCTATAGCATGAGATCAACTAAGGAACAACAAGATGAAAAGTATGTAAATGATATGAAGGCCATCACAGAAGATGCAAATGCATCACAAGAATCAAAAGATATAGCAAATAATGCTTTAGTTGAAAAAGCAAAAATGCAAGATCAAGAAAGTAGAGTTGAATCAGAAATTAGAAACAAAGGTTATGAAGATGCACTTTGTATGATTAATGATAATCAAACTGTAAAAGTTTATGTAAAGGTAGAAGATGTTTTATCAGAGGAAAATTCAGCTGTAATAAAGAAAGTTGTTGAAGATATTACTACATTAACAGATGTAGATATAACATCAATGAAATAATTCATTGTAATATAAAGGGTCTTTTGCTATAATGAACATAAGGAAAAGTAGGTTTATATAATAAACCTTAAGGAGGTTAAGACATGGAAAATGTAAACAATGAATCTACTATAGGAATTGTTAAGATTTCTGATGAAGTAGTAAGTGTTATAGCAGAAATAGCAGCAGATGAAATTCAAGGAATAGTAGAAGTTCCACATGGGGTTTCAAATAACATATCACAAATATTAAAAGGTAAAAAAGCTTCTGGTGGGAAGAATGTAAAGGTTACATTAGAAGAGGATAAAGCTATAATTGAATTAAATGTAGCAGTAGAGTATGGTATGAAAATTCCAGATGTAGTAAGTGCAGTTCAAGAAAATGTTAAAAAGACTGTTGAAGCTATGACTGGCTTAAAGGTTGACAAAGTTAATGTCAATGTTCAAAACATATATGTTCCAAAACAAGAACAACAGGAAGCGCTAGAAGTATAGTAAAAAACCCTCTGTAAAACAGAGGGTTTCTCATTGTAATAGAAAAAATATAAGGTTTACATAAAAATTAGATAGTAAAATTTAAAAAAGTTATTTATAATAGTATAAGTTGATTCGTAAAAGATTATTTTTATGGACAGAAATAAGATAATATTGTAATATACATATGTTTAATTAATACAATATAAGTTTATAATACAAATAAAGAGATTAATGTATATTATATATACTTAGGAGGAAGTTATGAAAAGACAGAAATCAAGAGAAAAAGCAATGGAATTGCTTTTTAGCATGGAGCTTAGCAAAAATAGTTATGAGGAAACAATAGAAAATTTCATAGAAGATTATGAAATGGATTTAAATACTATAGATGTAGAATATATAAAGAATGTTGTAAAAATAGTTACTGATAATGTGGAAGCTATTGATGAAAGAGTTATGCAATCTTTAGTAAATTGGAGATTAGATAGAGTTTCTAAGGTTAATCTTACAATATTAAGACTAGCAGTAGGAGAAATGATGTTTATTGAAGATGTTCCAGGTAGTGTAGCAATAAATGAAGCAGTTGAATTAACTAAAAAATATTCAGATGAGAAGAGTTGTTCATTTGTTAATGGAGTATTAGATAAGGTTTTAAAAAGCTTATAATAAATAGTATTTACTTTGATATATATGGAGGGGTAAGAATGGGTGATAGAATAGATGGTAAAGCTATAGCTTTAGGTGTGAAGGAAAATATAAAAAACTTTATAGAAACTAGAAAGTTAAATGGTATGAATATACCTAAAGTTGCATCCATATTGGTTGGTAATGATGGAGGATCGTTATTTTATTTAAATAATCAAGAAAAAGTAGCAGTTTCATTAGGATTAGAATTTGAAAAAATTCATTTAAATGATGATATAAAAGAAGATAAATTAATTGAAAAGATTAAAGAGTTAAATAATGATAACAGTGTAAATGGTATAATACTTCAGTTGCCGTTACCTAAAAATATGGATGAAAAGAAAGTAATATCATCCATATCTCCAGAAAAAGATATAGATTGTTTAACATTTGTTAATCAAGGAAAGCTGTACATGGGAGATGAGACATTTATGCCATGTACACCTAAATCTGTATTAACAATATTAAAGAGCTTAAATATAAATTTAGAAGGAATGGAAGTAGTTGTTGTTGGAAGAAGTAATATAGTAGGTAAGCCAGCAGCTGCATTGATGCTTAAAGAAAATTGTACAGTTACAATTTGTCATTCTAAAACTAAAAACTTAAAAGAAGTATGTAAGAGAGCAGATATTTTAATTGTTGCTATAGGAAAAGCCAAGTTTATAGATGATAGCTATATAAAAGAGGATGCAATAGTTATCGATGTAGGAACTAATTCTGTAGAAGGAAAAATTACAGGTGATGTTGATTTTGAAAAAGTTATAGATAAAGCAGCTTTTGTTACTCCTGTTCCAGGAGGAGTTGGAGCTCTTACAACAACTCTTTTAATGAAGAATGTGTGTGAGGCTTTAGAAAAGTATGAGAATTAAAACTTTAACTGTATCAGAAGTTAATAATTATATAAAAAAAATATTAGATAATGATTTTATATTAAATAACCTTTCTGTAAGAGGAGAAATTTCAAATTTAAAATATCATTCCAGTGGGCATATTTATTTTTCATTAAAAGATGAGAATAGTAAAGTAAATTGTATTATGTTCAAAAGTAAAAGCTTTGATTTAGATATTATATTACAAGAAGGAATGTCTGTAATAGTATCAGGAAGAGCATCTGTATATACAGCAAATGGAACATTTCAAATATATTGTGATAGGATAGAACAAGAAGGCTTAGGAGAACTACACATAAAATTTGAAAAATTAAAGGAAAAGTTAAACAGGGAGGGGTATTTTGACGATGAGTTTAAAAAATCCCTTCCTAAAAATCCTTATAGAATAGGAATAGTAACATCAGAAACCGGTGCAGCAATACACGATATAATTAATGTTATAAGAAGAAGAAATACAAAGGTTGATATTGTTCTTTATCCAGCTTTAGTACAAGGGGATGGAGCATATAAAACAGTAATTGAAGGTATAGAGTATTTTAATAAAAAGAAAAGTGTAGATGTTATTATAATTGGTAGAGGTGGAGGTTCTATGGAAGAGTTATGGAATTTTAATGAAGAGCCTCTTGCACATGCTATTTTTAAATCAAAAATACCTATTGTATCAGCTGTAGGACATGAAGTTGATTTTACTATATCAGATTTTGTAGCAGACTTTAGAGCAGCCACTCCTTCACAAGCGGCAGAAGTAGTTGTTCCTTTAGAAGGAGATCAATATAATCAAATTAGTGAGTATAAAGAAAAACTGAGTTTTATAATAAGTGATAGATTTAAAGAAGAAAAACAAAATGTTAAAAACTTAGAAAAAATATTAAGTTTAAATTCACCAAGCAATAGAATTGCAAATGCATATTTAGAAATTGATAATCTAAAGGAAAAAATAGAAAAAATAATAGAATTTAAAATAAAGAGCAACAAGGAAAAGATATTCTCATTAAATAATATATTAAATGCGCATAATCCTTTGAATATTATAGCAAAAGGTTATGCTATAATAGAGGATGAAACTGGGAGAGTAGTTAAGAGCAAAGAATTTTTTGAAGAAACTACTGAAATAAAAATTTCTATGGAAGATGGGTACGTAAAAGGAAATTTTACTCCAATAGAAAAAGGGGGATTTTATCATGGCAAAGAAAGAAAGCTATAATGATATGTTAAATAATTTAGAAGCTATTTTATCTACATTAGAAAATGATGAATTAAGTTTAGAAGATGCTATGAAAGAATATGAAAAGGGAAGTAAAATCGTTAATAAGTTATATAAGACATTAGATGCGTTAGAGGGCAAGTTTTTAACAATTAAAGAAAATGCTGAAGTGGTGAAAGAAAATGAAGTTTAATGAAATGAAGAAAGAAATAAATGATTTTTTGCTAAATTACTTTAGTAATAAAGGAACTTATAATAAGGTGATTTATGATTCAGCAAGCTATAGTCTTAATATAGGAGGTAAGAGAATAAGACCTATATTAATGCTATTAATATATAGTATGTATAAAGAAAATTGGAGAGATATATTGGAATTTTCATCAGCTATTGAAATGATTCATACTTATTCTTTAATACATGATGATTTACCTTGTATGGATGATGATGATTTAAGAAGAGGTAAACCTACTAATCATAAAGTATATGGTGAAAATATAGCAGTACTTGCAGGAGATACACTTTTAAATGAAGCTATGAATTTAATGATGAGATTTTCATTAAAAAATGGGGAAAAATCATTAGTGGCAGCTGAAATGATTGCTTCTGCATCAGGACCAGAAGGTATGATAGGTGGTCAAGTGGTAGATATCATAAATGAAGGTAAAAAAATAAGTGAAGATGAACTTAAATATATGCATATGAATAAGACTGGAGCACTTATTAAAGTTTCAATAATGTCAGGAGCTATACTTGGAGAAGCACCAGAAGATGATATTAGGAAGTTAGAAAAGTTTGGGGAAAATTTAGGGTTGGCTTTTCAGATAAAAGATGATATTTTAGATGTTATAGGTAGTACAGAAAAGTTAGGGAAAAATGTGTTAAGTGATGAAGAAAGTAATAAAAGTAACTTTATCACAATGCATGGCTTAGAATATTGCATTAAAGAATGTGAAAGGCTGACAAAAGAGAGCATTGAGATATTAGATAGTTTATCTGTAGACACCAAGGATTTAAAGGTTTTAACTAAGGAACTTTTAGACAGAGAAAACTAAACGAAGGAATGATAAATATGTCAAAATTATTAGAGGATATAAATTATCCACGTGATGTACAAACTTTGACTAATAAGGAACTTTATAAGCTTAGTGATGAAATAAGAGAATTTTTAATAGATAATGTATCAAAAACTGGAGGTCATTTATCCTCAAATTTAGGTGTTGTTGAATTAACACTTAGCTTATATAAAACATTTAACTTTGAAAAAGATAAAATAGTATGGGATGTTGGACATCAAACCTATGTTCATAAAATATTAACTGGACGTAAGGATAAGTTTGATACACTGAGAAAATATGATGGTTTATGTGGATTTCCTAAAATAAGCGAAAGTAAGTATGATGCTTTTGGAGTTGGTCATAGTAGTACATCAATATCAGCAGCTTTAGGTATAGCAAGAGCAAGAGATATTAAGAAGGAAGATTATAATGTTATTGCAGTTATAGGAGATGGAGCATTAACTGGAGGAATGGCATTAGAGGCATTAAATGATGTTGGTTTTAATAAAACTAATATGATTATAGTTTTAAATGATAACCAAATGTCAATTTCTAAAAATGTAGGTGGAGTATCAAATCATTTAAATAAATTAAGATTAGATCATAGTTATAATAAATTAAAAGAAGATATAAACTCTACATTAAGCAATAGTAATGCTGGAAAAACAGTAGTTCAATATTTACATAGAGTAAAAGATAGTTTAAAGCATTTATTGGTACCATCTATGCTATTTGAAAATATGGGGATTAAATATATTGGACCTATTGATGGGCATGATATTCAGCTAATGAATGAAGTGTTTAGTAAAGCTCAAGAGATTAATGGACCGGTAATAATTCATACAGTAACTCATAAGGGAAAGGGCTATGAATTTGCAGAAAAAAACCCAAATAAATTTCATGGAGTTTCACCATTTGATTTAGAAAGTGGTGAGAGTTATATACCACCTAAAAAAACATACTCTAAAGTATTTGGAGATACTATGTTAGAATTGGCTGAAAAAAATAGTAATTTGGTTGCTATTACTGCAGCTATGCCAGATGGTACAGGCTTAAAAGAATTTGCTCAAAAATATAGTAATAGATTTTTTGATGTTGGAATAGCGGAAGAGCATGCTACTACACTTGCAGCAGGTATGGCAAGCGCTGGTTTAAGACCTGTTTTTGCAGTTTATTCAACATTTTTACAAAGAGCTTTTGATCAAGTTATACATGATGTTTGTATTCAAAATTTACCTGTAGTTTTTGCTATAGATAGGGCAGGAATTGTAGGTGACGATGGTGAAACACATCAAGGGATATTTGATTTATCTTATTTATGTGCAGTACCTAATATGGTAGTTTTAGCTCCTAAGCATTTAGAGGAATTATCTATAATGCTAAAGTGGGCATTAAAACAAAATGGGCCTGTTGCAATAAGATATCCAAGAGGAGCAGATTGTTGTGAAGATTTAATTGCAGTTAAAGAAATAAAATACGGAAAATGGGAAAAGATAATTAGTGGAGAGAAGGTTGCTATAATAGCTGTAGGAAAAATGGTACAGCATGCTATGATTGCAAGAAAAGAGCTAATTAAAAAAGGAGTTAATCCTACAATTATAGGAGCAACTTTTGTAAAGCCTATAGATACTGAGATGTTAAAAGAGTTAGTTGATGAAGGATATAGCATTGTAACTATCGAAGACAATGTTATGAATGGTGGATTTGGAAGTTATGTATTAATGGAATTAAATAAACTTAATTTTAAGAGTAAATTTAAGTGCCTAGGATTTGATGATAACTTTGTTCCTCATGGAGATGTTAATTTACTATATAAAGATGCAGGGCTTGATGCAGAAGCTATAGAAAAATGTGTTATAAACATTTTAGGATAAAGGAGAAAAATATGGCATCTAAAAAAGAAAGATTAGATATATTATTAGTTGAAAAAGGAATTTGTGAATCAAGAGAGAAAGCAAAGACTAATATTATGGCTGGGCTTATATTTGTTGATGGGCAAAGAGTGGATAAGGCAGGCGAAAAAGTTAAAGTTGATTCTGATATAGTATTTAAGGGAGAGAAGCTTAAATACGTAAGCCGTGGAGGCTTAAAATTAGAAAAAGCAATGAACACTTTTGGAATTGATCTTACAGATAAAGTATGTATGGATATAGGAGCATCAACAGGGGGATTTACAGATTGTATGCTTCAAAATAATGCAGCTAAGGTATTTGCAGTAGATGTAGGATATGGACAATTTGCTTGGAAGCTTAGAACAGATGAGAGAGTTGTTTGCATGGAGAAAACTAACATTAGATATGTAACTCCAGAAGACATAGGTATTGCTTTAGATTTTGCATCTATAGATGTATCATTTATTTCCTTAAGAACAATAATGCCAGCTGTAAAGGCACTATTAGGAGATAAAGGTGAAGTTGTAGCATTAATAAAGCCACAGTTTGAAGCTGGAAGAGATAAGGTTGGGAAAAAAGGTGTTGTAAGGGATAAAGAAGTACATTTAGAAGTTATAAATACAATAATAAACTTTTTAATGGAAAATGAATTAAATGTACTAGGATTAAGCTATTCACCAATTAAGGGGCCAGAAGGAAACAGAGAATATCTTGTTTACTTTACTAGGGATAAAGAAAAAGAAGGGAATTTTGAATTAAGTCAAATTGAAGATGTTGTAAATGAATCTCATAGCCAGCTTTAAAAGCTGGCTATAGGTGTATAAGTATAGTAAAGGAAAAGTTATTATGAAAAATATTTTAATAGCATTAAACCCTTCAAAAGATAAAGAAGGAAAGATACTATCTTTGGTTATTGAAAAAATTACAAATATATTTAAAAACTCTAAAATAACTGTATTAAATAGCTATGAAATAAATAAATATAAATTTGATAATGATTTAGATTTACTTATAGTTTTAGGGGGAGACGGAACTTTACTTGGTATAGCTAGAGATATTAATGGAAAATATGATATTCCTATTTTAGGAATAAATATAGGAAATTTGGGGTTTTTATCAAGTATAGAAATACAAGATTTAGGCGAAGCTTTAAATAAAATAAAAAATGGACAATATATTATCCAAAATAGAATACTTTTAGAATGTAAAAGCGATGATGAAAATGAAGATATTAATAGTAAAGCTTTAAATGATGTTGTAATAGCTAGAGGAACATTATCAAGAATGGCAAAGTTTGAAGTGTATATAGATAAAAAGTTATATTACAGCTTTAAAGGAGATGGTTTAATAGTTTCAACACCTACAGGTTCTACAGCATATTCATTTTCAGCAGGAGGACCCTTTGTATATCCTGATGTTGAAGTTATAACATTAACACCTATTTGTCCACATACTAGGGGAATGCAGCCAATAGTATTAAAAAGCAGTAGTGAAATTTTAATTAAAGCCGAAAATTATAATGGTGAGATTTACTTAACTTTTGATGGTCAAGAATCTAGAAAAATTAAAGATAATAGCTCTATAATAATTAAAAAAGCAAAAGATGTTGCAAAAATTTTATTATTTGATAATTATGATTATTTTAATGTTTTGAGAAAAAAAATATTAAATAAATAGAGAGCATTTAAAGTATTAATTTAAATAGAGATTTAATATAAAAAGTAAATTTTTTTACTAGGGATTGTACATTTATTAACAAATTGAGAAGGTGATTAAAGTGAAATCAAAAAGACATAGTAAGATATTAGAGATTATTAATGATAATGATATAGAGACGCAAGAAGAATTAGCAGAAGCACTTAAACAGGCAGGTTATGATGTAACTCAAGCAACTGTATCTAGAGATATAAAATTATTGAAATTAGTAAAAATGCAAAGTGCATCAGGAAAATATAAATATATATCTTCAGCAAAAGAAGAGCGTGATATAAATGACAAACTTTACAGCATATTAAAAAATGCAGCTATAGGAGTAGAACAAGTTGATAAATTTGTTGTAGTAAAAACACTAACAGGTGCTGCATCAGCTGCTGCAGAAGCAATTGATACTTTATATTCAAATGATGTTGCAGGAACAATAGCTGGAGATAATACTATTTTTGTATTAGTTAGAACTGATGAAAAAGCTTTAGAATTAATTTCTAAAATTAGAAATATGATTTCTTAAATTTATAAAGGTGGGGTATAATGCTAATTGAATTAAATATTAATAATTTTGCATTAATTCAAGAGTTATCTATTGAGTTTGGTGCAGGATTTAATATATTATCAGGAGAAACTGGTGCAGGTAAATCAATACTTATAGACACTATAGATTATGTATTAGGTGGAAAATTTTATAAAGATCAAATAAGATACGGAGAAGATAAAACAATAGTAGAAGCCGTATTTTCTATTGAAAATGATGAAATTTATGAAGTGTTAGAGGAATTGGGCATAGAAAAAGATGAAATGCTAATTATACGTAGAGAAACTACATTGCATGGTAAAAGTTTAATAAAAGTAAATAATAGAAGTATTGTATTATCACAATTAAAAAAAATAAGAGAAAAGCTATTAGATATTCATGGACAACATCAAAATCAAAATTTATTAAATAAAGGTACTCATATTTTATATGTTGATGAATTTTATTATGATAAAATAAAAGATTTACTTAAAGAATATGAGTTATTAAGAGGTAACTATTTAGAAAATGTTGAAAAGATAAATAGTTTAACTGGAAATAAAGATGGTGAAAAATTAGCTGATTATATTAAATTTCAGATAGAAGATATAGAAAAAGCAAATTTAAAGGTTAATGAAGAAGAAGATCTAAAAGATGAATTTAATATGTTATCGAATGCAGAAAAAATATCAAATAGTTTAGTAAAATCTTATGGATATTTAAATTCATCAAATGAAGGAATTTCTATATTAGAAGGATTATCAAAGGTTATTTCTGAACTGTCATTAGTTGAAAACCACTCTGAAATAATAAGAGAAAAGAAAAGTCAAATAGAAGAGGCGTTTTATAGTTTAGAAGAAGTAACAAGAGAAATTCGTGATGTAGGTAGTGAAATACAATATGATGAAGATAGATTAGCACAAATAAATGAAAGAATATATACTATAAGTTTATATAAGAAAAAATATGGAAACTCCATACAAGAGATTTTAGATAATTTAAAAAATTTAAAAGAAAAATATAATGAATTAGTAAATGCTGAAGAGATAGTAAATAAGTTAAAAGAAAAACTTATTATTATTGAAGAACAAATGAAGATTATAGGTAAAAAACTTCATAATTTAAGAGTTGAAGCAGCTGAGATATTAGAGATAAATATTAAAAGGGAATTATCATATGTTGGACTTGAAAAGGCAATAATAAAAATTGAAGTTAATTTAAATGATGAAATGAATTCAAGAGGTTATGATGAAGTTCAATTTTTAGTATCAGCTAATCCAGGTGAACCTTTAAAACCATTAGAAAAAGTATTATCTGGTGGGGAATTATCAAGAATAATGCTTGCTTTAAAATGTGTTTTTGTAGATAAAGATAAAATCCCAACACTTATTTTTGATGAAATAGATACTGGAATTAGTGGTACTATTGGAAAACGTGTTGGAGAAAAAATGTATGAAGTTTCATTAAAGCATCAAGTATTATGTATAACTCATTTACCACAAATAGCGGCACTTTCTGATAATCATTATTTTGTATCTAAGCATGTTTCAGATGGAAAGACATTTACAGGAATACGAATGTTAACAAGAGAAGATAAAATTAGAGAGATTGCTAAAATGGTAGGTGGAGATGAAATAAGTGATGTCACTATAGAAAACGCATCAGAAATGGTGAAATTTGCTGAAATAAAAAAGAAAGAAATGAAAAATATTTAATAAAACATACATAAGGTTTAGCAATACGGTAAAAAATAAAATCATGGTAATTTAACATGGTTTTATTTTTTTTATACAAAATTTATTAACTTAATAATTTTTGACTATGTTAACAATCTTAATACAGCATATAAAAAAACGATACAGGGAAAAGTAATGTCAGAAGCAAAGGAGGAGATAAAATGTTGAAAAAAATATTAAAGTATTTTAGTATAATTGCTGCTCCAGTAGCTATTTTGGCATTAATAGCATATTTTAGTGTTTTGAATTTGCCAGAAAAAATATATATTAATGATAGTATTGAAGTATCAGATATAGCTGTGCATAATCAAGGAGTATTTAATACTGTAAAACTATCAAAAGATAAAGTAAATATTGATTTTTTAGGATTAATTCCTATAAAATCAGTTGCAGTACAAAAATTAGAGGATATAAAATTATATCCTGGAGGAACAAGTGTAGGAATAAAGTTATCTACTGAGGGTGTTTTAGTTGTTGGTTTTTCAGATGTTGAAACTAGAGGTGGAACTGAAGGTAGTCCAGCAAAGATAGCAGGATTACAATTAGGAGATGTATTACTTAAAGTAAATGGAAAAGAGATTGAAGGAGCTAAAGAATTAGGAACTTTAATAAAAGAAAATGATACGAATGTAGTAAATGTAGAATTCATGCGTCAAGGATGCAAGTTTAATAAGGATATTGAACTTGTTAAAGAAGGTGAATCTTATAAATTAGGTTTATGGGTTAGAGATTCGACTGCAGGTATTGGAACATTAACTTTCTATCATGAAGGCACTGATACCTTTGGAGCATTAGGTCATCCTATTACAGATGGGGATACTAATACTAACTTTACAATTAAAGATGGTGATTTATTATCAGCATCAATTTTAAGTGTACGTAAGGGTGAAAAAGGTGTTCCAGGTGAATTAAGAGGATTATTTATAAATGAAAAAAGTTCTATAGGAACAATTAAAAGTAATTCATCGTCAGGAATATTTGGAAGTACTAATAAGCCTTTAGTAAATCCTATATATAGTAAACCAATGTCTGTTGGGTTTAGAAATGAAGTTGTAGAAGGACCTGCTACTATAATTACTACAGTAGGTGAAGAAGGGCCAAAGGAATATGACATAGAAATTGTTAAGTTATTACAACAAGATAAATGTGGACCTAAGAGCATGATAATTAGAGTTACAGATGAAGAGCTTTTAAGTAAAACAGGTGGAATAGTGCAAGGAATGAGTGGTAGTCCAATTATTCAAAATAATAAAATTGTAGGTGCAGTTACACACGTTTTAATTAATAAGCCTGACATCGGATATGGAATATATATTGAATGGATGCTTGAAGAAGCAGATATAATAAACTAAAAAATAGAAAATTATTAACAAGATATAGCTAAAATAATAAAAAGAAAATGCTATATCTTGTTGTTTTAAATTAAAAAATTAAATAACACAAAATTTCTTAAAATTTTCCTAAAAAAATTTCAAAATAATGTAAAATAAACTATTTTTATTTTAAATTTTATGTTATAATATATTCAATGAAGTTAAAAAACAACTAAATATAACTTAATTTAAATTATAAAATATAGAATTGTTAAATAAGTTATGTGTGAAATTGGAACTTTGAAATTTAAAAATAATATATTATAGTGGGTAGAAAGGGAGAGAAAACATGGATGGAAACAAAATTTCAGTAATTATTGCTGATGATAACAAAGAATTTTGCAGTATTTTAAATGATTATCTTCTAAATCAAAGAGATATCGTTGTAACAGGAATTGCAAAAGACGGTAGGGAAGCTTTAACATTAATTGAGGAAAGACAACCAGATTTAGTGGTTTTAGATATTATAATGCCTCATTTAGATGGATTAGGGGTTTTAGAAAGATTAAATTCAATGAATTTAGAGAAATTTCCTAGAATAGTTGTATTATCTGCAGTTGGACAAGATAAAATAACACAAAGAGCTATAACTTTAGGTGCCGATTATTATGTTGTAAAACCATTTGATATGGATATTTTTACAAAGCGTATAAGAGATATGTTTAATGATACTTTAGCGGTAGAAAATGAGCCTGTTAAGAAACAAGTTGCAATGACAACAAGTGAAATAATAAATACAAGTAATAGGGGACCTATGGATTTGGAAACTGAAATTACAAACATAATTCACGAAATAGGTGTACCAGCACATATTAAAGGATATATGTATTTAAGAGAGGCTATAACAATGGTTGTTAATGATATGGAATTATTATCAGCTGTAACTAAGGAGTTATATCCTTCAATAGCTAAGAAGTATAATACTACTGCTTCAAGAGTTGAGAGAGCAATAAGACATGCTATCGAAGTTGCTTGGGGAAGAGGGCAAATTGAAGCTATTAATAAGTTATTTGGATATACTGTTCATAATGATAAAGGTAAACCAACTAATTCAGAATTCATTGCAATAATAGCAGACAAGCTAAGACTTAAGAATAAAGTAAGCTAAGGCTATTAATGGCTTAAATACAGACTTTTAGCAATTTAAAAAGTAAGGGCTAAGGGCAACAAATATAAATTTAGACCAATAAATATTATAAAATAAATAAAAGACACCAACTTGTTAGTTGATATTAACAAGGAGGTGTTTTTTTATTGCCTAGAATAAAAAAGAAAACAATAGATATGCAGGAAAGTATAAACGATTTTATGATTTATTGTGTTAATAAAGATTTATCTAAAAAGACTATGAAATCATATGAAAGTACATTAAAGCTTTTTTCAAAATATATGATGGATGAAAAAAATATATTTACACCTGTGGCAATTACGACAAAAGATATAAAGGAGTATCTTGAGTTTACTAAAAACAAAGGCAAATATACTTATGTATCAGACATTAATAGTACAAACATAAATAACCCTGTAAATAGAGGTGATTTTGGTAAGCAAATATCTATGTGGACAGTAAATAACTATTTAAGAAATATTAAAGTTTATTTTAACTGGCTATATGATACAAATGTTATCAAGAAGAATCCAGTAGAGGATATAAGACAATATAAGCATAGTAGAAAGCCAAAAGCTGATATTCAAGACTTTGAGTTTAATAATTTAATAAAGTGTTTAGATTTAACTAAATTCTCGGAGTATAGAGATTATATAATTTTACAATTATTAATGGATACTGGTATGAGAATTGGTGAAACTCTAAATTTGAATGAAGATGATATTTTATTAGAAAAGAAAGCTATATTCATTCCTGCTGAAATTAATAAAGGTAGAAAAGATAGATATGTATTTTTTAGTACAACTATGCAACAGCAGTTAAGGCGTTGGATAGATTACAAAGAACGCTACTTTGCTAATGAAAAATTATTTTTATCAACTCGTGGAGGGACTTTTAATGTTTTAAATTTTGAAAAGAACTTAAAAAAATATTGCATCAGGGCGAAATTAAATCAGAATATTACTTGTCACCAGATTAGAAACAACTTTGCTAAAAGATTTTTACTTAGTGGTGGAGATATATTTATTCTTTCAAAAATTTTAGGACATAGCTCTGTACAAGTGACAGAACAAGCATATTTGGATGTAAAAACAGAAGATATAAGAAAAAGCTATTTTAAATTTAGTCCTTTAGAAAATATGAAAAAATAGATAAAAAAATAGCACCTATGCCAGTAGGTACTATTCTAACAATTAAATATTGTTAAATTAACTTTGTATATCCCTCTTGGAGATACGTTTAACCGTAATTAAATTGTATCAAAAAAAGAAATGATATGCAAGGCTTAGTTTCCTATTATCTTTTTTGATTTTAGGTTAGTTGTTTATGCACTCAACAACTATAAATAATATGAGTAGGTAAGCTGTAGCCAATGCAGAAAATATAGCAGGAGTATGTTAACTGACTTAACATATTGCTTTAAGCCCGTACAGCTGAGGGCTATATAAATTAGCTGGGGAGGAAGTCTGGACTAGAGATAGTCGGGGTTACTGCATTTGCTTATGGGCAGACTGTAAGTGTACAAGCAGTAATTAACAAGTCAGAAAGCCGTACGAAGCGAGATGAAAAAGCGGAAGAATGAGTTTAAAGTAGTTTATCCTTGTGAAACATAGGGTAAACTATGCCTTCCTCGCTCGAATCCCCTACGGAAGTATATAGCTTCGCTACTTAATTGCAAGTATTTACTTAAAAGTTTTTATTAGATAAAATAGAATATAATAAATAAATTATATAAAGGATAAAGTGATAATAATGAATTTGAAGGAAGAACTTGAGAATTTGAAAAAAAGACATATTGAAGATGAACTACAATATATATGGGATTATAGCAAGAAAACTGGATTTGCACAATATATAACTGAAAATAATAAAGAGACTATAAAAAAGAATGTAGTACATTATGGGTTCATAGTAGTTCAACAGGCTATAAAAAGAACTATGTATAAAAAAGATAAAAGTGATAAAGAGTATACCTTCGCAATGGTAATAAGAGAATTTAAACAACAGTTATATCTTTTAACAGTTGATAAAGAGAAATTAGAAAGGATACAAGCTTATAGAGAAGGTCAAAAATTATATCAAAGGCAATTGGAAGAATGGAAAGAGTTTGAAAAACAACAATTGGAAAACTTTTTAAATGCAGAAAAGTTTAATAATTTTGAAGAAAGAGATAGAAGTGAAAGTAGTTCATATATGAGTTATGAAGAAATAGAATATAAATTGCTTGGTTGGGATAAAGAAAAGTAGGAGATTGATCCTACTTTTAATAAATTCGATATTTTATTGAGTAAAAGATTTTATATTATTAACTTAAGTTTTAATAAAATAATGAACAATTTTCATTTATTCTTGAGTATATATTATTTAACTCTAATTTTCTTTTTTTAATTTCATCTCTTATTTTTTCTCTCTCATTAATACTATAAATCTTTGGAATAATATAACATCCATTTCCTGTTAATTTTGTTAGACATCCTAAATTTGCACTATAATCACCTAACTTAGAAATAAATTCATTTATTGCTTTAAAAACTTCTTCATTTTGAAGGATAATAGCATCATTTAATTTTTTCTTAATGCTTCCATTAAATATGTCAACTGAAAATGGTAAATAATCTTTCATTCCTATAAAAGGGTCTGCTTGTATAAATTCTAAAATCTCTGCTTCACACATTAAACTATTAAAATCATTTATCAATCCATCTACAGTTACAGTCTTTACATTAAAATTAAACATTTGAGGATAATATTTTTTTAATAAATTATTACTGTCGCAAATTTCTACTTGAATATGTTCCCAAAACCATACTTCAATATCAAAATTACTTTTAATACTTTCTATTTCATTTTGAACTTTATTATCAATGTCTATTGATGTCATTACTATAAATTTACTTATGTAATTATAAAAAGGTAATTGACTTAAAGCATCTATATCTTCTTTTATCTTTTTGATAAGTCTATCCGTAGATTTTTCATTAAAATAATTTTTGCATTGCGCTACAATATATTTATTATCTGAAATTTTACCATATATATCTATTCCATTTTGCTTTTGACCTTTTCTTCCATAAGGTGTAAACCTAGTCCCATTTTCCTTTATAAGAATATCAGTACATACAAGTTCAAATTCTTCTGCTGACCTACTTTTAGGTATTTGCATAAGTGGTGATGTTGGCATATAAGTCCCTCCATTTTGTTTATTAATTCTATTATAAATATTTATAAAACTCTTTAAACTCTAATAATTTATAAATAAAATCATACTTTTATTTAAAAAACTTGACTAAAAGATTATTTAATCAAGTTTTTTATAAAAGTATGAAATTCATCATCTGACCCTTCATCACATAGTTCCTTGCCTTTATGCAACGTGACGGCATAAATAATTGTTTTTCCTACAATTTTATCGCTTAAATATTTTTTTGTTAACTCCCAATGTTTTACTGTAGGATTTCCATAACAATTATATATATTTACCGGCACATTTTCACTCATTGTAATATAGCCGAATGTAATATTAGAATTAATTTCTATTGCACGATTAGCAGCTTTTGCTATACTATTTGTATTCTTATCTACATCAAAGAGTCCTCCTGCTTTACTCTCTATTATGGCAACAACATCCTCTGGTTGATAAACTAAACCCATGTACGGGTTAGCGTTTTCCTTCACTAAAAGCAAATCATACTCGAACTTTGATCCTGCAATATATGAATTTACTAATGAAGTTTTAAATGGTTCTTTATTATCAGTCAAATAATTATTAATTTCTTGCCTTAATAATTCGACTGCTACTGCTCCTCTGAGTTTTTTTGCATCTTTACTAGTACCCTGATTTTCTTTCATCATTTGTTCCAATTCACTACAGTGTTTTTTATACATTTCATAATAACTACTACTCATAATTACTTTTCTCCTTTGATATAAAGCTCTATTTGTATTAATTTTACATTACAATATTAGCATAATTTTAAATAAATTTCATCTTTTATCAATCAAGAAGTTATCGTAATTGATATCGTAAAAGTGTAGAGAAATAGAAATTTTTAAAAATAAATTAAATAAGTATCACTTTGTATATTTTCCGTATAATGCAGTTAATTAGTGGATATTAGCAAGTTTCATGAAAAGATTAAATTATTAAATTAGTTACTATAATGTTTAAAGACACAATATATAGTGTTATTAATATATTTATATACTGCATATAGAAAGGAAAATTAAATTGAAAATAGATGAGATTAATAAAAATTAACGAAAAGTAGGTATAAAGCTATTTCTAAGAGGATGCTATGATTACCCATATGGCATTTATTTGAAAATTACATACAAAATATATATTTAATTACAAATAATAGGATAAAAATAGGTTTAAATCACCTAAAATATGTAATAAAAATAAATTGAAAATAGAAGAAAAATAAAGAAAAATAGAGTAAATAAGAGATATAAAGAGATATTTACAATTTTATACTTCAGTTATATAATTGGTGTGTAAATAAATTAAAGAGGTGAACTAGTATATGAAAATATTAAAAGAGAATTTCTCTGAATATGATGAATATAAAAAGATTAATAGAGCTATTGATATTTTTAATGAATTAAAAGCAATAAATTATAAAATAATAAGTACTTCTGATATTGATTTAAATAGCGAGATATATAATTATACAAATACAATATTCAAGAATTTTACTGATGAACAAAAGAAAATATTAGCAGAATTAATTGAGTGGAGTAAAAATAGTGACAAAAATTCAGCATGTGTAAAAACATTAGATGCAACTGAAAAAAAAGAGTTATTTAATTATATTTATTGGAAACGAGAAATAGATAATGAAAATATATTTAAGAACTTTAACCTTAATTTACTTAAAAAAATATTTGATCAAAAATTGAATGAATCAATATTCTCTGATATTGGAATTAGACAAATTTGTCCTGTGTGTAAAAGTGAAGGAATGTTATTTATTAGAGATATAAATAATAAAAAAGGTAATTATTTTTTCTGTAAACAATGTAGTCATGAAATTTATAGTAATGAAGAATGTCAGTGTAAATTTTGTAAAAAAGTCGAAAATGACATTTATAAATCTTTAAAAGAAAATTTAGTTGAATTAGTAAATAAAATTGATAATGCACTTATTAGAGAGTTTGAAGTAAAAAATGATATAACATTATTAGATAATCAAATGTTTGAGGATTACAAACTATATAGATTAAACTTAGATAAAGATATTAGAGAAATATTTAGTTACAGACCAAATGATTTTGAAAGTCTAAAAAGTATTATAGATAGAATTGATAAAAGAAATAGTTTATATCCTAAAAGTAATTATAAAAAGGAAATTTGGGAAAAACTTTTAGAAAGAAGGATTATTTATGAAACAAAAGCATTAGAATATTGTAAATATAGAATTAATAGGGTAAGTGGCGATGAAGAATTAAAACATTTAAAATATAATAGGTTTATTAATACAAATTGTAATATAGATAAATTTAAATCATTATTTTTATATGACAATTTAATAGAATTTAAAAAACACAATACTATAATGTTTGTCAACAACGAAATAAGACTAGGATCAAAGAGTGATAATAGATTTTTTTGTGAGTTAAACTTTAAAAAAGGTTGTGAATTTGTGGTGGAAACCTTTAATACTGAAAAATATATTATAAATAAATATTTTTTTCAGTATGATAACAAGTTAAAAATAAATATTGTTGAAAAACATGTGAATAATATATTTCAATCTGATGCTGAAAAAAGTATGTATTTAGATTTGAAAAATAAATATCCTGACAGTATTATTCTTATAAATATAAAGATTAAGGAAATTTTGAAGATTTCTAAGGTTGAAAATCAGTTAAATGATAATGAGTTAGAATATTTGTACTCAGATGCATCGTTTAATTTTGTATTATGTGATTTGGAAGGTAAGGCTATAAAGGTTGTTCAAGTTCAAAGAGGTATTCATCATAATGAAAAGAAATGGATATGGAGAGATTCAGTTAAAGAGAAAGTTTCCAAATTATGTGGAATTGAATATGAAGAAGTTTTTTAATAAAAAAAGGGGCTGTATCAAAATAAATTTTGATACTAGCCGATAAGAAAAGGAGGATTCGAATTTGAATCCTCCTTTTTGTGTATAATATTTTTATGAATACTAATAATTTAAAAAGCAAAAATATTATACATATTCATCAAGTAGTTTTCCCAATTAATTTAGAAATTATTATACCAAAAAATGATTCAGTAAGAACACTATATGAAGTAACGGAGGGACTAGATTATTCACAATTATACAAAGCATACTCTACTATTGGTAGAAATTCTGTAATCTTACCTGAAACATTATTTAGAATATTAGCTTATGGTTATATGGAGGGAATATACTCAAGCCGTAAACTTGAAAAGGCATGTAAAAGAGATCTTAATTTCATATGGCTTTTGCAGGGGCAAAAGGCTCCGAGCCATAATACAATTGCTAGATTTAGAAGTAAAAGATTAGAAAGCTGTGTAGAAGATTTATTTTATCAATTTGTTATAGAATTAGAAAAAAGGAATGAAATAGAGTTTAAAAACTTATTTGTTGATGGAACAAAAATCGAAGCGGATGCTAACAGATATACTTTTGTATGGAAGAAAACTACGGATATTCTTGAAGAAAAGCTTCAAAAAAAATTGAAAAAAATAGTAATGGAAATATCTGATGTTTTCAATATAACTATAGAAATTTCTGATTCTAAAATCGAGGTTGAAGATGCAATATTTATAAATGAAAAATTATTAGAAATAAAAGAAAATCAAGGTGTAAATTTTGTTTATGGAAAAGGACGTAGAAAAAGCAAACTTCAGAAATATGTAGAAGCTCTTATTGATTTTATAGAAAAACAAACCAGATATGATGACTATAATAGCATTTTCAATGGTCGAAATAGTTTTTCAAAAACTGATCATGATGCAACCTTCATGCATATGAAAGAAGATCATATGAAAAATGGTCAACTCAAACCTGGATATAATGTACAAATAGGAGTAGAAGGTGAATATATAGTTGGAGTTGATATTTCAAGTGAAAGATCTGATCAACTTACTTTTATTCCATTCTTAGAAAAGCTTGAAAACAACTTGGGACAAAAATATGAAGCTATAGTTGCTGATTCAGGATATGAAAGCGAAGAAAATTATACTTATTTAGAAAATAATAATCAAATGGCATTTATTAAGCCACAAACATATGAAAAATCAAAAACTAAAAAGTTTAAAAATGATATAAGTAAAAGAGAAAATATGCAATATAATGAGGAAGAAGATTACTATATTTGTGCAGCTGGTAAGAAGCTTTTTAATAAAGGAACAAGAAATAAAACTTCTAAATCAAATTTTAAATCTATAGTTCATATATACGAAAGCGAAAGCTGTTTAGGTTGTGAATATAAAAGTAAGTGTACAAAGGCAAAAGGTAATAAGCTATTATATGTATCAAAAAATTTCGTAAGGCTTAGAAAAGATTCAATAGAAAATATATCAACTAAAGAAGGTATATTATTAAGAGTTAATAGATCTATTCAGGTCGAGGGAGCATTTGGAGTAATTAAGCAAGATTATGGTTTCAGAAGATTTTTAATGCGTGGAAATATAAAAGTTAGAATTGAAGTATTATTGATGGCATTTGCTTATAATGTTAACAAACTTCATAATAAAACTATGCAAAAACGTAACGGAAAGTTGTTACACGAAACGGATGTTGCGTAAATAAAACAAAATAGGAATATTATAGAAAGTCAGTATTGACCTTCTTTTTGTTGTATCTTTAAATAAATAAAATGGAAATATATG
>URGW01000002.1 GCA_900547475.1 uncultured Clostridium sp. | reverse complement strand
TGTTTGAGCGATAGCGAGTTTAAAAACTTTAGCCAGCTTTATGGAATCAATTATATAAATTCTAGGTGAAAATTTCATGCTTCCTGGAAAATAAATATTTCATTTTTTCGCTTACACGTAACGAACAATTTAGTTAAAGGTAGATTATAGAGGGTTTGGCTGATATAATGTTTTTAGAATATTTACAAACGAGGAGTAATTACATGAAATATTATTTAGCACCAATGGAAGGAATTACAGGGCATATATATAGAAATGCTTATGAAAAATACTTTCATAATATAGATAAATACTTTACACCTTTTATTGTACCTAATCAAAGTTTAAGTCTTAAAACTAAAGAGTTAAGAGATTTATTACCAGAAAATAATGATGGGTTAAATATAGTTCCACAAATATTAACTAACGATGCAGAAGGGTTTATATTAACTGCAAATAAATTAAAGCAATTAGGGTATGATGAAATTAATCTAAATTTAGGCTGTCCAGCAGGAACTGTTGTTTCAAAAAAAAGAGGTTCGGGATTTCTTGCATATCCAGAGGAATTAGATAAATTTTTAGATGAAATATATAAAATTAAAGATATGAAAATATCAATAAAAACTAGATTAGGAAAAGAAAATCCAGAAGAGTTTTATAATCTTATTGAAATTTATAATAAGTATCCTCTTGAAGAATTAATAATTCATCCTAGAACTAGAGAAGATTTTTATGGGAATACACCAAATCTAAAAATGTTTAAAGAATCTCTATCTTTAAGTAAGCATTCTATATGCTATAATGGAGATATTTTTACTACTGAAAATTATTGTGAAATAGTAAAAGAGTTTCCAGGAATAGACAAAGTGATGCTTGGTAGAGGAGTATTAGCTAATCCAGGGTTAATTGGTGAAATTAAAGAGAATAATTTTATTAGCAAAGAAATTTTAAAAGAATTTCATGATGAAATCTTTGAAAATTATACAATTCTTTTAAATGAAGATAAAAATGCAATGTATAGAATGAAAGAACTTTGGGGATATATGTCTCATATATTTACGGATAATAAAAAATATTATAAAAAAATTAAGAAAGCACAAAAAGCTAAAGATTATAGAGAGGCTGTTTCAAGATTATTTGAAGAGCAGGAAATTATAAAAGGTGCAGGATTATTTAGTAATGAAGAATAAATAATAATAAGCTTAAGATTATTTTTAAAGGAGAATATTTATGTTAAATTTAACAAAAGGCACATTGCTTGACTTATCTAAAAAAGATCCAGATTTAAGATTATTACAAGTAGGATTAGGTTGGGATACTAAAATGGATTTAGATTCTCATGCTTATTTACTTGATAATAATAATAAATTAATAGAGCATGTTAGTTTTAGTAATTTAAAGGGCACCGGAGTTAGATTAAATGGTGATAATATGACAGGAAAAGGTGATGGGGATGATGAAATAATCTTTGTGAATTTTTCTGAGTTAAAAGATAGTGTGTCAAAGATATCTTTTTATGTTAACATATTTTCATTTAATCCATTTTCTAAGAAGGATTTTTCACAAGTAAAAGGTGCTTATGTAAGATTAGTTAATTCAGAAACTAATATTGATTTATGTAAATATAGTATTACTGATAGTGGAAAAGGAGTTAGAGTATTTCATTTTGCAGATTTAGTTAAGATAAATGGAAAATGGTCTTTTGAGGCTGTAGGAAATCCTTGTGAAGGGAAGTTATCACAAATAGAACAAGGCTTTAATAAATAAAAAATAATTTGTTTAAAGTAGTAGGATATAAAATAAAAGTTGATAAAAAAATATCAACTTTTATTTTATATATTTATTTATAAAGTTATTAATTGTTGTCCAATAAGTTTCAGGATCTACTTCAGAAGCTTTAGCATGTTCAGCACCTTTTATTGTTAACATTTCTTTTTCAGAGTTTGTTGCATTATAAAGTTCTTCCATCATGTAGTAAGGAACGAAGTCATCTTGATCTCCATGGATATATAATATTGGAGTTTGAGATTTTTTTACTTGTTCTATAGATGAAGCTTCTCCTAAGAAATAACCAGCTCTTATTTTTGCAACTATAGATGAAACATTAAGTATTGGAAATTCAGGTAATGAAAATAGATCATCTAATTGATAAGCAAATTCATCCCAAACTGATGTATAACCACAATCTGCAATTATTGCTTTTACATTAGATGGTATTTCTTCACCAGAAGTCATTAATACAGTTGCAGCTCCCATAGAAATTCCATGAAGCACTATTTCAGCATTAGGATCTTCATTTAATATATAATTTATCCATGAGATAATATCTAATCTATCATCCCATCCCATTCCTATATAATCACCTTCACTTAATCCATGAGATCTTAAGTCTGGAATAAGTACATTATATCCATTATAATAATATTTTTTAGCATATGAACTCATATTTATTCCTTCACTTGTATAACCATGTACAGTTATTACCCATTTGTTAGATGAACTTTGATTTTTTACCTGATAACTGTGAAGTTTTAAGCAATCTTGAGATGTTATATATTCATCAGTGTAATTTGAGTCATTTAATAACCAAGAAATATCTACATCTAAAACTTGTCCACTTGTTGCTGCTGCTTCTTCAGGTGTTCCAAATACGATATCTTTTGGTGTATTAGGATTTAAAGCTAAGTTATAAAAGTAATTTCCTACAATGCTTAGAGTTATTATTATAATAACTGCAATAATTCCTAGGGATATCCCTAAAAGTTTTTTTTTCTTCATTATTAATCTCCTTTATTAGATAAAATTAAATCAAATAGTTTGAAAATCAAAATTTATTGTTAAATCATTGTATCATACTTTTGAAAAAAGGAACAAGTAAATAAAAGGTAATTATAAAAATTAATATATGTATATTAGATTTTTTGGTAAAAAATAATTTTGACTATGACGAAAAAACATATATAATAGAATAAGTGATTTTTTTGTAGAATATAATATGGGGTGACATAAATTAAATGGAAGATAAAAATAAACTTCAAGAAGAAATAATGAAGACCGATAATAAAAATGTAGAAAAGATGTGGAAAGATATAGATGAAAATTGTACTTTAAAAGCTTTCTTAGAAAAAATGACTAAAGATGAATTAGTTAAAATAGCTAGAAAATATTCGGTGAAAGGTATTACAACATTAAAGAAGGCAGATGCTGTTGAAAGGGTAATGAATGTAATATTAGAAAATACTAAAGTTGCTTTAGAGTTAATGGAAGAAAGTATTTTAAGATACATAGAAGAATTACTTAAAGAGAGCGGACTAAAGAAATACCAATGCAATGAAATGATCTATATAAATTATTTAAGAAATAGAGGTTTAGCTTTTTCTGGAGTAAAAAATGATGAAGCATTTGTGGTTATGCCAGAGGAATTAAAGAGTGTAATTGGTATTCAGTTAAATAAAGAGTTAAAAGATAAAGCTAGATTAAATGAAGAAGTAATAAAAGCTATTTCAGGAATGGTTTATTATTATGGTATCTGTAAAATTGATTTTATTAAATCTAGTATAGAAAATATATTTGGGACAAGTTTTGATGAAGCATATATAAATTCATTAATAGCAAATGGAGAAGAGCTTGGATATGATTATGTTATTGATGGAGATATTCTTTGTAACATAGATGTAGAAGACACAGAAAAAATATTAAAGCTTCAAGAAGAATGTAAAAATGATTACTATAAATTTGATAAAAAATCATTAATAAAAGCAGGTAAAATTGATTTCGTAGAAGAAAATAAGCAAGGGACTAAATTAGAAAAGGTACTTGGTGAATTATTTGTTATTGATAAAAATATATTAAAAGAAGAAATGGATGGTTTTATAGTTGCTATAAAAAATGAAGTTGATATGTCAGAGGCTATTGATATATTTTTACAAGCATATGAAATACAGTCAGAAGAAGAAAGAAATATCTTTATATATGAGTTAGAGCTTTTTGCAAAAAGTATTAGAAAATGGTCTTTAAAGGGATATACTGAAGATGAAGTACAAAAGGCAAATGCTAGGGTTGTTAATGAAGTTAAAATAGGAAGAAATGATCCATGTATATGTGGAAGTGGTAAAAAGTATAAAAAGTGTTGTGGATAAATTAATTATAGTAAAAGGGATGTTTAATTACATTCCTTTTTCATGAATAACAAGTTATTAATAATCTTAAAATTTTAGAGAAAATTTTAAAAAATAATTATTTAATAATTAAAAAGTGATTTAAGTTAAAAAGAAGTAATTAAAATGAATTAACAATGAAATTATTACATCTAATAATTAATAGCAGTACGAAATAGTGAAATATTTTGTAAAGGTAAACATCGATATTTTAGTGTCATAAAATATATTGAAGATAAAAATTACATTAAAAAATTAAAAGAATATATTTTGTGGGGTGAATTGAAATGTTTAGTGCAATAATGTTACTAGGTGCTTCTATACTCATGATAATTTCTGTAAAATTATTTATCAATCAAATGAATTTAATTAATAATGGTGTAAAGAAAAAGGCACGAGTTATTGAGTTACAATCTTTCAGTTATATAACTTATGGAACTGAAAGAAATAAAATATACAACGTAGATATAAATCCAGTATTAGAAATTGATTTGGATAATGAAAAATTAAGGATTGATTATCACGACTATGAGGAAATGGCTGATTTAAATGAGGGAGATGAAGTAGAACTTATTTACCCAAAAGGAAATATAAAAAAGATAACAAGATATTCAAAATATGAATTACTTAAAAAGTCAGTTTATTTTGGAATAATTGCATTTATAATTATGGTAATATCTATTGGCTTAATAGTAATCTAGAGTTTAAAGTAAGGGGGGAAAATAGTATATCTCCTCTTATTAATTTATAGGTATGTGTAAATGATAAATAATTTCAAATAACACTAGATAAAAGGTGTAAATATATTTTATAATAATAATATATTTATATTTTTTTTTGGGAGAGTGAAACAAATGATACGTAAAGAGTCTGAGGACGTTTTAAATATGTTATTAGTAAAATTATTCAATGATATTTTAAAGATTGAAGCAGCTGCCATAAGGCAAGGTGAATTTAGTGATTTATCTGTAACTGAAAACCATATTATAGAAGCTATTGGTAAGGATAGAGAGATGACTATGACAGAGGTAGCAAAAGATTTAGAGATTACAGTGGGAACATTAACTACTGCCATAAATAGACTAATAAAAAAAGAGTATGTTGAAAGAAGAAGAATAGAAGAAGATAGAAGAGTTGTATTAATAAGATTAACTCATAAAGGGGAAAAGGCATTTGATAGTCATGCACAATTCCATACTGATATGATAAAAAGTATTATTCAAGAGCTTCCAGAGACAGAAGAAACAGTACTTATTACAGCATTAAAAAGAATGACTAACTTTTTTGAAGAAAAATATAATCTTCTTGGTTAGTTTAACTTACTTAATAACTTTAACTTAAGAAGATATTTAAATAATTAACTTAAAGGGGTATAGGAAGAATAATATGGGAATAACTTATAGTTCAAGTATGGAGGTTGCTAAAATAGCTACTCAAATGGCAATATCTACAAGAGAAGAAGAGGAACAATTAAAAAAATTATATAAAAAGTCAGAGGTATTAGCCACAGCAGTTAATATAGGTGGTAATATTAATGAATCCATATCTAAGATATTAGAACGTGCTTTAGTAGCTGCTAAAAGAAGTAATATTATAAGAGATGAACATTTACATGAAGGTGGAGTTATTGGAGCAACTAGAGATGCATTAATGCAAATTAGAGATAGGGCTAGTGGGCAAAATGTTGGAGGAAAAGTTGGAATAGCTAGAAAAGGGCAACATATGAGTGTTTGTATATTTTTAAGCGTAGGTCTTTTACATTTAGATGAGGTTGTAATTGGGATTGGACATAGGGCTATACCTGAATAATAAAGTAGATTAGTATAGAGAGTATTTTATACTAATCTACTTTTTTATTGAATAAAAATATATGGATTAACGAATAATAATATGGAAATAATTTAGAACATCAACACTTTGTTATTAATATAACGAAGAAACGAGGGGAGAATAAAAAGATTAAGTTACTCTTATTAAAATATAAATAAAAAAATATATAATAGGATAACGGGTAAATGTCAAAAAAATTAAAAAAGTGTTGAAAATGTTATCATAATTGAAAAATGTGGGGTTTAATACAAATTAAAACTAGTATTAAAAAATATAATAAAAAAAGTTTAAAAAAAAGTTTGACAAAAATTAAACAAGCTAGTACAATAAGGATGTGGACAAGTTAAAGAATTAACAATCAAAGCAAAAGCTTAACAATGTCCCTGAAAATACGATATCAATGAAAATTATTATAAATATTGATTATTTAGGAGGATGTAATAAATGAAAGTTACAAACGCTCAAGAATTAACAGCAAGAATTAAACAATTAAGAGAAGCACAAAAGAAATTCGCTACTTATACTCAAGAACAAGTAGACGAAATCTTCAGACAAGCAGCTTTAGCAGCTAACCACAATAGAATTAAGTTAGCTAAGATGGCTGTAGAAGAAACTGGAATGGGAATAGTTGAAGATAAAGTTGTAAAGAACAACTTTGCAGCTGAATATATATATAACCAATATAAGAACATGAAAACTTGTGGAGTTTTAGAAGAAGATAAAACAAGTGGAATCACTAAGGTAGCAGAACCAATAGGTGTTATATCTGCCATCGTTCCAACAACAAATCCAACATCAACAGCAATATTCAAGTGTTTAATAGCTTTAAAAACTAGAAATGCTATCATAATCTCTCCACATCCAAGAGCTAAGAATTCTACAATAGAAGCTGCTAAAATAGTTTTAGAAGCTGCAGTTAAAGCAGGAGCTCCAGAAGGAATAATCGGATGGATAGATCAACCATCAGTTGAATTATCACAAAACGTTATGAGAGAATCAGATATAATATTAGCTACAGGTGGTCCAGCAATGGTTAAGGCTGCTTACTCATCAGGAAGACCAGCTTTAGGGGTTGGAGCAGGTAATACTCCGGCAATCATTGATGAATCAGCTCACATTAAAATGGCTGTAAACTCAATATTACTTTCTAAGACATTTGATAATGGTGTTATTTGTGCATCAGAACAATCAATCATTGTTTTAGAAGAAGTTTATGATGAAGTTAAGAGAGAATTAGCTGAAAGAGGAGCATATATCCTTAAAGGTGAAGAAATAGATAAAGTTAGAAAAATAATATTAAATGAAAAAGGCGGATTAAATGCTGATATGGTTGGTCAATCTGCTTGTAAGATTGCTAAGATGGCAGGAGTTAACGTTCCAGAAACAGCTAAAGTTTTAGTTGGGGAAGTTACTTCAGTTGAATTAGAAGAGCCATTCTCACACGAAAAATTATCTCCAGTATTAGCTATGTACAAAGCTAAGTCATTTGAAGAAGCTTTAGATAAAGCAGATAGATTAATTGAATTAGGTGGTATGGGTCATACATCAGTTCTATACACAGATCAATTAAAGAATAGAGATAGAGTATTAACATTCGGAGAAAGAATGAAGACTGCTAGAACATTAATTAACATGCCAGCAGCACAAGGAGCTATCGGAGACTTATTTAACTTCAAGTTAGCACCATCATTAACATTAGGATGTGGATCATGGGGAGGAAACTCAGTTTCAGAAAACGTTGGTCCTAAGCACTTAATTAACGTTAAGAGCATTGCTGAAAGGAGAGAAAATATGCTTTGGTTTAGAGTTCCAGAAAAAACTTACTTTAAATATGGATGTTTACCAGTAGCTTTAGCTGAATTAGGTGAAATGGGTAAAAAGAAAGCATTCATCGTAACAGATAAAGTATTATTCGAAATGGGATATACAAACAAAGTTACAGAAGTTTTAGAAGCAAACGGAATCCAATATAAAATATTCTCAGATGTTGAACCAGATCCAACATTAAGATGTGCTAGAGCTGGTGCTGCAGAAATGGCTAACTTCCAACCAGATGTTGTAATTTCACTTGGTGGTGGATCAGCTATGGATGCTGCTAAAATTATGTGGGTTATGTACGAACATCCAGAAGTTAACTTCCATGATTTAGCAATGACATTCATGGATATAAGAAAGAGAATATACAAATTCCCAACAATGGGTCAAAAAGCTATGATGGTTGCTATAGCAACTTCAGCTGGTACTGGATCAGAAGTTACTCCATTCGCAGTTATAACTGATGAACAAACAGGAGTTAAATATCCATTAGCTGACTACGAACTAACTCCAGATATGGCTATAGTTGATGCTGAATTAATGATGACTTCTCCTAAGGGATTAACAGCTTGTGCTGGTATTGACGTATTAGTTCATGCAGTTGAAGCATATGTATCAGTAATGGCTTCAGAATACACTAACGGATTAGCTTTAGAAGCAATTAGATTAGTATTTAAATATTTACCAGATGCTTACAATGAAGGTACAACTAACATTAAAGCAAGAGAAAAAATGGCTCATGCATCTTGTATGGCAGGTATGGCATTCAGTAATGCATTCTTAGGAATTAACCACTCAATGGCTCATAAGCTAGGTGCATTCCATCACTTACCACACGGTATGGCTAACTCTTTAGTTATGAAAGAAGTTATTAAGTTTAACTCAGATTCAGCTCCAACTAAGCAAGCAGCATTCGCTCAATACAAATATCCAAATGCAGCATGGAGATATGCTAGAATAGCAGATCACCTAGGATTAGGTGGAAACACTGAAGCTGAAAAGGTTGAATTATTATTAAATGCTATAACTGAATTACAAAATAAAGTTAACATGCCACAAACAATTCAAGCAGCTGGTGTAAGCGAAGTTAAATTCTTCGAAACATTAGATGAAATGGTTGAGCAAGCATTCGATGATCAATGTACAGGAGCTAACCCAAGATATCCATTAATGTCTGAATTAAAAGAAATGTATATCACTAGCTACTATGGAAAAGATGCTAAAAACGAAGCAAAAGCTGAAGCAGCTCCAACTAAAAAAGAAAAGAAAAATAAATAATTAATATCATATATTTTGAAAAAGTCCTAGCGGAAGCTAGGGCTTTTTTAGTTATATCTATGGCTATTACAAGTGGAGTAATTTCTATATTAAAACTTGTAACTTATTTCATATTTCCAAGTGTATATATAGTTATTGGAGAATTTTTTGAATTGAATTTATTTAATATATTTGTTAATGTAGTTACTTTTGGATTATTGATATTCAGCAGTATATATCATATTGATAAAAAGTTAGATATAGTATAAGGGGTGTAAAAATGAAAAAAATAATGAGTTTAGTTTGGGCAATAATAATGATATTTACTTTGACAGCTTGTTCAGTAAGGTTTGAGGTTAGAAATAAAAGAAGTAATAGTAGTTTAAGTAGCAAAAATATAGATATAAATAAAAGTGTAATAGAGGGAGGTGTAGGAGAAGTTAACGTTTCATTAGCTGAAGTTGGAGGAAATATGTTTTTTGAAGGTGGAGTAGGAAGCGCGACAATAAAGATTGCAGAAAATGCACCAGTATATTTTAATACTACTTCTGGAATTGGAAATACTGATATAAATGCAAGAGTTTCTTCAGAAAAAACTTATGAATTTAAATTAAGTGTGGGAATTGGAGAAATAAAGGTGTTCAATTAATAAAGTGGTATAAAAGAGCAATATCTTATTGTGGGATATGCTCTTTTTATTCTAATACTTATATATACTAGGATTAAAGCATTTATTATAACTATAAATTAGTGATTATATATAAAAAATATTTATAAAATGAAGTGATATATTTTTATATAGTTGTGCTATAATATTCACAATAAAAACACTAGGAGATAATATTTTGGAAAAGAATGATTTAAAATTAAGAGGACTTTCGTTGTTTTCGCAAGTAAATAAGAATACAATTTTTAAATTAAATGAAATTTGTCTTGTTAAAGAACTAGAAAAAGGTGAACATCTTTTTAGAGATAAAGAAGTAATAAATAGTATATATATTGTTAGAAGTGGGAAAGTTGCTTTATATAAACAAAGTGAATCATCTCAAAAGAAAGTAATATTTATTTTAGGAAAAGATACTATAGTAAATGAAGTAATAATTGATGATTTACCAGCATCTATTAATTGTGAGGCATTTGAAAAAGCAGAAGTTTTATGTTTTGATAAAATGAAGTTTTTAGATATTATGAAAGATGATTTTGAAATTTCAAAAATAATTATTAACTCATTAGCAATTAAAGTTAGAAGATTATATAGGCAGGGGAAAAATTCTATTCCAATAAAAGTTGAAAAAAGAGTTGCAGCTAAGCTATGGAAATTATCAAGAGATTATGGGATAGAAATTGAAGAGGGTACATTAATTGACCTAAATATAACTATTACATATTTGGCTGATATGTTTGGAGCACCTAGAGAAACAATATCAAGAGCCTTAAAGATTTTAAATAATGAAGGTTTAATTATTAATAAAAACAAAAAAATAATAGTTCCAGATAGAGATAAGTTAGTGAGATTTTTTAAAGAAAATTAAAAAACTGTTGTTAAAAAAATGCAATAATAGAAATTTAAAAAGATGTGATGAATGTCACATCTTTTTTTTATTAAAAAAAATATAATAATGATAGAACCTTGTTAACTAATTAACAAGAAAAGAGAAAAAATAAGCTAAGAGGTGTTTTAGATGGGATATAAACTTAACTTAGAAAATATGAATTTAGCTTTAAATGAGTTAAAGAAAACATATAAAATCTATGCTCCAAAAGTTTTTGTTGGGGCTGGAACTTTTTCTGATACTGATAGAGTTAGATATGGAGAAATTGAAAGTTTTGAGGAAATCGAATTTGATAAAAAGTCAAGTTTTTCATATAAAGAAACTATTTTACCTACAAGACAAACTTTATTTTTCTTTACAGAAGATGAGTGTAAAGAAGCTGAAGTTGATGAAAGGCCAGCTTTGATATTCTTAAGAAGCTGTGAGATACACTCTTTAAAGAGAATAGATGATATCTATTTAAGAAATGGATTCGAAGATATATATTACAAAAAAATGAGAGAAAGAGCAAAGTTCGTTTTAATTGGTTGTGAAAAGAGCTTTGAAAATTGTTTCTGTGTAAGCATGGGATCAAATAAAACTGATGAATATAATGCATACATTAAAGTTGATGGACAAGATGTATATTTAGATGTTAAGGATGAAGAAATTGAAAATATAATAGCTTCTATAGAAAAAGAAGAAAAGGAAGTTAAACCAGATTTTGTTATAGAAAATCCAGTTAAGGTTAATATTCCAGAAAATTTAAGTTTAGAAGTTATGAAATCTACAATGTGGAATGAATACAATGAAAGATGTATAACTTGTGGTAGATGTAACTTTGTCTGTCCAACATGTACATGCTTTACTATGCAAGATATTACATATAAAGATAATAAAAATGCAGGTGAAAGAAGAAGAGTTTGGGCTTCATGTCATGTAGATGGATATACAGATATGGCAGGTGGACATAGCTTTAGAAAAGAAAAAGGTCAAAAAATGAGATTTAAGACTCTTCATAAAGTATATGACTACAAGAAAAAATGGGGATATCACATGTGTGTTGGATGTGGTAGATGTGATGATATTTGTCCAGAATATATTAGTTTCTCAACAATTATAAACAAGTTAGAAGATGCTATGAACGAGGTGAAGAACAATGACTAAGAATGAATATATACCATTTAGATCAGAAATTTTAGAAGTAATTGAACACACTCCAATTGAGTATACTTTTAGAATGGCTTATAAAGGTGATGTTAAACCTGGTCAATTCTTTGAAGTATCATTACCTAAGTACGGAGAAGCTCCAATATCAGTAAGTGGAATTGGAGAAGGATTTGTTGACTTAACAATAAGAAGAGTTGGTAAAGTTACTAATGAAATATTTAAGAACTATGTTGGAGATAAATTATTCTTAAGAGGACCTTATGGAAATGGCTTTGATATAGAAAATTATAAAAATAAAGAAGTAATAGTAGTTGCTGGAGGAACAGGACTTTCACCAGTAAGAGGAATAGTAGAATACTTCTCAAAGAATAGTAATGACTGCACTAGTATGACTCTTATTACAGGATTCAAGTCACCAGAAGATGTTTTATTTAAAGAAGATATGAAAGTTTGGGAAAAGACTATGAAACTTATATTAACAGTTGATACTGCAAAAGAAGGTTATGAAGGTAAAGTAGGATTAGTTACTAAATATATTCCTGAATTAGAAATCAAAGATATGGATAATGTACAAGTAGTTGTTGTTGGTCCTCCAATGATGATGAAGTTTACAGTTTTAGAATTCTTAAAGCTTGGAATAAAAGAAGAAAATATCTGGATTTCTCAAGAAAGAAAAATGTGCTGTGGAATAGGTAAGTGTGGACACTGTAAGATAGATGATACATATATTTGTTTAGATGGTCCAGTATTTAACTATACAGTAGGAAAATCTTTAATTGATTAGGAGGAAGTAATTAATGGATATCAATACTAAAAAGCTTAAAAAGAATGCTTTTAGAGTTACAAAGCATAGAGGAATTACAGCTTCAAGAATAAGAGTACCTGGTGGACATTTAAATGCTAAATACTTAGGTCTTATTCAAGAAATTGCTGAAAAATACGGTAATGGAACAGTTCATTTAACTACAAGACAAGGTTTTGAAGTTCCAGGAATAGATATGAAGAATATGGACAAGGTTAATGAATTACTTCAACCAATCATTGAGGGATTAGAAATTAATCAAGTAGTTCCTGGGAAAGGATATACATCAGCAGGTACAAGAAACGTAAGTGCTTGTATAGGTAATAATGTCTGTCCATTTGCAAATTACAATACTACTAATTTTGCTAAAAAGATAGAAAAATCAATATTCCCAAATGATTTACATTTCAAAGTTGCTTTAACTGGATGTCCTAATGACTGTATGAAGGTTAGAATGCATGACTTTGGTATCATTGGTATGACAGAACCTCAATTAGATGAAAGTAAATGTATATCTTGTGGAGCTTGCGTTAGAGCATGTACTAAGAAATCTACAGCAGCATTACATGCAGAAAACTATACTCCAGTAAGAGATCACAGTAAATGTATCGGATGTGGTGAATGTGTAATTAACTGCCCAACAGGTGCATGGACTAGAAGCAAAGAAAAGTATTATAGACTTGCTATTATGGGTAGAACAGGAAAGAAAAATCCAAGACTTGCTGAAGATTTCTTAATTTGGGCTGATGAAGAAAGTATAATTAAGATAATAGTAAATACTTATAAGTATGTTGAGCAATATATAGATAAAAATGCACCAGGTGGTAAGGAGCATATTGGATATATTGTTGATAGAACTGGATTTGAAGAGTTTAAGAAATGGGCTTTAGATGGAGTTACATTATCAGATAAAGCTATAATGATGAATAACGTATATTGGAGTGGAATTAAGTATCCAAATAACAGATAATAAAAAAAGCAATAATGTGTCGTAAAGATACATTATTGCTTTTTTTGTATTTCTTAAAATTTAGAAACTCACTTAAATTTAATTATATAAGATTCATATAATTAAATAACGTTACATAAGAATAGTATAGAAATTAATAAATGAAGGGTAGGGAAAGGGTATGAGAAAATTTATTTCAAATATAATTTTAATAGTTATGGTTATGTTTAACTTAACAATGATTATGTGTAGCAGTAGCAATATTTCACAAAATGATATAGATGAGATGAAAGAGGTTGTTGATAAGGTATTATCATATGATGGGGATTATGATGAGGAGGTTAGTGATTATATAGATAGTCAAACTTTTAATGAATCTAATTATGTAGTATTTTATAGTTATTATATAGGTTCTGTAGTTTTAAATAAGTATGAAAGCGAAGTTATGGGGGTTACTAAGGAAAATGGTAAATACAATTTGTGCTTATTAATAGATATGGAGGCTCAAGCAACAACCTTAGAAAGTGATGGAGTTGAAGAGGGTTATGATACAGCAGAGGGAAATGATGTTCCAGTAGAAGTTGTATTAACTAAAAATGAAGGGAAATTTTATATTGAAAGTGTAAAAGAATATGATAGCTTAAAAATTGCACAAAATGAAAACAAAAATTTCATAAAAAACAATTAAAAAGCTCTAGTAATATATGACATGGTGTATATTTCTAAAATGATGTAAGGTAAGAAAATATGCAAAAATTTAATTGTAATATTAGTGGACAAGAAGGAAATAAAGAACTAAGAATAAAAAATAAGGGATGTAAGGGGACAATCTACTACAATAAAATTTGAAAAGTTATGTTATAACTGTAAGTGGCAGAATTAGTGAAAGTAAAAAGTACTTTGAACTAATAAGATATTGAGCAGAGTTAAGATGTTCGAAAAAATAAAAAGGAGTGGTACAGATGAAAAATAAACTAATTGCCAGCATAGTTACATTAACTATAGTAGGGGGAACTGTTACACCAACATTTGCGGCGACTAAAGAAGTTTCATTAGAAAAAACAAATAGGTGTAGTATATCAGGAAGTTTACTTCAGGGAGTAACTTTTAAAAAAATATGGTGGGGTAATTGTTTTGGTGGAACAATAATTATTGGAGGAACAGTGGACAAGCCTAATCATAATGGAAATATAAATAATAATGACAATAACAACAATAATAGTGTTATTCCGCCAACAGAGGATACAGAAACACCAAATGTTCCAGATAATCCAAGCATAGATCAAACGCCAGGAGATACGGTTATTCCACCAACAGGAGATACAGAAACTCCTAGTACACCAGATACACCAATAGTAGATGAAACACCAAGTGTTCCAGAAGAGACACCAAGTACTCCAGATATACCTTCAGTTGATGAAACACCGGATAATTCAACAGAGGATAACGTAACTAATGAAGATACTAACTTTATGTCAGCTGTAGAAACAGCTATATTTAATAAAGTAAATGAAGAGAGAGCTAAAGCAGGAGTTCCAACATTAACATATAATACTGTAATGCAAAAGTATGCTAGAATTAAATCTCAAGATATGGGAGATAATAATTATTTTAGTCATGAAGATTTAAATGGAAATCTTATAACAACTCAAATGAAAAATGATGGAGTATCATATAAGGCATGGGGAGAAAATATAGCTTATATTGGTGGTAATGTAAGTGCAGATGCCCTAGCAGAACAATTTATGACTAATTGGATGAATTCATCAGGTCATAGAGCAAATATTTTATCTACTAATTTCTCAAGTATAGGAGTTGGAGTATATAAAATAGGAAATAAAGTATATGCTACTCAAGAGTTTTATAGATAGTAAATAGTAATAAAAAATGAAAATTTAATTAAATAAATTAAAAATTTAAATTTAACTTTTATAATAAGAATATATGTAAATACTAATAATCCAAAAGAATAGTACAAGCTATCATAGATAATAGCAGAGAGAAAAGGAGGATTCGAAATTGAATCCTCCTTTTTGTGATATCATGGCGATACGACTAATATAGCGGATGAAAGCCAGTCATCAAAAAAATAGAAGTTTTAAAATCTTACCATTATATGAGTAAATATATGTAGAATAGTGTGGTATACTTATAACTAATATAAATACTTTGAGGTGAAAAAATGAAACCATTAGCAGATTTAATTAGACCTACACAATTAAGTGAAGTTTGTGGTCAACAGCATATATTAGGAGAAAATAAAATTTTAGATAGAATAGTAAAGAGTGGTAGAATTTCAAATATGATATTTTATGGGCCACCAGGAGTTGGAAAAACTACAGTAGCAAATATTATTGCAGAAAAAGCTGGTAAAAGATTCTATAAACTTAATGCAACCAATGCTTCATTAAAAGATATTCAAGAGATAACAAAGGAATTAGATACATTTTTAGGTGTTAATGGTGTAGTTCTTTATTTAGATGAGATTCAGAATTTTAATAAAAAGCAACAACAATCACTTTTAGAATATATAGAAGATGGTAGAATAACATTAATTGCATCTACTACAGAAAACCCATATTTTTATATTTTTAAGGCTTTGCTTTCTAGATCAACTATATTTGAATTTAAACCTGTAGAAGAAAAGGATATAAAGAAAGCTATTAGTAGGGCCATAGATATTAAGAGTAAAGAATACAATGAAATAAAACTAGATGTTAAGGAAGAAGCTATTGATTATTTGGCTTCTTATTGTAGTGGAGATGTAAGAAAGGCTATTAATGGATTAGAGGTTGCGTTAAATTCTACAAAACCCAATAGTGAAGGTATTATTTTAATAGATTTAGATGTAGTAAGAGATTCAACTCAAAGTAAGGTTATAGGATATGATAGTGATGGTGATGCACATTATGATATACTTAGCGCATTTCAGAAATCAATTCGTGGTAGTGATTCAGATGCTGCAATTCATTATTTAGCTAGACTTGTTAAGGCTGGTGATTTAATATCTATTTGTAGAAGGCTTCAAGTAATTGCTGCAGAAGATATTGGATTAGCATATCCACAAGCAAGCTTAATAGTTAAAGCATTAGTAGATTCTGCTAGAGAATTAGGGTTCCCAGAAGCGAGAATTCCACTTGCAGAGGCTACAATACTTTTGGCAACAAGTCCAAAATCAAATTCAGCATGTTTGGCAATAGATTCTGCACTTAATGATTTAGAAAATATGACTATAGGTGATATTCCTAACCATTTAAAAGATGCACATTATAGTGGTGCTTGTAAAATGGGAAGAGGAGTTGAATATAAGTATCCACATAGTTATCCTAATCATTATATAAAGCAACAATATCTACCTAATAATATAAAATATAGAACCTATTATGAATATGGGGATAATAAGTTTGAAAGAGCAACAAAAGATTATTGGGATAGAGTTAAAAAATAGAAAAATAATTTAATAACATAGGTGATGAAACGATGAAGAAAGATAAGTATAATGATTATTTGCAAATTTTGAAGGAAGAATTAGTTCCTGCAATGGGGTGTACTGAGCCTATTGCAATTGCATATGCAGCAGCTAAGGCAAGAGATGTTTTAGGGAAAATGCCAGAAAAAGTTATAGCAAAATGTAGTGGAAACATAATTAAAAATGCAATGTGTGTAACAGTACCTAATACTGGAGAGTTAGTTGGAATTAAAGCTAGTGCTATTATTGGTATTCTAGCAGGAAATTCAAGTAAGGAATTAGAGGTTATTAGTGAGGTCAAAAAGGAACACATATTAGAAGCTAATAGACTTATGAGTGAAGAATATTGTTTTGTTGAAAGATTAGATACAGATATTCAGTTACATATAATAATGGAATTATATTCAGGAGATGATAATGCAATAGTAGAAATAAAATATGCACATAACAATATTTCTAAAATAATTAAAAATGGGCAGATATTATTTGAAGGAAATCAAGATCCAAGTAAGTATCTAGGAGTATTTATTGATAGAAGTATTTTAAATGTTAATGATATATTTGATTTTGCAAATAATGTAGATATTAATGATGTAAAAAGATTATTAGATAAACAAATTGAATACAACATAACAATAGCAGAGGAAGGATTAAAGGGGGAATATGGAGTAGGTATAGGGAAGATGCTTATGAAATGTTATCCAAATTCTATTGTTACTAAGCTTAAGGTTTATGCAGCAGCAGCCTCTGAAGCAAGAATGAGTGGAAGTTCACTACCTGTTATGACTAACTCAGGAAGTGGAAATCAAGGTATGGCAGCATCAATTCCTGTAATAGTATATGCAAGGGAAAAGGGGTTATCGGAGGAACAATTATACAGAGGGTTAATATTCTCTAATCTTATGACAATACATCAAAAAACTGGGATAGGGAGACCTTCAGCTTTTTGTGGAGCTGTAAGTGCAGGATGTGCTAGTGGAGCTGCAATTACATATTTAGAGGGTGGAACATTAGAGCAAATTAATAAAACAGTTACAAATACTTTAGCTAATATTTCAGGTATAGTATGTGATGGGGCAAAAGCATCATGTGCAGCTAAAATTGCTACAAGTGTTGATGCAAGTATGATGGGACATTATCTTGCTATGGAGGATCAAGGTTATAGTCCTAAAACTGGTATTTTAAAAGAAAGTATTGAAGAAACAATAACTGCAGTAGGCAGATTAGGAAAAGAGGGAATGAAAGAAACTGATAAGGAAATATTAGATATAATGCTTGAAGAATAATTTATACTATTTATATTAAAAGATTTATTTTATGTTAATAAAAATCAACTAAAAAAGTTGACATAAAAAAGTTTTTTTTATTAAATTAGAAGTGCATTAAATCATTATTGACAAAAGCCGAGTAATTTAATATGATATAAATATAAAGCAGAGCAAAAAAGTCTGAATAAGGGGTGAGAAAATGAAATTATCAACTAAAGGAAGATATGGAGTAAAAGCCATGGTTGAGCTTGCAATACATTATGGAGATTCTCCCCTATCAATAAAAACTATTTCACAAAGGCAAGGGATATCTGAATATTATCTAGAACAGTTATTTTCCCCGCTTAGGAAGGCAAAGCTTATAAATAGTATAAGAGGTGCTCAGGGTGGATATATATTAGGAAGAGAGCCAAAAGAGATTAAGATTTCAGATATAATGCATGTACTTGAAGGTCCTATAGAGATTGCTGATTGTATTGAAGGGGTTGCTTGTAATAATATAGATTGTTGTGCAACTAGGCTTTTATGGACGAAAATAAAAAATAGTATAGATGAAGTTATGGAAGGCATAACGTTACAAGATATAGTAGATGATTATAATAAAATTAAGGAAAAAAATGAAGCATTAACATTACAGAGGAGTGAATAATATATGAAAACAGTATATATGGATTATGCGGCTACTACTTATGTGAAGCCAGAAATTTTAGAAGAAATGTTACCATATTTTACACAAAAATTCGGTAATCCATCATCTTTCTATGGAATATCAAGAGAAACAAAAATGGCAATAGATAAAGCAAGAGGTCAAGTCGCGAATGCTTTAAATTGTGATATGAGCGAGGTTTACTTCACAGGAGGTGGATCTGAAGCAGATAACTGGGCAATTAAAGGGATTGCTTCAGCTCATAGAAAAAAGGGAAATCATATAATAACTACTAAAATAGAACACCATGCAGTTCTTCATACTTGTGAATATTTAGAAAAAAATGGTTTTGAAGTAACTTACTTAGATGTTAATGAAGAAGGATTTATTGATTTAGAAGAATTAAAAAATGCAATAACAGATAAGACTATTTTAGTGTCAATTATGTTTGCAAATAATGAAATAGGAACTATTCAACCTGTAAAAGAAATAGGTGCAATTTGTAGAGAAAGAAAGGTTTTATTCCATACAGATGCAGTTCAAGCAGTAGGGAATGTCCCAGTAGATGTAAAAGAAATGAATATTGATCTTTTATCTTTAGCAGGTCATAAAATATATGGACCTAAAGGTATAGGAGCTTTATACATAAGAAAAGGTGTAAGAATAGACAACTTAATCCACGGTGGTGGGCAAGAAAGAGCTAGAAGAGCAGGAACTGAAAATATTGCAGCAGTTGTTGGATTAGGTAAAGCTATAGAGTTAGCTACAAAAGACTTAGAAGCTCATATGGAAAAAATTTCAGCTCTTAGGGATAAGCTTATAGATGGGATATTAGAAAAAGTTCCATACTCATATTTAAATGGACCAAGAGGTGATAAGAGATTACCAGGTAATGTGAATGTAAGATTTACTTATATAGAAGGTGAATCAATTTTATTATCATTAGATTTTGAAGGAGTATGTGCATCAAGTGGAAGTGCATGTACATCAGGATCATTAGATCCATCACATGTACTTTTAGCAATAGGTTTACCACATGAGTTAGCTCATGGATCATTAAGATTAACATTAGGTGATGGATCAAGCGAAGAAGATGTTGATTATGTTTTAGAGGTATTACCTGGAATTATACAAAGAATAAGAAATATGTCACCATTATGGAGTGATTTTGTTAAGAAGGGAGAAAAATAATTATGATATATACAGATAAGGTTATGGACCATTTTAGAAATCCAAGAAACGTAGGGGAAATTGAAGACGCAAATGGTGTTGGAGAAGTTGGGAATGCTAAGTGCGGAGATATAATGAGAGTTTACTTAAAAGTAGAGGATAATATTATTAAAGATGTTAAATTCCAAACTTTTGGATGTGGATCAGCTATAGCTTCATCTTCAATGGCTACAGAAATGATTAAAGGAAAGACTTTAGAAGAAGCTTGGGAATTATCAAATAAAGCTGTTGCTGAAGCTTTAGATGGACTTCCACCAGTAAAAATGCACTGTTCAGTTTTAGCTGAAGAAGCTATACACAAGGCAATAAATGACTACAGAAGAAATGCTGGATTAAGCACTGAAGGATGGGAATTCGAAGAAACAGACCATGATGAATTACATGATGCAGTACATGGACACGAATAAAAAACTTAAGGTGTGATTTGATGGAAAAGAAGAAAAAAGTAGTTATAGGTATGAGTGGCGGAGTTGATAGCTCCGTTGCTGCTTATCTTTTAAAAGAGCAAGGCTATGATGTTATTGGTGTTACAATGCAAATATGGCAAGAAGATAAAGATTATACAGAAAGGGAAGGTGGATGTTGTTCACTTTCAGCTGTAGACGATGCTAGAAGAGTTTCTAATAAAATTGGCATTCCTTTTTATGTAATGAACTTTAGAGATAGCTTTAAAGAAAAAGTTATTGATTATTTTGTTCAGGAATATATAGATGGTAAAACACCAAACCCATGTATAGCATGCAATAAGCACTTAAAATTTGATGAATTATTAAGAAAAGCTCAAGGAATAGGTGCTGATTATGTTGCAACAGGTCACTATGCTAAAATTGAACAAGATGAAAATGGAAGATATCTATTAATTCGTTCAGATGATGACAGAAAAGATCAAACGTATGCGTTATATAATTTTACTCAAGAGCAATTAGCACATACTCTTATGCCTTGTGGAGAATACACTAAGGATAGAATAAGAGAAATTGCTAAGGAAATTGGATTATCAGTATATAATAAAAAGGATAGTGAAGAAATTTGCTTTATACCAGATAATAATCATGGTAGATACATAAGTGAAGCTAGACCATTAGAGGTTGTTCCAGGAAATTTTGTTGATAAAAACGGAAATGTGTTAGGACAACATAAAGGAATAGTTTACTATACTATAGGTCAAAGAAAAGGGTTAGGAATAGCACTTGGAAGGCCTGTATTTGTAACTGATATAAATCCTAGAACTAATGAAGTTGTATTAGGTCCTGAAGAGGATATATTTAAAACTGATTTAGTTGCAAAGGATGTTAATTTTATTCCATTTGATAAGCTTGAAGAGCCAATAACAGTTGAAGCAAAGGTTAGATATTCAGGAAAACCAGCAGAGGCAGTTATTTCACCTTTAAAAGATGGAAAAGTTAAAGTTAGCTTTAAAGAAAAACAAAGAGCAATAACAAAAGGCCAATCTGTTGTTTTCTATCAAGGAAATAAAGTTGTTGGTGGAGGAATTATTGCAGGTATAATATAAGTAAAAAAATCATAGCTATTTTTAGCTATGATTTTTTTACTTATATTATATATTATTCTAAAGGATTGTTAAGCATTTTTATAACATAATTAGGCAAAGCAAATGCCCCTTTATGTATATCTGTATTGTAGTATTTTGTAGCCAATCCTAAAGAGTTCCAAGCTTCAGAGTTTAAATCAGTTACAGGATCTAATGCTTTTGAAGCAAAACAGAATATCATATGACCAGATGGATAGGTCGGCATATGGTATTGATATGCTTTGCAAATATCAAATAATTTATTTAATTTATTATAAGATCTTTTCATCTCATAGGCATTATGATCATAATAAGGGCTTTCACATTGATTAATTAATATACCTTTTTCAGTTAATGCATTAAAGCAATCAGTATAAAATTCAGTTGTAAATAGACCTTCACCAGGACCGATAGGATCTGTTGAATCAACTATGATCAAATCGTATAAGTTTTTTTTGTCTTTAACAAATTTAATTCCATCTTCAAAATATAAATTAACTCTAGAATCATTTAATTTACATGATGTAAAAGGTAGATACTCAATAGAAGCTTCAACAACCAGTTTGTCTATCTCTACCATATCTATGTTAACAATATTATTATATCTAGTTAATTCCCTAACGGTACCGCCATCACCAGCACCAATTACAAGGACATTTTTTATATTTGGATTTGTAGCTAACGCCACATGTGTTATCATTTCATGATAAATGAACTCATCTTTTTCAGTAACCATTGTCCAATTATCAATAACTAATACTCTACCAAATTCGTAGGTATCTATTATGTCTATTTTTTGAAAATCACTTTTAGCAGAATAAAGATGATTTTTTACTTTCATTGAAAAGTTAACATTTTCTGTTTGATTTTCAGTATACCATAATTCCATATTCATCTCTTTAAACCTCCATCTTATGAGTTATTGTTAAATTATTATATTCACCATTGCCAAAGGTTCTAATTTTATCAACTAGCCCTCTAGAAACTTCTGTAGATTCACTTCTATCTGCACTTAATGCCTTTTCAAGGTATTTAAACCCTTTCCAAGGATTGACGCTATCACCACAGGTAAATAAATCTACTGATGCATAACCATATTCTGGCCATGTGTGTATTGTAAGATGTGATTCTTGTATTATAACTGCACCACTTACTCCCCAAGGATTGAATTTATGAAAACAGCTAGTTACTATAGTTGAATTTGCTTCTAAAGCAGCTTGATTCATATGTTTTTCAATAGCCTCATGATCCTTTAATAATTCTTTGTCACAGTTGTAATACTCCACTAAAATATGTCTTCCTAATTGTTCAATATTCATAATAAAAACCTCCAATAATTTGATTTACATCCATCCAACGGATAAGTATTTTCTTAATAAAAATGCGGTGTTCATAAAACCTCCTATAAAAAACATTCAAAAAGTTTAGTAATACTAAATTTATAGTTAACTATTACTAATACAAGAGTTATTTTACAATTCTAAATAAAAAATGTCAATATTTTCTTAAAAAATTTTAGAGTATATATACTGAAGGTTGATTAAAATACAATTAATAAACAAAAAAACCACAATAATTTATTATAATTATTGTGGTTTGTAGTATTAAAAAATTATATAAATTTTATAATAGCTCAATATTTGCAGCTTCACATTGTTTATGAGTATATTCATCCCAAATAGAAGCTTGTACTTCACCTATGTGAGCTTTTCTTAAAAAGAACATACAGATTCTTGATTGACCAATTCCACCACCCATAGTTAAAGGAAGTTTATCTTCTAATAATGCTTTATGGAATGGAAGGTTACGTCTGTCTTCACATCTAGATTTCTGTAATTGATATTCTAAGGCCGTTTTATCAACTCTAATACCCATAGAAGAAAGTTCTATAGCAGAATCAAATAATGGATCGTAAAATAAAATATCTCCATTAAGTTTCCAGTCATCATAGTCAGGACTTCTTCCATCATGCTTTTCGCCAGATTTTAACTCATCTCCAATGCCTAATATAAATACAGCTTTATGCTTCTTAGTAATAGCATTTTCCCTTTCTTTAGATGTTAGAGAAGGGTACATATCTTCTAATTCTTGTGATGTAACAAAGGTAATATCCTTAGGTAAAATCCTTTCAATAGATGGATATTCACTAGAAACAAAATCTTCTGTTGATTTGAATACAGAAAATATTTTTCTAACTGTATCTTTTAAAGTATCTATATTTCTATCTTCTTTAGTAATGACTTTTTCCCAATCCCATTGGTCAACATAAATAGAGTGTATATTATCTAATTCCTCATCTCTTCTAATTGCATTCATATCTGTATATAAACCAGAGCCAGCTTCAAATTTGTATCTATGAAGAGCGAATCTTTTCCACTTTGCTAATGAGTGAACAATTTCTATATTACTATCTTCAATTGCTAACATATCAAAGCTTACAGGTCTTTCTACTCCATTTAAATTATCATTTAAGCCAGAGCTATTTTCAAGGAATAATGGAGCAGAAACTCTTGTTAAATTTAAAGTTTCAGCAAGTTTAGTTTCAAAAAAGTCTTTAACTTTTTTAATTGCTATTTCTGTTTCTATTAATGATAAGTTTGATTTGTAGTTTTCAGGTATGAAAACTTTAGATTTTAATTCTTTTGTCATAAAACAACCCCCTAAATAATATAAAAAAACCTTTCATCCTAAAATATAGGACGAAAGGTAAATTCCGCGGTACCACCTAATTTGCATAAAAGCCTCTTTATCAGTGCTAAATTTAAATATAAATTTAAGACTGTCCCATTTTAACGGTAGGGTCCCGTCTAAGTCTACTAAGTGAGATAAGTGAGATTCCAAATTTTAATTTGGCAAATCGAACTTACATCTTTGATGTAGGGAAAAGATGTTTCCTTTTAAAATCTCAACTGTTCGGTTAGAAGCTCAGGAGTGTTTTTCATTAAAACTAATCTTATAAGGCTTACACCATCCCTTATTCGCTTAAAGATATTGTTAAAATTACTCTCTCCATCAATGCTTGTTAATATTTATGTTATTAATAATATAATAAAATATTGGAGATGTAAATATATATATATTAAAAAAATAAAAAATATATATAAAATATAGATAAGTTTCACATAGTATTTTACTTTTACTAATATTTATTATAGAATTATAATTTGAACTAATACAAGTTAATATTTATAAATTTTAAATGAAGGAGAGAAAGCATGTGAAGAAAAATAAAATTAATTGGCAGAAAATTTTAAGTTATTTTGTGATAATAACATTAGTTTCTACAATTGTATTTTTAGTTTTTGCAATCAATAAAGCACCAACAGTTGCAGATCCTAATGAGCCATTTATTCGTATAAAAAGTGATTATGCTTTAATGTTGTCTCAATGTATTTTAGGGGTAGTTGCAATGTTATTGCCAGGAATGTTAGAACATAAGTTAAAAATTGAAATACCATCAAATATGTTAATTTTATACACTATATTCTTATATTCTGCAATATATTTAGGAGAAGTAAAGAGTTTTTATTATAATGTTCCAAATTGGGATAATATTTTACATACATTTAGTGGAGCCATGATAGGAGCATTAGGCTTTTCAATTGTAACTTTATTAAATAATACTGAAGAGGTTCCTATGAATTTAAGTCCTTTGTTTGTAGCATTATTTTCATTTTGTTTTGCAGTGACTTTAGGAGTTGTTTGGGAATTTTATGAATTCACTTTTGATGGTTTGTTAGGTCTTAATATGCAAAAGTTTGCTTTGGAAGATGGTACACAATTAATAGGAAGAGCTGCTTTAACGGATACTATGATAGATTTATTCGTAGATGCAGTTGGAGCATTAATTATAAGTATAATAGGTTATATTTCATTGAAGTATAATAAAGGATGGATAGAAAAGCTTCAGGTGCGAGTTAGAAAATAGAAATTTAATAAAAGTGAAATAAATTGTAAATTTTGCAACTTATTTTACTTTTTTTTATATGTTTATTGGAATTATTTTCAACAAAGTATATAATTATAATAAGAATTTGTAAAAATAAGAGGAGGATTATAATGAATTTGAATTGGAGCTTGAAAGAATTATATCCATCATTTGAAAGTGAAGAATTTAAAATTGATATGGATAAACTTACAAGTAAAATTAACGAAGTTAATGAGTGGGCTAATGAGACTATAAAAGATAATAATGATATATTAGTAAAGTTAGAGGAGTATATAAAGAGATATTCAAAGTTAACTGAATTAATTAGTAAAATAGGTGCCTTTATACAATTAAGCATTAGTGTTAATACAAAAGATACAGAAGCATTAAGATATTCTGATATATTTGAAAAGAAGTTAACTCATATAGTTGAGGCTTCAACTAAGATAGAAAGATATATAAGTAATATTGATAATATTGAGTGTATAATTGAAAAATCAGAGTTACTTAAGGCTCATGAATATATATTAAAAAGCATTGTAGAACAAAGCAAATATTTACTAAGTGATAAAGAGGAAAGTATCATTGCAAATATGAAAAATACAGGTTCTAATGCTTGGAGTAAGCTTAAGGATAATTTAATATCATCATTAATGGTTGAAATTAAAGAAAATGATGAAGTGAAAGAATATCCATTAACAGTAGTATTAAATATGGCAGAAGCTAAATCAGAGAAAGTAAGAAAAAAAGCTTATGAGGCAGAAATAGCATCTTATAAGAAGGTAGAAGAAGGGGTTGCAGCTGCTCTTAATGGAATAAAGGGAGAAGTATTAACAGTTTGTGACTTTAGAGGATATAAGTCGCCTTTAGAAAAAACTTTATTGGATTCAAGAATGGATGAAGAATCATTAAATGCAATGTTAGATGCTATGAAAGAAAGCTTACCTGTTTTTAGAAAGTATTTAAGAAGAAAAGCAGAAATGTTAGGACATAAAAATGGATTACCTTTTTATGACTTATATGCTCCAGTATCAAATGCTGATATGAAATTTACATATGATGAGGGAGCAAAATTTGTAGTTAAAAACTTTAGAACATTTAGTGATAATTTAGGTGATTTTGCACAAAAGGCTATAGATAATAATTGGATAGATGTAGAACCGAGAGAAGGGAAAGTTGGAGGAGCATTTTGTGCTGGACTTCATTTTATAGGGGAAAGTAGAATATTGCTAAATTATGGCGGTAGCTTTGGTGATGTAGTCACTATGGCACATGAACTTGGACATGGATTCCATGGAGAATGCTTAAAAAATGAAACAATACTTAACTCTGATTACCCAATGCCTATAGCTGAGACAGCATCTACATTCTGTGAAACTATAATAAAAAAAGCAGCAATTAAAGAGGCTGATAAGGATGAAGCTTTAGCTATATTAGAAGCTGAAATTTGTGATTGTACACAAGTAATAGTAGATATTTATTCAAGATTTTTATTTGAAAAGTCAGTTTTTGAAGCAAGAAAAGAAAGTGCATTAACAGTTGAGCAAATTAAAGAATTAATGTTAAAAGCACAAAGAGAAGCCTATGGGGATGGTTTAGATTCAGAATATCTACATCCTTATATGTGGGCATGGAAGCCACATTATTATGACGCAGATTATAATTATTACAATTTCCCTTATGCTTTTGGGTTATTATTTGCAAAAGGATTATATGCTGAATATTTAAATAAAGGTGATAGCTTTACAAGTGAATATGAAAGACTTTTATCTATTACTGGGAAAAATAAAATTGCAGATATAACAAAAGAAGTTGGTATAGATATTCATAATAAGGAATTTTGGAGAAATTCATTAAAGACTATAGAAGAAGATATAGAGAAATTTATTGAACTTAGTAAATAATATTAAGGTATGGAGGAGAATTATGGATATAAAACTAGATGAAAAGGAAGTAATTGTTATTTTAGATGCATTAGTAGAAGCATTAGCTTTTGATAATAATGCAGATGATATAAAGGTTGTTTATAATAAAATTGTAAAGCAAACTAATATGGATAAGTATGAAATGCTAGGATAGATAAACTATAAAATAAAAGTAACTAACCAAGATATCTTTAAGGATATCTTGGTTAGTTATTTTTTTTATATTTCCTATAATGTAATTATTTTAAAAAATATATAAGATATAAAAGTTATATACACATAATATATACTTAGAAATACAGTAAAAAACAATATAATTACTTTACTATGATTAAGAAAGTTTTGAAGTCTTGAAATAGCTATATCAAAAGTCCAAAGTTTATTTTCTAATAAATCTTCTTTTATTAATAATGGTGAGTAATTAACATTTTTATTTATTTTATTTTTTATATAATAAGGTAAATCCTTAGCAGTTACAATTGGAGTGTCTAATGAATAGCCTTCTTTTACCACGCAATTTTCTTGTGGAATAGCAATAATATTAGTTATTGGTATGTCACAAGATAAGATGTCTTGCAAAATATTATAGCATTGCAAGCACTCTTCAGATATAGAATTTATCAAGCTAAGGTCTATTATTTTATCATTTTTGGATTTAATATAATTTAAGGATAGTATCTTAGAGACATTAAATTCAGTATAATCATCATAAGGATAATTTAATGTTTTAATAGCAAAAACACCACCATTAGTAATTACTAGCTCATCTATAGAACAACAATCATCATTGTTACTTTCTAAATATATGTTATTTAATATAATACCATCATTTTTTAATGATTTTAAGCATCTTGAAACCTTATAAAAATTACGGATTTTGTTATAAATATAATTTAAGTCAGTATAAATTTTATTATAAATATTAAATCTTATTGCAAATAAATGCATTAAATAAATAAAATATATAGTGGCTAGTATATTAAAGTTAATATGAAGTAAGCAACCAATGCTAATAATTAAAAATGTAAATCTTAAAAATGGTTTTTTTAAAATAAAAACAAATGTTTTAAGGATTGCTTTAATTAAAAAATATAGCATATAAAATATTAATTTTATAAGTATCCAAATAATATTTACTAAAACAAGCAACATTGACGTAGCCTCCTTTAGTATTAGGTTACCTAATTAGTTGGAAAATTATTCATCATTTAAAATAAATTGTTTAGTTTTACCCATAAAATATGCTAATCTAATCATTTTAACTTCTTCTTTAGACATTTTACGATTATAAATTTTTTCAAATTCTTTTATTAAAGCTTGAGAATCAAGTTTTTCTTTTTTTACTTTAGGTCTTTTTTCGGTACTTTTAATAAAGGTACTTGGAGAAAGTTTTTTTGTATAAATAGATTTAAAAACTTCAGCAGTATAGTGAGCATCAAAAAATGCATCATGAAAGTCACCTTCAACAGATATATTAAGAGCTTCTACAGCGTTTTTTAAGCTTATTTTTTGGCTCTTAGGTAGTTTAAATAGTTTGCTAGCATAGCTTTGAATATCTATATATTTATTTGAAATTTCAGAGGCATCAAGATTATAAAATTCTATATTTTTAATTAACTCTTTTATATCAGAACTACCCCATACAACAAGAATATTTTCTTCTTTGCCAATAAAATTAATAAAATCAATATAAACAGATTTAAAGTTTGGAGATTTATTTAAATCATCCATATTAATTTTAGTTAGGTTTTCTACATAAGGATGAAGTTTTAAGTGTATATTAGGTTTAACTAAAGAATTAAATACAGAAGTTGGTTTTAACTCTTTAGACATTTTTATTGCTCCAATTTGAATTATTTCAAATAATAGTGGCGGTTTAAGCCCTGATGGATTAATATCATCAGGGTGTTGCTGATTATATTCTAAATCAAAAATTATATAGTTCATTTTTCACCTACAAATTAAATTTTTTTATTATTTTTATTATTTTTAGTAATTTACATAACTCTTATTACATATATTAAAACATAAATCAATAAAAAAGTCTTAAAAAGAGGTGTTAAATAAATGAGTATTTATGTTTTAAAAGCTTATGTGGAGAAATGTTTTAAATTAGGTATCAATCCAACATTTGAAGGATTAAAGAGTTATAATGAAGAAAAGGAATTTAATGAAAGAAAATTAAAATAAATTTTACTTTTAACTTTAAAATAAAGTAGTATAATTGATTAAAGAACTTAAGAGATAAAATAACTTTTTAAAATTTTAGAGAGTTATTTCCTTTAAATGAAAATACTATAGAACTAAATAGAATATATTTTTAGGAACTCGTTATTGAGTTCCTAATTAAATTTAATTATTAATTTTATAAAAGGTTTAGACAGTTTACATCAAGTTGATAAGTTACATCTTTTCTTTCAACAATAATATTAATTTTCTTTTTTAATTCTTCATCATCCATAATTTTTGTTATAAGTTCTCTTGTTGGATTCATAGCATAAGGTATTCCAACAGACTTAAACATTGTAAAATCACCAGCAGTATCACCATAAGCGTAGCTTTTACTTAAGTCGATATCATACTTTTCACATAATTCTTTAATAGCCTTCTTTTTACTTTCAGAATCCCACATAGGAGTAATATATCCATTATATTTATTATCTTTATCTAGTTCATATATTGTCCCCCTATAGTCATCCATATGATATTTTAATGACATTTCTCTAACTAGTTCTATAGGAGAACCTGAAATAGCAATAACAATATCTCCATTATCTTTATGCCATTTAATTCTTTCTCTTGAAAATGTATAGACTCTGTCTCCTTTTTGTTCAATAACCTTTTTAGCAATATAATCTATATGATATTTATCTAATCCTTTAATAGCTTCTATATATACATCAACCATTTTTAAAAGATAAGTATCATAATCACCTTGTCTTTTATCCCAATTAATATAAGCAGGCTTTACTTCTTTAAACCACTTATTTTCGTCAACTAAATCATATTTAATTATTTTTTTAAATACTTCAGTAATAAGTCCTTCTCTATATATTGTTCCATCTATATCAAAAAATGCTGCTCTTCTTGACATCAAAAAACCTCCTTATTTTTTATTAGTATATGTAGATATTAATATATATAATAATAAATAACTTAATAAAGTGCAAACATAATTTAAAGAAATAAAAAAGAGAAAATTTTAGGAAATATTGACAATAAATTAAGAAGTAATATAATTAAAGTATAATAATTAAATAAAAATGCTAGGGGTGCCATAAGGCTGAGAAATAAATTATTATTAACCCTTGTACCTGATCTGGATAATACCAGCGTAGGAAAGCTTATTAATGTATATCTAAAATAAACCTACAAATTTTAATGTAAAATTTTGTTATAAGACCAATGTTTTATATTAATATATTGTAAAAAAATATTTATATATTATTTGTAATCATGCAGTTATATTCCAGTGGAGTATAGCTGCTTTTTTATATATTTAAATTTAATAGTTCAAAGGAGAAGAAAAATGAGAAATTATAAAACACCAACATTAACAATAGCAGGTTCAGATTCATCAGGAGGAGCAGGTGTACAAGCTGATTTAAAAACATTTAGTGCAATTGGTACTTATGGGATGAGTGTAATAACTGCAATAACAGCTCAAAACACACAAGGGGTATTTCTTGTAGAAGATTTAAGTAAAGAAATAATTGAAAAGCAAATAGAAGTTGTATTTGAGGATATAAAGCCTGCAGCAGTAAAAATAGGAATGGTATCTAGTCCAGAGATAATCAATACAATAGTTAATACTTTAAAAAAATATAATCCTAAGTATCTAGTAGTAGATCCGGTTATGATATCTAAAAGTGGATATTCACTATTAAAACCAGAAGCAAAGAAAAGTTTAATTGAAGAACTTATACCTATGGCATATATAATAACGCCAAATACCCTTGAGGCCGAAGAAATAGTAGGAATGAAAATAAATACTGTTGATGATATGAGGGAAGTTGGACAAAAAATATTAGAATTAGGTCCTAAATATGTATTGATGAAAGGTGGACATCTTCAAGGGGATGCTGTTGATGTATTAATAGGTAAGGATACTTTTGAGATTTATAAACAAGAAAGATTAGATAGAAAAAATACTCATGGAACGGGATGTACTTTATCCTCTGCAATAACTTCATATTTAGCTTTAGAATATGACATAGTTGAAGCAGTGAAGTTAAGTAAGGAATATATAACTGAAGCAATAAGAGAAAGTTTTGATATTGGAAAAGGTGTAGGTCCAGTAAATCATTTTTATAATTTTCAAAATTTAAAATAAGAAAGGAATAGTTAAGATGTTTGAATTAATTAATAAAGTAAAAGAAATAAATCCATTAGTACTTCACTATACAAATGAAGTTACTATAAATGATTGTGCTAATATTACTCTTGCTTTAGGAGCAAGTCCTTTAATGAGCTATTCAGATGAAGAGGTTGAAGAAATAGTTAGTGTTGCCAGTTCAGTAGTAATTAATATTGGAACCATGAATTCAAGCAGATTAGATTTATTTGTTAAAGCTGGAAAGGCAGCTAACAAATTTAATAAGCCTGTTATATTAGATCCAGTAGGTGTTTTTGCAACAAAAACAAGAACAAACTTTACAAATAAATTATTAGATGAAATTAAATTTGACGTTGTTAAAGGGAATATAGCTGAAATAAAGTTTATAGGTGGACTTGATGTAAGAGGAAAAGGGGTAGACTCCTTTGATGATGGAGAAGATATATCGGAAGTAGTAAGGAAGGTAGCCATAAAGCTTGGATGTATAGTAGTTGCTACTGGAAAAGTTGATTTTATTAGTGATGGTAATACAGTTATAAAGATATTTAATGGAACTTCAAAATTAAAAAGTGTAACAGGTACAGGATGTATGACTGGAAGTTTAATAGGTAGTTATTTAGGAGCATATAACAGTCTGGAAGGTAGAAAAAGAGATAATTTTAAAAAGGTAGAAGCAGTTGCTATGGGAGTTCTTACTATGGCAGTAAGTGGAGAGTTAGCAGATAAAGATAATATAGCAATAGGAAGTTTTAAAGAAGAACTTATGAATAATGTTTATGAAATGAACATTGATAAACTAAAAGAGTATGGAAGGATTGAATAGTATGAAGTTTTCAGAAGAGTTATTTGATGAAGTTAAAGAGATTTGGGATGAATATTTAAAACATCCTTTTGTAAAAGGAATAGGTGAAGGAACTTTAGATAAAGAGAAGTTCAAGAATTACTTAATTCAAGATTATTTATATTTAAAAGATTATGCTAAAGTTTTTGCAATGGGATTAGTTAAGGCTAGAACTATGAAAGAAATGAAGTTTTATCATGGATCAATAAAAGGTGTTTTAGATGATGAAACTGCAGTTCATGTTAATTATTTAAAAGGATTTGGTTTAACTACAGAGGAGGTAGAAAAGTATAAAGTTGAGTTAACAACTGCAAGTTACACAAATTATATGCTTGGAATTGCATTAAAAGGTGATTCGAAAGATATTGCAATGACAATAATGCCTTGTACTTGGAGTTATTACTACATCGGAAAACATCTATATGAAACATATAAGGATATACTAGAAGAAAATTTTTATTCTCCATGGATAAAGGAGTATGCTTCAGATGAGTTTAGACAATGTACTGAAGAATGGATTGATTATATTAACGAAATATGTGAAGACGTATCAGAGATGGAAAAGGAAAGGCTAAAAGATATTTTTATAAAATCCAGTCTTTATGAGATGGAATTTTGGAATATGGCAAATAAATAAATTTAGTTTTATGGTGGGAATGATTAATATGGTAATTTTTATTGGGGTAATATCAGTAATAATATTTGCATTATATTTTAGAGATTTGAAAAGAAATCCTATAACAACTAAGAAAATGATAGTAATTGCAATGATGAGTGGATTATCATTTATGCTTGGGTTAATCCAGTTTGTAAAATATCCACAAGGTGGAGGAATAACATTATTTTCTATGTTACCAACAATGGTTCTTTCATTATTATATGGTAGAACTGTTGGAGTTACAGGTGGATTGATATGGGGGTTTTTATCTTTATTAAATGGAGCCTATGTAATACATCCAATACAGTTTTTTTTAGATTGCTTATTTGGACCAATGGCATTAGGCTTTACATGTATTTTTGGAAGTGATAAAAAATATAAAATAATTTTAGGATCATTATTTGCGGTTACTTTAAGTGTATTTTCTTATTTTGTATCAGGAGTAGTATTTTTTGCACAATTTGCGCCAGAGGGAATGAATCCTTATCTTTATTCATTCTTGTATAATTTTACAAGTGCAGGTGTTGAAGGAATTTTATGTACAGTTCTTATATCAATAATTCCTTTAAAGCGATTTAAAAAAGAAGTTAGTATAAAAGATACTGCAGCATAAAATATTGAAATGAAGAGGTGATGAAAATGCAAGAATTAAAATTTTATTTAGTAACAGATTCAGATATTTTAAGAGGAAGAGATTTTTACAATAGTATTGAGGAAGCATTAAAGGGTGGAGTAACTATGCTTCAATTAAGAGAAAAGAATGCTAGTGGAAAAGAGTTTTTAGAAAAGGCAATTAAGCTTAGAGAATTAACTAAGAAATATAATGTGAAGTTTATTATTAATGATAGGGTAGATATTGCAATGCTTTGTGATGCTGATGGTGTTCATGTTGGACAAAGTGATATACCAGCAAATAAAGTTAGAGAGCTTATAGGAGAAGATAAGATAGTGGGAGTATCAGCAAGAACAGTAGAAGAGGCTTTAATAGCTAAAAAAAATAGTGCTGATTATCTTGGAGTTGGAGCCATGTTTACAACAACAACTAAGCTTGATGCAAAATCTGTATCTATAGAAAAATTAAAAGAAATACAAGAGATGGTTAGTTTACCAGTAGTAGCTATTGGAGGATTATCATTAAGTAATATTGATAAATTAAAGGAGTGTAATGTAGATGGGTATGCAGTTGTATCTGCAATACTTGGAGCTGAGAACATAAAATTAGAATGTGAAAAATGGGTTGAGAAAATATAGGATTAAAATAATAATCTTATTTTAATTAATTATGTTAAGGGAGAAAAGATGGAGATAATTAAAAATAAAGAGAAAACTACACAAAAAATAGTATTAAGTGGAATATTAATTGCTATAGCAACTGTTCTAGGAACATTTTCTATACCTGTATTAGGAGCAAAAGCATCGCCAGTACAGCATTTTGTTAATGTTATTGCCGGAATAACTTTAGGTCCAGTTTATGGAGTTTCTTGTGCTTTTGTATCATCGTTACTTAGAAATATTTTAGGTACTGGAAGCTTATTAGCCTTTCCAGGTAGTATGGTGGGAGTGTTTTTAGCAGGAATTTTATATAATAGGTTTAAAAAAATAGAATTAGCAGTAGTTGGTGAAGTTATTGGGACGGGGATAATAGGTGCTTTACTTGCCTATCCGGTGGCAGCAGTTTTATTAGGAAAAGAGGTTGCATTATTTGTTTATATTGCTCCATTTTCATTAAGCTCTATTATAGGAAGTATAATTGCATATATAATATTAAAAATAAAAGTAATAAGAGAGTTCTTATTAAAATAGAAGTAATATATTAGTAAAAATAATTGAAGTTAAATTAGTTTAATTTCAATTATTTTTTATTTTCTGTAAATTGAATAATAGGAAAATTTATGAATAAAAATATGCAAAAAATTGAAAATTACAACTTAAATGGTTATAACAGTAAAAGGGTGTATAATTGATATGAAAATAACATTCATGAGGTGATAACTATGATATTTTGTAAAGGGAAAAAGTATATTTTTAGTAAGGATGTTTATCTAGAAAGCGATGAGAGAGTAGAAAAGTTAAATGATAATCAAATAGATCAATACGATGGTTTAGAAGTTCAAGTTGGACACAGCTATTTAGGATATATAAATAATTCAAGAATTTCTTCAAGCTGGTGTAAAGAAGTTAAATAGATAATAGGAAAGAGGATGATGCAGAAATGTATCATCTTTTTTGCTTAAAGGAAAACTATTTCTCCTTTCAGTTGCTGAGTAAGTTCGATTTGCCAAATTGAAATTTGGAATCTCACTTATGTTTGATAACAGATATTACTTGATTGTATAATTAGGTAATAGGAAAAAAATATAGATAGGTAAATAAAAAGAGGAGGTAGTGTTTTGAGAGTACTACATACTGGAGATTGGCATTTAGGAAAGAACTTAGAAGGCCAAAGTAGAATGGATGAGCAAGAATTATTTTTAAAAGATTTTATAGATATAGTTGAAGAAAATAAAGTTGATTTAGTTATAATTGCAGGTGATGTTTATGACAGTAGTAATCCACCGGCAAGAGCTGAAAAAATGTTTTATAATACATTAAAAAAACTTTCTAAAAATGGAGAAAGATTAACTTTAGTTATTGCAGGAAATCATGATAATCCAGAAAGATTAGTTGCTGCAGGACCACTTGCTATGGAGCATGGAATAATAATGGTTGGCACACCAAAAACTGTTGTGCAATGTGGTGAATATGGACAGCATAAAGTTATTAATTCTGGAGAAGGGTTTGTTGAAATAGAAATTAATAATGAAAAAGCAGTAATATTAACAGTAGCATATCCAAGCGAAAAGAGATTAAATGAAGTTCTTTATGGGGAGATGGATAGTGATGAAGATAGATTAAAAACTTATGGGGAAAGAATAAAATCATTATTTGATTCTTTAAAGAAAAACTATAGAGAAGATACCATTAATTTAGCAGTGTCACATTTATTTGCTATGGGAAGTGAGGAAGGTGGTTCAGAAAGAAGCATTCAACTTGGAGGAAGTTATATTGTTAATGGGTCATGCTTACCTGCTGAAGCACAGTATATAGCTTTAGGACATGTGCATAAACCACAGATTGTACCAGGTACAAATAAAAAGGCAAGATATTCAGGTTCTCCACTTCATTATAATAAAAAGGAAATAAATATTACTAAGAAATGTTTTATTATTGATGTAGAACCAAAAGAGGAGTGCCAAATAAGTGAAGTGGACTTTAAGGTATATAAGCCTATAGAAATTTGGAAATGCGAAAGCATTGATGATGCAATAGAAAGATGCGAAGAAAATAAGGATAGAGATTGCTGGATTTATTTAGAGATTAAGTGTGACAGATATATAAGAGAAGATGAAATAAAGAAAATGAAGGAGATTAAAAATGATATCTTAGAAATAATACCAAAGCTTCAAAATTCCGAAGATGATGCTGAAAGTGATGTTGCTATTCAAGAAAAATCTTTTGAAGAAATATTTAAAGACTTTTATAGAAAAGAAAGAAATGTAGAAGCTGATGATGAAATTGTAAGTTTACTTTTAAAATTAATAAATGAAGAGGGGGATGAAAATGAGACCAATTAAGCTTAAGATAAAAGGATTAAATAGTTTTATAGAAGAACAAACTATAGATTTTGAAAAGTTAACTGATCGTGGATTATTTGGAATCTTTGGCCCAACAGGAAGTGGTAAATCTACAATTTTAGATGGTATAACGTTAGCACTATATGGTGATGTTTCAAGAAAAAGTTCTAATTATATAAATACAAATTGTGATAGGTTAAATGTTAGCTTTGAATTTCAAATATCAGGAGCAGAAACTAAAAGATATTTAGTTAATAGAGAGTTTAAAAGAGATAAAAAATCAGGAAATCCTGTATCTGGTAAGTGTAAGATAGTTGATATAACCAATGGAGAAGAGGTTTTAGCTGATAAGGTTAAAACAGTGACGGATAAATGTAAAGAGGTAATTGGATTAAGTTTAGAGGACTTTACTAGAACAGTTGTATTACCACAGGGAAAGTTTTCAGAGTTCTTAAAGCTTGAAGGAAAGCCTAGAAGAGAAATGTTAGAAAGGCTTTTTAATTTAGGAGAATATGGTGATAAACTTTCAAGTAAATTATCCAAAGAAATTAATAAGGAAAAAACAGAAAATAGTGTTTTATTAGGACAGCTTATGGGCTATGAAGATATAAGCGAAGATAAGAAGAAAGAGAAAGAAGAAGAGTTAAATATAAGTATTGAAAATTTAGAAAAAGCTAATAAAGAGCTTAAAGTAATAGAAAAAAGTTTTAAAGAAAATTCAGAACTATGGAAAATGCAGCTTGAAGTTAAAGACTATAAAGAAAGAGAAAATGAGCTTATTGAAAAATCCAATGAAATAAATTCATTTAAAGAGAGAGTAAAAAATGCTGAAGCTGCAAGTAAGGTTAATCCATTTGTAATTGCCTATGAAGAAACATTAAAGAATATTGAAATTACAGAAAAAGAATTAAGTGAAATTAAAGTGCAATGTGAAGAGCTTAAAGAAAAAAGAGATAAATATGAAGATGTATGGAATAAGGCTAGAATAAATAAAGATAATGAGTTGCCGAAATATAAAATACAAGAAGATAAAATAAAAGAGGCAATAGAAGATAAAAAAGCTTTAGTAGCTTTAGAAAATGAAATAAAAGAAATTAATAAAGTTGTAGAAGATTTACTTAAAAAGAAGCAAGAAAATGAATATAAATTGAGTGATTCTGAAAATAGATTAAAGAAGGGAAATGAGTTATTAAAAGAAAAAGAAAGATATAGAGATACTTTAGAAGTTGATAGAGAATTAAAAGAAAATGTTCAACAAGGAGTAGTTATTACCAGAGATTATAATAACTTTTTTAAGAGAATTGAAGAGTATAAAGTAAAATTAGAGTTTAATAAAGAGGTAATAAAGAAATCCGTAGAAGAAAAAAATATCTTAAAGCTTGAGTTAGATAAGAAGAATAGTTTATTAGTAGAAAATGAAAGTAATTTGAAAAAATTAATTGAAAATTGCCCAGGAAATCAAAATGATTTATTTGATATGCAAGAAAAATATTCTGATATTAAGGGTAAATTAGATATATTTAAAAGAGCAAAAGAAGAGATATTAAAAAATAAAAATGTAATTGAAGAATTAACTAAAGAGTTAAAGCCTAAAAAAGAAGAGTATATTAATTTAGATAATGAAATTAAGAAGTTAAGAATAGATATTCTTGAAATAGAAAGAGAAAATTTAGCTTATAAATTAAGAGAAGAATTAAAAGTTGGAGATATTTGTCCAGTTTGTGGTTCTATGGAACATCATAAAGAAAATATTAGACATAAAGAAATTAGGGATATTAGTAGCATTGAAAATAATTTAAATTTAAAAGAAAAATGCTTTGACGAATTATCTAATAATATAAGAGATATAGAAGCTAAGTTAACTATTTTTAAAGAGAATATAGAAAAGAATGAAGATGTAATTAAAAATTTAGGCGATGATTTTAATGAAGAAGAGGTATCTAAGCTTCAATTAAAGATAAGTGATTTAAGAGTTAAATTAAATGAGTATAATGTCAAAAAAGAAGAATATGAAAATATAAATAAGACCTTAAAAGAGGAAAGTAATAATTTAAAGCTTAAATATACACAATTAGAAACTAAAATTAATAGTGATGAAAATACAATAAAAGAGCTATTAGAGAATAAGAAAAAGGAAGAAGAAAAGTTACAAGATATTGAAAGACAATTGAGTTATCTTAAGGAAAAGACTAAAGTTGAAGATTTTATAGCTAAGAATGATGAAATAAATAAAATTGAGAATGAAAGAGAAGAGGTTGAAAAAACCATTAAAAGCTATAGAAATAGATTAGAGGAATTAAGTAAAAATAGAGAAGATGCAATAAAAGACTTAAATGATACTAATCAAGAATTAGCAAAGATTAATACAACATTAAAGGAAAAAATAAAAATTAAAGATGAAAGTTTAATAAAGATAAAAAGTAAAGTTAAGGATATAGATAATATTGAAGAAATATTAAAAAATATTCAGAGTGAAATAAAGAGAATTGAAGACAATTATATACTTGCAGAAAAAGCAAAAGAAGAAGCTGATAAGAATTATGAAGAATATAATTCTAAGCTAATTAGTATCGCTTCAAAAGGTAGAGAGCTGTATAAAAGAAAAGATGAAGAAAAGCAAAAGTTTGATGAGGCTTTAAAGGAAGAAAACTTTTTAAGTATAGAAGAAGTTAAGAATAATGTTTTAGAAAAAAGTGAAATAGAAGTTTTAAAAGTTAAAATTGATAATTATAATGATAGTTTAGCAAAGATTAAAGGAGCAATTGAAAGTATTTCTAAAAAAATTGGAAATAGAGAATTAAGGGAGGAGCAATGGGTTGCTATACAAGAGGAAAAAGAAGAAAAAGAAGTTAGTGTTAAGGAGTTTAATGAAATAAAAATTAAGCTTCAAGAAGAACTTAAGGTAATAGAAGAGAAGATGATAGAGCTAAAAGGTTTATTGAAACAAAAGGAAGGGTTAGACCATAAGCTTGCACTATTAAATGATTTAGATAAATTATTTAAGGGTAAAAAATTTGTTGAATTTGTTGCAGCTACTAGACTTAAGTATGTTTCACTTGAAGCTAGTAAAAAGTTAAAGGAAATAACTAATGGAAATTATGGATTAGAAGTTGATGAAGATGGAAGATTTATAATTAGAGATTATAAAAATGGTGGAGCTGAAAGAGATGCTTCTACACTTTCAGGAGGGGAAACCTTTTTAGCATCACTTTCATTAGCACTTGCATTATCAGCTGAAATTCAACTTAAGGGAACTGCACCACTTGAATTATTTTTTTTAGATGAAGGTTTTGGTACTTTAGATGATAATCTTTTAGAAGTTGTTATGAGTTCTCTTGAAAAAATTCATAATGATAAATTAAAGGTGGGAATAATAAGTCATGTTGAGTCTATTAAAAATAGAGTGCCTGTTAAGCTTTTAATTACTCCAGCAGAAGCAGGAATGGGTGGAAGTAAGGTTAAGATTGAGAGAAGTTAATAACATATTATAAGTAAAATGTTAGAAGAAAAGTAACAGTAGATTGATTTATGTATAATCAATTTGCTGTTTTTTGTATTTAGAATACCACAGGTTTGACCTGTGCTTCTAGCGGTGAGTAGAAATAAAAAACATTCATTGTAAAATTATAGTAGGTTCGCCGACCACAACTATAATACAAGGAGGTATCCTTTGGTGCAAAGGATATTATGTTGATACAGTAGGAATAAATAAGAAAGTGATAGAAGAATATATAAAAAATTAAATTCAAGAAGATTTAGTTTATGAACAAATAAGTTTAAAAGAATATATAGACCCGTTTACGGATGAGTCGGTAAAGAAAGGCAAGTAATAAAGCCCCTTTAGGGGGTAGTAGGTGAAAATATGCGGTTGGCAAACCGTTCGACGTGCGAGTAGCAGAGCCTTATAGATGCAGAGTAAACCACCTGTTTGACGGGTGGTCCTGATTATTAGTTAAACTTAAACATGTATAAATAATAAATGTAAAATAATCAAAGGAAAATATATAAAAAGTAGGTATAAAATTAAAATTTAAAGATGTAAGATATTAGGTGATTAGTAGTATATGAAAGGTTACTAAACTTTAATATAGATTGATTTGGACGGGAATAATTATTTAATTTTGAGAGGTGTTATGAGTATGGAAAAGAATAAGTTATCTAGTATATTTAGTGACGGAATGGTTCTTCAACGAGGAGATAAAACAAAAATATTTGGAACTACAGTAGAAAATTCTAAAATAGAAGTTTGGTTTTTAGGTGAAAAATATGAAACAGTTTCTAATGATAAAGGAAAATGGAGCATTTTATTAAATAAGCTAGAAGCTGGTGGTCCATATGAAATGGTTATAAAAGGAGCGGAAGAGATAACAATTAAAGATATTTTAATTGGGGATGTATGGCTATGTAGTGGACAATCTAATATGGAGTTACCAATAGAAAGAGTTATGGAATTATATGAAGATGAAATTTTAAATTACAATAATAGTAATATACGACAATTTTGTGCAAGTAAAAACTATGTTTTTAATGGTCCAAAAGATGATTTGGATGAGGGGAGCTGGAAAGTTTTAAATCAAGATAATTCGCTTGAGTTTACTGCTGTTGGTTATTTTTTTGCAAAAGAAATATATGAGAAATATAAAGTTCCAATAGGAATAATTGCTACAGCGGTTGGAGGAACTCCTATTGAATCATGGATAAATGAAGCGGATTTGAAGAAGTTTAATAGATTTGAAGAAATAATTAGAAAATGTAAGGATTCTGAGTATGTATCTAGAGTTCAAGAACAAGATGATAATAGAATTAATAATTGGTATGAAGAGTTAAATTTAAATGATGAAGGTTTAATAAATTTGTGGAACTTAGAAGAGTTTGATGATAGTGATTGGGGTGAATTTGTTATACCAGGAATGTGGAAGGATACATGTTTAGATAAAGTTAATGGATCTGTTTGGTTTAGAAAAGAGATATTTTTATCAGATGAAGCAGCTAGTTATAATGCTAAACTTTATTTAGGGAGTATCATAGATAGTGATGAAGTATATGTAAATGGTGTTTTGGTTGGGAAAACAGAGTATAGGTATCCTCCTAGAATTTACAAAGTAGATAATGAGATACTTAAAGTGGGAAGAAATATAATAACAATACGTGTTATGAGTAATACAGGAATAGGCGGATTTATAAAAGATAAGCAGTATAAATTGGCATTTGAAAATGAAGAGATAGATTTATCAGGGGGATGGAAATATAAAATAGGACATAGAATGGATTTTAATTATGATAGAACTTTCTTTCAATTTAAACCTATAGGCTTTTATAATTCAATAATTCATCCATTAAGGAAGTATGCTATAGCAGGTGTGTTGTGGTATCAAGGTGAATCTAATACAGGTTACCCTAATGATTATGAAGAGTTATTTGAAACGTTAATAAATAGATGGAGAGAAAATTGGAATAATGAATATTTACCATTTTTATATGTACAGCTTGCAAACTATTTAGCACCAGAAGATAGTCCATTATTAGATAATTGGGCGAAGTTAAGAGAAGCACAAAGAAGGGGATTAAGAATAAAAAATACTGGAATGGCAGTTTCAGTTGATATTGGTGAATATAATGATCTTCACCCACTTAATAAGAAAGAAGTTGGAAGAAGATTAGCTTTATTAGCTCAAGATAAAGTATATAATGAAAAAAATATTTCAGTAACACCTATGTATAAAAAAATGAATATAGAAGGAAATAAGATAGTTATTCATTTTTCTAATAGTGAAAGTGGATTAATAAGTATAAAAGGTAATTTAAATAATTTCGAAATTAGTGATGAATATGGACGTTTTTATAAGGCTAATGCCCAAATAAAAGGAAATTTAATAGAAGTTTGGAGTAATAAAGTTAGTAATCCAATTAATGTAAGATACGCATGGAAAAACTCACCTCATGATATAAATTTATATAATAGAGAAGGGTTACCGATATCTCCTTTTACAACTGAAATAAATTATCTGTAAAAATTAAAATAAAATCAATGAAGAGTGGAGGTTAAGCTTGTGTATGAAGATGAATTTACTTTAAACGATACAAATAAAAGTGATTATCAGGTTTATACAGTTAAAAACCCTGTTATATGGTCAGATGTTCCAGATCCAGATGTAATAAGAGTAAATGATATTTATTATATGGTTAGTACTACAATGCATATGAGTCCAGGTGTACCAATTATGAAATCATATGATTTAGTAAATTGGAATATAGTTAACTACGTTTATGACATACTTGATGATAGTGATAAACAAACTCTAAAAAATGGAGAAAGTGCATATGGTCAAGGCTCATGGGCAAGTACCCTTAGATATAATAATGGAAAGTACTATGTATCTTTTGGAGCATATGACACTAATACAACATATATTTATCAGACAGATGATATAGAAAATGGACCATGGAAACGTTATGACTTAAAGGGAGTTTACAGAGATGCATCATTATTGTTTGACGATGATGGACGTGTATACCTTATATATGGTGGAGGAGAGATATGGGCAACAGAATTAACTTCAGACGTAACGGCAATTAAAAAAGATGGATTTAATAAGGTTATTATTGAAAATGCTACTAAAGTTGTTGGGGATATTGGAGATGGTCTTGTTGCGGAAGGTTCTCATATACAAAAAATTAATGGGAATTATTATATATTTAATATTGTATGGCCAAAAGGTGGGATTAGAACAGAAATAGTTCATAGATCTGATAAGATAGAAGGTCCCTATGAGGGCAGAATAGTATTAAAGCAAAGTATTGTTGGAGGTATAGCACAAGGTGGAATTATTGATACACCTGAAGGAAAATGGTATGGAATGTTATTTGAAGACCATGGAGCTGTAGGTAGAATACCATATGTTATACCTATTATATGGAAAGAAGATTGGCCTATATTTGATGATGTATATGATACTGGAATTATTAGTGAAAAAATTAAGTATAGTTTTGTTGATTCAGATGAATTTGATGAAAATAAAAATGAACTAAAATTAGTATGGCAATGGAATCATAATCCAGATAATAATAATTGGTCTTTAACTGAACAGCCAGGATGTTTAAGATTAAGGAATGGAAGAAAGAGTATCAATATTTTGGATGCAGTTAATATACTTACTCAAAGAACGGTTGGGCCTAAATGTTCAGGGAGTATTAAAATTGATGTAAGTAATATGAAAAATGGTGACTATGCAGGATTAGCAGCATTTCAACAAAAGTATGGATTTGTTGGTATTAAGATGGAAAATGGCATTAAATATATCGTTATGATTAGTGGTAGTTCTGGATGTGATAAAGAAATGGGTAATATTCCTATAAGTCAAAATGAAGTGTATTTTAAAATAGATTTTGACTATGAAAATTTATCAGATAGTGCATATTTTTATTATAGCTTAAGTGGGTATGTATGGAATAAGATTGGAAATAAACTAAAATTAGAATATACAATACCACATTTTGTTGGATATCGTTTTGGATTGTTTAATTATGCAACAAAAGAAATAGGAGGATATGTTGATTTTGATTATTTTAGAATAGAACAAAATATTTAATTATTATTTAGAAGTAGGTTACTAATTTTAGTATCATTAAGGCTGATATAAAGTTAAAGAGAGGTATTAATGGATGAAAAGTGAAGTTAATCAATATGTACCTCCTATTGGGTACGATAAGTTAATAGAAAGTGTTGATTATGGAACGATAAGTAAAGTTGAATACTATTCAAAAAATATAAAAACAAAAAGAAAGTTTAATATATGGCTACCTGCTAATTATAATGAGAATAAAAAATACCCTGTTTTATATCTTTTACATGGGATTGGTGGAGATGAAAATGAATGGTTAAATGGAGGAGCACAGTATATTATTGGAAATTTAATGGCAACAAAAAATGCAAGCGAAATGATAATTATTTTTCCAAATGTGCGTGCTAGGCAAGATGATTCAGCAAATCCAGGTGATATATTTACATTAGAGCATTTTAAAGCATTTGATAACTTTATTAATGACTTATTAAATGACTTAATTCCGTATGTAGAGAAGAATTATTCAGTTAAATTAGGAAGGGAAAATACTGCAATTGCTGGATTATCTATGGGAGGAAGAGAAGCTTTATATATTGGATTTACATTATATAAAATTTTTGGATATATTGGTGCTTTTTGTCCAGCGTTTGGTATATTTAAATACTTGAATAATGGTGTTTTTGAAGAGGGATTATTTACTGAGGAAAACTTTAAAATACCGCAGGACCTTAAAACTTTAATTATGATTGTAAAAGGTAAAGATGATAGTATTGTAATGAATGAGCCAATAAGACAACATAATACGTTAGTTAAAAATAATGTTAATCATATTTATTATGAAATAGAGGGTGGACATGATTTTACAGTTTGGAATCATGGTTTATATAACTTTTTAAAAAGAATATTTAAAGACTATTAAAAATTAAGTGAAGTTTTCTTGAGAAACTTCACTTAATTTTTTATATTTATTTTTTCTAAATAGAATTAAGAAAAACAGAACAAATTTATAATAGTGAAGTTTATAAACAATAATTATTTAAAGAAAATATATAATTTAGCGTATTTAAAAATAATACAAAAATAGTAACATTAAATATGTAAATGTATACAAGGGGGGATTTTATGAAAAATAAAAAAAAAATTATGAGTTTATTGCTTAGTGGATTAGTTATATTAAATCCATTATCATCAATAGCTGTAGAGGCTGGTGAGATTAGTAAAGAAGTTGTATTTTATGACTTTGAAGATGGTAGTAATGGAAAATGGTACAATAGTGGAGAGGGAAAGGTAGAGATTACTGCTGATAACCCTATAAGTGGTGACTATAGTTTAGAATGTTATGAAAGAACACAAGGTTGGAATGGTGCAACATTGGACTTGAAAGAATTATTAAAGGAAGGAAAGACATACGATATTTCATTTAAAATTAGAGCTAAAGATGAAGGTGAAAATTCAGTTAATGTAACGATTTATAGACAATATAATTTATTGGACAAAAATGGTAATATAACAGGTGAAAAAAAAGAGTATTATGATAATTATGAAGGTGGATGGTTAGAAGGAAAAAATATAGTTGATGCTAAAATAAATTTAACCGAGGCTGTTGCATTAAATGGAACATATAAGTTAGAGGATGCAAGTAAAGATAAAGAGCTTATTGCATTAAATATAAAAATAGAATCTAACAATGCAAATTTAGCATATGTAATTGATGATTTTTCAGTTTCTGAAAAAAGTAATGTAGAATCAGAAGATAATGAACAAGCCACTGATGAAGTGAAATTTAACTTTGAAGGTGAGAATTATGATTTTACTGGAAGAATAAATTCTACAGTGGAAGCAGTAATTGAAGAAGCTTATGAAGGTAACTATTCTTTAAAAGTTTCAAATAGAAGTGAAACTTTTGATGGTCCAATAATTAATATGACAAATTACCTTGAAAAAGGAGAAACATATAGGATTTCTTCTTGGGTTAAATATAATGATGGACCAGATAGAAAAACATTTAAAGTTCAATTTTCAAATGAATTTATAGATAAAGATGCTCAGTATGCGACTATTGGGGAAAAGAATGTTAAAAAAGGTGAATGGACACTAATAGAAGGTGAATATACAATTCCAAATTCTGAAGATTTAAATAGTTATTCATTTTATATGGAAACTTCATATAAAGAAATTGCTGATAGTGATCCAGAAAGTACTGATTATGATTTAATGGATTTCTATATTGATGAAGTAAAGTTTGTTAAGGTTGCAAAATCAGATGATAAGCATGAACCGGATATTAAGTCATTACATGAAGCTTTAACTGAGTCTTTAGGGCAAAATTTTGTTATAGGTACAGCTGTAAGACCAGACCAATTAGAAGAAGGTAGTGAGTATGAAGCACTAATTAATAAGCATTTTAATGCAATAGTTGCAGAAAATGTAATGAAAGTTGAGCCAATGAGACCAAGTGAAGATGTGTATTATTGGGATGACGCAGATACTCTTGTAAATTATGCATATGATAATAATAAGCTTATGAGAGGTCATGCCTTAGTTTGGCATAGTCAAATGCCAAGCTGGTTCTTTAAGGATTCAGAAGATAGTAGTAAAGAAGTTTCAAGTGAAGATTTACTTGAAAGAATGACAGAGCACATAACTACAGTAGCAAGTCGTTATGCAGGAAAAATATATGCATGGGATGTTGTTAATGAAGTAATGGCAGATGGTGTGTCTGAAAATGGATTAAGAAGAGATAATGAAAACTCTAAATGGGCAAGAATAATTGGTGATTTAGATGGTGATGGTGATGATGATGATTATATAGAAGCAGCATTTAGAGCAGCAAGATTAGCGGACCCTAATGCTAAGTTAATAATAAATGAGTATGGAGCTGAAAGCGCTGGTAGAAAGCAAGATGCATTATATAATTTAATAGAAAGACTTCTTATAGCTGGAGTACCTGTAGATGGAGTGGGATTACAAACACATATATCTATGTATAATCCAGATATAAAGAGTATTGAAGCTACTATAGAGAGATTTTCAGAATTGAAAAAGTATAATCCAGATTTTACAGTACAAATTACAGAATTAGATTTATCTATATACAAGAGTGATAGCGATAAAGAAATGCCAATAACATCTGAAGTATTATTACAACAAGCTTATAGATATCAAGAATTATTTGATTTATTTAAAGAGCAAACAGCTAAAGGAAATATTGATATGACTTTAGTTTGGGGAGTTACTGATAATGATTCATGGCTTGATAATTTTCCTGTTGAAGGACGAAAAAATGCTCCATTATTATTTGATAGAAACTTTAAAGCAAAACCAGCTTACTGGGCTTTAGTAGATCCAAATAGTCTTGAAATTAAAACTAAGAGTATTGAAGCGAAAAAAGTAGAAAAAGTTAATGATTTAGCTTGGAAGTTATCAAATAGTATTGATGTAAATAAAATAATTGAAGGTAATGATGGAGCAAAAGCTAATGTAAGAGTAATTTGGGATGAAGAAAATATTTATATAAATGCGGATATAACTGACACATCTTTAAATGAAAATGATAGTATTGAATTTTATGTTGGCAGTGCTGAAGCTATAACAATAAAGCGTAATAGTGTAAATGAAAAGGTAGATGGTAGTGGATATACTGCAACAGCAACAGTTCCAGTAGGAGATAAGAGTATAGAAATTGAGGATACTATAAGCTTTGAAGTTAGAATCAATAATTATGATAATGATAATTTAAAATCAGTTTCTGTATGGAATGATGTAAATGGTGGAGAAATAACAGAAAAAGATTTTGGAGAAATTATATTTATGCCTACAGCTAAAATTGCAAATGCGTCAGAAGGTAATCCGAAAGTTGATGGTGTAATTGATGATGCATGGGCTAATGCAGAAGTTATAAATGTAAATAATTTTTCAGTAGGAAAAGATGGAGCAACGGCAGAGGTTAGAACTTTATGGAGTGGCGAGTATTTATATGTATTAGCAGAGGTTACTGATGATGTATTAAATTCAGACAATGAATATGATCACGAAAAAGATTCAGTTGAATTATTTGTTGATTTAAATAATGCTAAAACTTCATTCTATGATGAGGATGATGCTCAATATAGAATAAATTATAAGAATGAAGTTAGTTTTAATGGAAATTGTAACGTAGATAAATTTGATTCAGCGGCTAAAATAGTTGATGGTGGATATATAATTGAAGCAGCAATTTATGTTGGAGAAAATAAGGAAAATTCATTAATAGGATTTGATGTACAAGTTAATAATGCAGATGCTACAGGTAAGAGAGTAACTGTATCTAATTGGTGTGATATGTCTGGATTAGGATGGCAAAAGAGTATTAGCTATGGAAATCTTATGTTAAATAAAAATGATGACATTGAAATCCCTAGTGATGATAATACTGCACCAGAAATAATTGCTAACGATGTAACATTAAAATTAGGTGATAAGTTTGATGAATATAGCAATGTTACTGCTAAGGATAAGGAAGATGGAGATATTACTAATAAGATAAAAGTTATTGAAAATAATGTAGATACAAGTAAAGCAGGTAAATATACAGTAAAATATTATGTAGAAGATAGCAAAGGATTAAGTTGTACAAAGGAAATAAAGGTTTTAGTCGTTAATAATAGTAACAATAATAGTAACAATAATAGTAACAACAATAGTAACAACAATAGTAATAATAATAATAATAATAATAATAATAATAATAATAATAAGTTGCCTCAAACAGGAAACTATGCCTCTATATACAGTTTAATTGTAGCTATAATATCTATTGGAATTGGGAAGAAATTAATATATAATAAGGCTATTAAGTAAAAAATAGGATAAATTTTTAATAAACGAGGTAATATGGGGAATTTTATTATGAAAACATTCAAAAATACAATAATATATGTGGTAATAACTATTATTATTTTTGTTATTTTAGTATATGGATATAACAAAAATAATAGTGAAGAAGGTAATAAAAAATTTACAGCATTCTATGCAGTACCTGGAGAAGCGTTGTCAGATAGTAATAGGATAAAAAATATTATAGCTGAAAAGATAGGCGTATAAATAGAAGAAGAATGGTTAAATAATAAAACAGCTCATGAAAAAATTGAAAGTATCATTGAGAGTGGAAAATATCCAGATTTTATTGATGGTGGAGATGCTACACAAAGATTAATGGATGCAAATGCATTAGTACCACTTGAAGAATATATTGATAATTACCCAAATATAAAGAACTATTTATCAGAAAATGAGTGGAACAAATTGAAAGATGAGGATGGACATATTTATTTGATTCCGCAATTTTGTGTTGTTAATGGAGAAAATAAAAAAACTAATCATAATGGTGAAGCTTTTTGGATACAAAAAGAAGTATTAAAATGGGACAACTATCCTAATATTAAAACAATTGATGAATATTTTGATTTAATAGAAAGGTATAAAGATGCACATCCAACTATTAATGGTGAAGAAACTATTGGATTTCAAATTTTAACTTATGATTGGAGGATGTTTTGTTTAGAAAATCCTCCTCAGTTTTTAGCAGGATATCCCAATGATGGAGGTGCTATAGTAAATCCAGATACATTAGAAGCAAAAATATATAGTGATATTCCAGAAGCAAAAATGTATTTTAAAAAGCTAAATGAAGTTTATAACAAGGGGTTAATAGAATCAGAAACTTTTACACTTTCGTATAATCAGTATTTAGAGAAATTATCAACTGGAGCAGGTCTAGGGATGGTAGAGCAATATTGGCAGTTTGAAAGTTCAGATATTGAATTGTTACAAAAAGGTCTTAATAATAGAAGATGGATACCGCTAGCATTAACAATAGATGAATCTGTAACTCCTAATTATTATAATTATATGGTAGTAAATTCTAGTAGAGGAATAGGGATAACAAAGAGCTGTGAAGATATAGATGGAGCCATGAAAGTTATAAATGATTTATTAGATCCTGAAATTCTTATTTTGAGAAATTGGGGAGAAGAAGGTATTGATTATATGGTAGATGATAATGGTGAGTTTTATAGAACAGAGGAGCAAAGAGAAAATTCATTAGATAATAAGTGGGTATTAAATAATATGTGTTATTATCAATACTTACCTATGTACAAAGGTATGTTAGATGATGGAATAAATGCTGTTGTGCCTTGGGAGCAGTCAAGGGAGTTTTATGAAAACTTAGGATCAAATGATAGAGAGCTATTAGAGGCATATGGATATGAAACATTTAATGAATTTATACCTAAAGTAAATGATAAGATATCAGAATGGTATCCAATATATTCATATTCCAATAACTTGTTTACAGATTCAGCAGCTGGAATTGCAAAGGAAAAGATGACAGAAATTAAACGTAAATTTCTTCCTAAAATTATAATGGGAAGAATTGATCAATTTGAATCTAATTGGAATGATTATATTTATGAATTGAGAAATAATGTGGATATATATATGAAGAGGCTCTTACTAATGAAGTTAAAAGAAGAGTAGAAGAATATAGCAAATAAATATATAGAGGGTTATATAGATATTAAAATTTATATAACCCTCTATTGTATTGTGAAAGTATAATATAACTTTTATTTATATATATAAAAATAAAAGTTATATTATATAATTTATGGTATTTTTTATATAATTTACTATGTTGAGAGAGGGGGCGTGTAAACGTATAATTTAATCAATGGTTGGTTATTAAAACCATATAAGAGGAGAATGGGGGAGAGAAAATGAGAAAATCAAAAGTAGTGATATCGACTATTATTGCTGGAATAATGTCTATGTCAGTTTTAACTGGCTGTGGTGGCGGTTCAAAAGCAAATGAAAATGTAGGAACAGAACAAGTGAATGAAGATGGCATAAAAACATATACAGCTTTTTATGCAGTACCAGGAAAGGAATTATCAGATGATAATAGGATTAAAAATGTAATTGCAGAAAAGATAGGTGCAAAAGTAGATGAACAATGGTTAACAGGACAAACAGCTCAAGAAAGAATTGGAGTTATGATAGCAGGAGGGGAATATCCAGATTTTATAGATGGTGCAGATGGAACACAAAATCTTATTGATGCTGGTGCATTAATACCTTTAGATGAACATTTAGATAAATATCCTAATCTTAAGAATTATTTAAGTGAAAAAGAATGGGATAAAGTTAGATCTGAAGATGGTCATATTTATATAATACCGCAATTTGGAGTAATACAAGGTGAAGATACAGCAACTAATTTTAATGATGAGGCATTTTGGATACAAAAGGCAGTATTGGAATGGGATAATTATCCTGAAATAAAAACTTTAGATCAATATTTTGATTTGATTGAAAGATATAAAGAAGCAAATCCAACTATAAACGGCAATCCAACTATAGGTTTTGAAATATTAACACATGACTGGAGATATTTCTGTCTAGAAAATCCACCACAATTCATAGCTGGATATCCTAATGATGGTTCTGCAATAGTAGATCCAGAAACGTTAGAAGCAAAAAATTATAATACTATTCCAGAAGCTAAGGAATATTATAAGAAATTAAATGAAATGTATAATAAAGGTATATTAGATCCAGAATCATTTACTAATTCATATGATCAATATATAGCAAAGCTTTCAACTGGAACAGTACTTGGTATGGTAGACCAACACTGGCAGTTCCAATCAGCTGAAACAGCATTAATACAACAAGGATTAGATGAAAGAACTTGGGTTCCGTTAGGTTTAGTTGTTGATGAAAGTGTACAACCTAAATATAGAGCAGTAACAGCATTAAATGTTTCAAATGGTATTGGAGTTTCTGTAAGTTGCAAAGATGTTGATGGAGCATTACAATTTTTAAATGATTTATTAGATGAAGAAATTATTAAATTAAGATCTTGGGGAGAAGAAGGTGTTGACTACGAAGTAGGAGAAGATGGAGTATTCTACAGAACGGAGGAGCAAAGAGCAAATCCAAAGAATGAAGAATGGAAACTTAAAAATATGTGTGATTATGCATATTTACCACATTTTAGAGGAATGTTAAAAGATAATATTAATACTATTGAACCTGGAGATCAACCAAAAGAGTATTATGCAACTTTAAATGATATAGATAAGAAAATATTAGATGCATATGGATATGAAAAATTCCCAGATTTTTTAGGAGAAACATTTGAAGATGTAGGACCATGGTATCCAATATATTCATTCACTAACCTTTTATCTGCAGATTCAGAGGCTGGAATAGCAATGCAAAAAATGGATGATATAAAAAGACAATGGTTGCCTAAAGTTATTATGACTAAAGATGGTGAATTTGAAGCTTCTTGGGATAAGTATATGAATGAATTAACTACAAAGGCTAATATAGAAGCGTATGAAAAAGCTTTAACAGATGAAGTTAAGAGAAGAGTAGAAGAATTCGAAAATTAAAATAATAAAGGGTATCGAAAGATACCCTATATTTGAATATAGGAGTATTAGTATGGAGATTAAATTCAAAACTAAAAAAATAAGTAATGTAGAGAAAAAAATAGATGTAAATACAAATAAAAAAGGTACATGGGAAATAATGAAAAGACAAAAAACACTTATTCTGATGGCTATTCCTTTTATTATTTATGTAGCTATATTTTGTTATGCGCCTCTTGCAGGATGGGTAATGGCATTTCAAAATTACAAACCAGGTAAGAGTATATTTGAACAAATATGGGTTGGACTTGATCAATTTAAATTTTTATTTTCAGACGATGTGTTTTTGAAGGTACTTAGAAATACTTTAGCTATGAGCTTAATAAATTTATCACTTGGTTTTATTTGCTCTATTGGATTAGCATTAATACTTAATGAGGTAAGGAATAGACATGCAAAAAAGTTTGTACAAACAGTATCATACTTACCACACTTCTTATCTTGGATAGTAGTAACAGGAATTGTTGCTGAAGTTTTATCACCATCTACAGGAGTTGTAAATGAAATATTGCAAAATATGAATTTAGTAGACAATCCTATAAACTTTTTTGCAGATCCAAAATATTTTTGGGGAATTGTAGGTGCAACTAATGTTTGGAAAGAAGTAGGATGGGGAAGTATTATTTATTTGGCAGCAATGACATCTATTAATACAGACTTATATGAAGCAGCAGAAATTGATGGAGCAGGCAGATTACAAAAGATATGGCACGTAACTTTACCAGGTATAAAGCCTACAATATTTATCTTACTAATTATAAATATAGGTAATATTTTAAATGCTGGTTTTGAAATACAGTATTTATTAGGTAATGGTTTAATTCAAGATGTTTCTCAAACAATAGATATTTTTGTATTAAAATATGGTATTGGATTGAATAACTATTCTCTAGCTACTGCGGCAGGAATATTTAAGAGTGTAATTAGCATTATATTAATTTTTATTGCAAATAAAGCTGCAAAATCAGCTGGTCAAGAAAGTTTATTCTAGCATAAGGAGATGGTTAAAATGGAAATTAGAAGACGTAAAAGAAGCACTAAAGATATAGTATTTGATACAATTATAGCAATTTTTCTAATTATATTTGTTATTATTACTTTATATCCGATTATAAATACTTTGGCAGTATCTTTTAATGATGGTATTGATTCAGTAAGGGGGGGGATACATTTATGGCCAAGAATATTTACTCTTCAAAATTATAAAACTGTTTTTGCAAATCAAAATTTAGGACAAGCAGCATTTATATCTGTAGCTAGAACATTAATAGGCACAGTATTATCAGTATTTTTAACAGCGATGTTAGCTTATGTTTTAAGTAGAAAAGAATTTATGTATAAGAAACAATTATCATTTATTTATGTGTTAACAATGTATGTAAGTGGTGGAATGATTCCAACATATATTTTAATAAAGGAATTACACCTTTTAAATAATTTTTGGGTTTATATTATACCTGGATTAATTAGCGCTTTTAACATGATAGTAATACGAACATTTATTAATGGTATACCATATAGTCTTATTGAATCTGCAAAGATCGATGGGGCTGGAGATTTTAGAATATTTATTCAAATAATTCTTCCACTTTGTAAACCAGTACTTGCAACAGTTGCATTATTTGTTGCTGTTGGACAATGGAACTCTTGGTTTGATTCTATGCTTTATTGTTCAGCAGATAATTCATTAACAACATTGCAATATGAACTTATGAAATTATTATCATCAACTACTACACAAGGTGCAAGCGCAGAAGTCATGAAAAATGCAGGTAGTATTGTAACGCCAACATCTATTCGTGCAGCTATAACTATTGTAACTGCAGTACCTATTGTATGTTTATATCCATTCTTACAAAGATACTTTGTATCTGGACTTACTATTGGAGGAGTTAAAGAGTGATGAGGAAATATGAGGACAAAAAATATAGAAACATACTTAATGAATACGGATATTCAATTGAAGAAATAGAAAATAGACTAGATGATGTATATAATACTATATTTTATGGAACAGATTGTGAAAGGTTATATCATGAATGTGGTAATGATATGGCATATTTTGTTGATACAGGTAATAATGATGTTAGGACAGAAGGTATGTCATATGCAATGATGATGTGTGTACAAAGAGATATGAAACAAGAGTTTAATAAATTATGGAAATGGGCTAAAAAGTATATGTGGATGGAAAGTGGTATAAATAAGGGGTATTTTGCTTGGTCTGTATCAACAGATGGAGTTAAAAATTCAGATGGACCAGCTCCAGATGGGGAAGAATATTTTGCTTTAGCATTATTTTTTGCATCACATAGATGGGGAGATGGAGAAGGAATTTTTAACTATTCCAAAGAAGCAAAAGATATATTACATGAATGTATTCATAAAGGTGAAGATGGTGAAGGAAAACCAATGTGGAATCCAGAAAATAAGCTTATAAAGTTTGTACCTAATTTAGAGATTACAGATCCATCATATCATTTGCCACATTTTTATGAATTGTTTGCACTTTGGGCTAATGAAGATGATAGAGAGTTTTGGAGAGAGGCAGCCAATAATAGCAGAGAATATTTGAAGATGGCTTGCAATCATGTTACTGGTTTAGCTCCAGAATATTCGTATTATAATGGTGAACCTTACTGTAAGGATAATCGTCAAAGATACTATAGTGATTCATACAGAGTTATTGGAAATTTAGCATTAGATTATTATTGGTTTGAAAAAGAACCTTGGGAATGTGAATGTATAAATAAAATACAAGTATTTTTCAATGAGACAGTTAAGGGAAAAGATGATTTAATATATGAAATAGATGGAACTATAATAAATGAAAAAGCCCTTCATCCTATAGCTATTATAGCAACTAATGCAATGGGATCGATAGTTAATAATGGGAAATATTCTAAAGCGTGTATTGAAAAGTTTTGGAATACATCTTTAAGAACAGGGACAAGAAGATACTATGATAATTGTCTTTATATATTTGCTCTACTAGCATTAAGCGGTAATTACAGAGTGTGGTAGAGTATGTAAGATAAGTCAGTATAAAAAATATTGGCTTATCTTAAGTAGTTTGTAAAGATAAAGTTATATGAATTAATAATTATTTAAGGAGAAATAAATATGACTAAACTAGTTAATCCAATTTTAAAAGGTTTTTATCCAGATCCATCTATATGTACGGTAGATGATAATTATTATTTGGTTAATTCAACATTTTCTTATTTTCCAGGAGTACCTATATTTAAAAGTAAGGACTTAATTAATTGGAGTCAGATAGGAAATGTACTGACAAGAGAATCACAACTCAATTTAACTAATACAAAACATTCAGAGGGGATTTTTGCACCAACAATTAGATATAATAATGGAAAGTATTATGTTATAACAACTAATATATCAAGAGGAGGAACATTTATTGTTACAGCTAATGTGCCAGAAGGACCATGGTCAGATCCATATTATATTGAAGGTGCTGAGGGAATAGATCCGAGTTTGTTTTTTGATGATGATGGAAAAGCATATTATGTAGGAACAAGGCCTAATAGTGATGGCTGTAAATACAATGGTGATTGGGAGATTTGGCTACAAGAAATTGATTTAGAAAGTTATAAGTTAATAGGAAATAGTAGAAGACTGTGGAAAGGTGCACTAAATGGAGTAATATGGCCAGAGGGACCACACATTTATAAAAGAAATGATTATTATTACTTAATGATTGCAGAAGGTGGAACAGCAAATGAGCATTCTATATCCATAGCAAGAAGTAAAAATATATTTGGAGAATATGAAGGAAATCCATGTAATCCAATACTTACCCATAGGCATTTAGGAAGAGATTATAAAGTAAAGAATGTTGGACATGGTGATTTAGTTAGAACCAGGGATGATAAGTGGTTTATAGTTATGTTGGGTAGTAGATATTGTGAAGGTTATTGTAATATTGGTAGAGAAACGTTTATTGCAAAGGTTAAGTGGGAGAATGATTGGCCTATTGTTAATGAAGGAAAAGGTATGCTATCAGATTATGATGACTTAGGTATGAAGGAATATAAAGTTGAGGCAAAGGAAACATGTTATCATTTTGATAGTAATAAGTTAAGTGATAAATTTTTAGTTTTGAGAAATCCTAGTGATGAATTATATTCACTAACAAAGAGACCTGGATATTTGAGATTATATTTAAAAAATATAGGGTTAGATGAATTAGATAATCCGGCATATGTATGTGTTAGACAAGAAGATTACAATTTTTTAGCAGCAACATCTATGGAATTTTTACCAATAGATGATGGTGATAGTGCAGGGCTAGCAATTGTTCAAGATAACAAACATAATATGAGGTTTATTTATACAAAGGAATCAGAAATTTTAAAAATAAGGTTGATAAATACAATTAATGGCTTAGATACTATTGTTGCTGATGCTGAGGTTGAAGCAAATTTATTAAGATTAAAAATAGTTGGAAATTGTCAAAATTTAGCATTTTATTATTCAATAGATGGAGAGAATTATAAAGAATTAATTAGTAATGTAAATGCTACAACTTTAAGTACAGATATTGCTGGTGGATTTGTTGGATGTACTATAGGATTATTTGCATATACTAAAAATATAAAAGGTGAAAATTACTCAGATTTCCTTTACTTTGAATATAGAAATATGTAATAATATACATATATATCAAGAATATACATATATATCAAGAATATATAGAAGATATATATGTATTTTATAAAAGGGGAATTTATGTGATAAATAACTATAGTATAAAAACTAAGCTTTTTAGTATTTTTTTCTTTGCTGTATTAATTCCTATGCTAACAAGTAATTATATTATATATACTAATATAACTAATAATATTATTAAAGAGCAAGAGGCTGAATTGAAGACAATTATTGAAAGAGTTGTTTACAATTTAGATAGAGTAATGCAAGACTCGATATCGGTTTCAAATCAATTATATAGATCGAAGGTTTTAGATAACTTTATATCTACACAATATGAAAATCCAATAGAATTTTATGATCAGTATATGTATATGTTAGATAATAATATTTTAAGGTATTACTATAATTCACAAAATGAATATAGTATTACCATATATACTGACAATGATACTATTTTAAATAGTAGTGATATGGTTAAATTAACTTCAAAAATTAAAGAAAATGAGTGGTATAAAGAATTTAAAAAAAGTGATAGAAATATTAATATTTCATCAAGTTATGATAAGAATGGGAATATTAGTATTTCACTTATAAAAAAGTTAGATTATTTTTCAAATGATAATGAAAAAATACTAAAGATAGATATAAACTATAACTCTATTTTGCAAGATATAATTGTTGAATATAGTAATTTTGGAATAGATATTTATATATGTAATGATAAATATATATTATTTTCAAATAATGAATTAAATAGTAATACCAATAATAGCAATCCTTTGGACAAAATAATTCCAAAGGATATATTATTGCAACAGGAGTATGAAATATATGGTTATAATGGAATATGTAATATAGTAGTAACTGCAGAAAAAGATATTTACAATAGAATATTTAATAATAGTAAATTTAAAGGTATTATTATCTGTTTACTAATTTTAAATTTAGTAATTCCAACCATTGTAATTTTATTAGTTTCATATTCTATAACTAATAGATTATCATTATTAACTATACATTTAAAAAAGGTTAAGAATGGCGAGTTTGATACTATAGGTGTTGAGGTTGGTAAAGATGAAATAGGATCTGTAATGAATAACTTCAATTTAATGGTAGCAAAAATTGAGGAGCTTATAGATGTAATTTTAAAGAAAGATATTGAACAAAAGGAATTAGAATTAGCTAAAAATAGAGCAGAGCTTAAAGCTCTTCAAAGTCAAATAAACCCACATTTTATGTTTAATACTTTAGAAAGTATTAGAATGAGAAGCCTAATTAAGGAGGAAGAGGAAACTGCATTTATAATAGAAAATTTGGCCAAGCTATTAAGGCAAACTATTAATTGGGGTGAAGATAATATTAAGATTTCAGATGAAATAGGATTTGTTAATAATTATTTAGCTATACAAAAGTATAGATTTGGAGATAGATTAGATTTTAATATGAAAATTTCATCTGAATGTAATAATATTAGAATTCCAAAGTTATCTATATTAACATTTGTTGAAAATTCGTGTATTCATGGAATGGAAGGTGTAACATACAATGTGCAGGTAGGTATAGATATAATTATAGAGGATGATTATTTATATATATGTATTGCTGATAATGGGAAAGGAATATCTGTTGAAAAGTTAAATGAAATACAACATAAAATAAATAATTGTAACTTTGAATTGATTAATGGTGGTAGAGGGCTAGGGGTATTAAACGCATATATGAGATTACAAAAGTATAGTAATAATACAATGGATTTTAACATTGAAAGTAATCAAAACTACGGTACTACAATAAAGATAAAATTAAGAGTTATTGAGAATATGAGGTGTTTATAGATGATTAATGTTTTAATAGTTGATGATGAGCCATTTATTAGACAAGGTTTAAAAATATTAATTAATTGGAATTATTATGGATATAACATAATAGGAGAAGCGTCAAATGGCAAGGAAGCTATCAAGTTTATAGAAAAAAATAAAGTAGATTTAATAATTAGTGATATAAAAATGCCTGAAATGGATGGATTAGATTTAGTAAAAAACATTTATCAAAAATGGAATAAAAAAATTAAATGTATTATGCTTAGTGGTTATTATGAATTTGAATATGCAAAGAAAGCAATAAAGTATGGTGTTAAAGAATATATTTTGAAGCCAATAGAAAGAGAAGAATTGACTAATATACTAATATCATTTAAAGATGAATACGAAAAGGAAAGAGAATCGGATTATATAAAAAGAGAAAATAATAAAGTGATTTATGAAAGACATTTAAATAGGATAATTTGTGATGAATATAATGATGAAGATTTAAAATATATACAATGTTATCTTAAATATAAAAATTATCTAAGGTATATTAACATAGAAATTTATTCAAATGAAAATAGTGAGAAATGCAGAACAGAAGATAAAAGAAAGGTTTATGATAATTTAAAGGATTGGTTAGGCAATAATAATTTTTATAATATAATTTATGACATTATAAAGGAAGATAAACTTGAGGGAGTTGGATTAATATTTAGTAGTGTCTTATCTGATGAGTTAGGGTTAAATGAACAACAGTATATAGAAAAATTAAAGATGCGATTAAATAGCTCTAATGAATACCAATGTAGATTACTTATTGGAAAGAAAGTAGAAACACTAAATGAAATTGGTATATCATATAACTCTTTATATATGATTAAGATTTTACAGAATAATACTAATAAAAAAAATATATTTTATTATGATGATATAGATAACAAAAAAAGCATAGATTACAATTTAATTAATGAAAATATAGACAAATTAATAAAGTCAATAGAAGATAGTGATGTAGTTAAAATAGAAAATTATATTGATATGTTTTATAGGGCTTTTAATAAAGATACTAATAATTTAAAAATTATAAAAATATATATTGATTATTTATTATGTAATTTAATAAATATTATTAAGGAGTTAACTTCAAACACAAATAAAGATAAAGCATTAGAATATATAAATATTGAATTATTTAATAAGATTATAACAAGTGGAAATGCTGGAGATTTAAAAAAATTTTGTGTGGAGGTTTCTACATATATAAGAGATTTAAGAAATAGTTCAATGCATAATATATTAGCTTTAATTAATAAGGAGGTTAATGAAAATTACATGAAGCCACTAACTTTAAAGTACCTTAGTGAAAAATATTATTTAAATACTGCATATTTGGGGCAGCTATTTAAAAAGAATTATAATAAATCTTTTAAAGATCATTTAAATGATTATAGGATTGAAAAGGCATCTCTTATGTTAAAGAGAAGTAATGAAAAAATTTATAAGATTGCAGAAGATGTTGGATATAATAATACAGATTATTTTATAAGTAAATTTGTTCAAGTAAAAGGAATTACTCCGTTGCAATATAGAAAAAAATTTAGAGATTAGAATATATTTTAGACAAGTAAATATTTATGCTAAATTTAAAATAAGATTGAATATATATGATTAAACGATTATTCAATATTAAAGTATAGATAAGAATAAGGTAATAAAACATAGCCCATAATATCATAAGGGAGTTGATATTATGGGCTATATAAATTTTAAAGAAGAAAAATATAAAGCAAAGAATCAACTGAATAATAGGAGAGCTAATAATAAAAAATTATTTGATGGATTAGTAAAAAGTAGGGATTTACCAGCTACATATATTCCAGATAAGGAGTATAGTTTTAAGGAGTTTAAGGATAAACATTTTGGTGGAGGAAAGATATTAGGAGAAGAGGAATTTATTGAAATTGATAATAGTGATATTATTTGTTCAATATTTACTAATTGCACATTTGGTAATATTAAATTTAAGAATTGTAGTTTTATAGGGTGTAAATTTAATGAATGTGATTTTGAAAGTGGAGGAGTATTATTTGAAAATTGTACTTTTTTTAAAGAGGAAAGTGAAAAGAAACCGTCACTTAATCGGTTTGATAATTTTTCATGTGAATTTTATAAATGTAATATTTATTCAAAATTTGATGGATGTATATTAAGTTATTTAATATTTGATAAATGTTTAATCCATAACACTTTCTTTAATTTAAGTGATATGAGTAGTGTAATAATTATTAATTATGAGATTAAGGGAATTAGAGTTGAAGATTGTGATTTAAGTGGAGCTAAAGTAATAAATACATATATAATAGATTTAGATTTTACTGATAAAATGAAAACAAAATTTGATCCAAAAACCTTCTTTGATAAAATAAAATTAAGAGAGAAGAATAGGAATGAATATGAAGGCATTTATATGACATATGAAACTATAGCTGATAAATTCAAGGAAAATTCCTTGAATAATAATTTTGGTGAGTATTATTATTTAGCAAAAAAAACTGAAAGAAATGTTTTAGATTTTGTTCCTAAGTTATCATCATATTTTTATTGGGCTACATGTGGGTATGGTGAAAGACCAATTAACTCTATAGTATTTTCTTTAATAATGATGATTATATTTGGAATTTTATATTCCATTTTTGGAATTGAGATTGATGATATTAATACTGTAATCTCTTTAATGAAATATAATATATACAATTATAGAGAGATTTTTGATTGTCTAAAAGAGGGAATTATATTAAGTATAAATTTATTTAGTGGAGTAGGAGCAAATGAAAGTATTCCTGTAAATTTATCAGAGATTATTGCAAGTTTTGAAATAGTATTTGGTGTTATTATGATGGGAATAGGAACGGGAACGGTAGTAAGGAAATTGGTAAGATAAATTTTATTAAGTTTTGAAAGGTAAATTACTTTTGTTATATGAAAATTAATAAAAGTAATTTGCCGTATTTTTTCTTTGAAAATTTATACAAAAACTTTTTAAAAGTAGTTGCGAAAGTATAGAAATGGTATTACAACAACTTATTAAGGAATATTTAAAAAGTAATTTAATAATAGTTTTTAAAATATAGAAATAAAAAGAATTTATGAGTAATTCGGAGGGGGTTATGAGATACTTATTAGGTTTAGATATTGGTACATCAGGAACAAAGACAGCTTTGTTTGATGAATTAGGAAATACAATTGAAACTGCAATTTATGGTTATGATTTATTTCAACCACAAGTAGGATGGGCAGAACAAAATCCAGAGTATTGGTGGCAATCTTGCCTTAATAGAATTAAAGATGTAGTTAAAAATAGCAAAGTTAATGCTTCTGATATAAAAGGTATAGGTTTAAGTGGTCAAATGCATGGACTTGTATTAGTGGGCAAGGCTTGTAATGTTATAAGAAATTCAATTATTTGGTGTGATCAAAGAACTGAAAAATAATGTGAATACATGACAGAAGTTTTAGATAAGGAAAAGTTAATTGAAATAACAGGTAATCCAGCATTAATAGGATTTACTCTTTCAAAGCTATTATGGGTAAGAGATAATGAACCAGAAAATTATAAGAATATATATAAAGTTCTTTTACCAAAGGATTATATAAGATTTAAATTAACAGGTGTATTTGCTACTGAAGTTTCAGATGCAAGTGGTATGCAAATGTTAGATATAAACAGTAGAAATTGGAGTGGTGAATTACTTCAAGCATTAGAAATAGATAAAAATATATTAGCAGATGTTTACGAGTCAGTAGTTATAAGTGGACATGTTACTGAAGAGGTTGCAAAGATTACTAGATTAGTAGCTGGTACTGGAGTAGCTGGTGGAGCAGGAGATCAAGCTGTTGGTGCAGTAGGAAGTGGAATAGTAAGTGAAGGAATAATTTCAACTGTTATAGGTTCTTCAGGAGTTGTATTTGCTTCAACAGATACTCCTAGATTTGATAAAGAAGGTAGAGTTCATACTTTATGTCATGCAGTTCCTAATAAGTGGCATGTTATGGGAATAACTCAAGGTGTAGGACTTTCTTTAAAGTGGTTTAAGGAAAACTTTTGTAGAAAAGAAATTGATGAAGCTAAAGAAAAAAATATGAATATATATGGTTATTTATCAAAAGAAGCTGCTATGTCATTTTCCATAGACAAAATTTATGGCTTGTTTTTCTTTTATTTCTAATAATTTTTCATTTATAAATATTGCGTCTTCAACTTCAAGTTTATATTGAGGAATTTCTATAGTTATATTGAAAGCATCAGATATTTCAATTAATATTTTTTTCACTTTTGTTTGAAGCTTTTCTTCAAGAATATTTGTAGTCTTTTTCCATACAAAAGTATATCTGTTGTCATGCGCTTCGATTTTTGTTCCATCAACAAATAAATTTTTAAACTCTATTTCATTCTTTTTTCTAATTCCATAACAAATTGATAAAATAAATCTTCTACAAAATCTTCTAATCTTTCACTTCTAAATCTGGCTATTGTGTTATGGCTCGGAGCCTTTTACCCTTGCAAAAGCCATATGAAATTAATGTCTCTTTTACAAGACTTCTCAAGTTTACGACTTGAATATAGTCCCTCCATATAGCCATAAGCCAATATTCTAAATAATGTTTCAGGTAAGATCACAGAATTTCTACCAATTGTAGAGTATGCTTTGTATAATTGTGAATAATCTAATCCCTCCGTTACTTCATATAGTGTTCTTACTGAAGCATTTTTTGGTATAATAATTTCTAAATTAATAGGGAAAGCTATTTGATGAATATGTATGATATTTTTATTTTTTTAAAGTATTCATAACCATAAAAATATTATGCGCAAAAAGGAGGATTCGAATTCGAATCCTCCTTCTTTTATCGGCTAGTATCAAAAATTATTTTGATACATCCCCGTTTTTTACTCCATAAAGATGTTTTTACTATTTAATATAGGTTTACTGCGATGAATACTTTTTCTAAAATCATTAGGAGAACATCCTTTAGCAGTTTTAAAAATTCTATTAAAAGTGCTTATACTACTAAATCCAGTATTCATGGCAATATCAGAAATTCTTAAATCAGAGTTTGCGAGCATTAATTCAGCTTTACTAATTCTTTGAGCAATTAAGTAATTATAAAATGTCATATTTGTAAATTGCTTAAATAATCTTGAAAAATGATATTTACTGAATCCTATTACAGAGGCAACATCTTCTAGAGTTAAATCATCGTTATAATGAGAAGTTATATAATTACAGGCAAATAGTAGTTTTTCTATATATTCATGTTGCTTATTTATTGTTGTATCGCTATTAATTCTCTTATAGACTTCATTACGAGATAGATTTACATAAATTTGTATTAATATTGAATAAATAAAAGCTTCTGAAAGAACATCATTATTTTTATATTCGTTTATTATAGTATTAATTAAATCATGTATTATTGGATAAATTGAACTTTGGTGTGTTAATAGTAATACTGGTGGAAGAATATATAAAGCACTTTCAAACTCTTTAAATTGGCATAATGGAGATAAATCAAACTGTAAGATATATCTCTTTCCGCTAATAGGAGATTTTATAGAATGAACTATACCAGAGTTTATAAATAAAATATCATGCTTATCTAAGTGATAATTTTTATTTTCTATAATAACATCATAGCAGTTTTCAATTGGAATAATAATCTCCAATTCCAAGTGCCAATGTGGAGGGTAGTCTTCACAAACTGTATTATCATGTATTCGACTATGAGAAGAAGGGGTAAAATTAATAGTTTCTTTTATTCCATTTAACGTTTCAATCATAAATTTAATTACTCACCCTTTACCGTATATTGTATAATTTTATATTAATAGTATATAATAGATAAAAATAAAAAAAAAGCAATATTTGAGCAAGTATTAGCAATATTTAAAAAGTTAAATTTTAATGAGAAGTATATAATTAATTTATAAGGTTAAATAGTAATTTCACATAAAGAATGGAAAATTGTATGAAGAGGTTCATGGATAAAAGATTTATGTTGAACTCAGAGGTAGCACAAACATTATATGATTGCTATGTTGAGGAACTACCTATAATAGACTATCATTGTCATATTAATCCTAAAGATATTGCAATTAATAGAAAATTTGAAAATATTACTCAGCTTTGGCTTGAAGGTGACCATTATAAATGGAGGCAAATGAGAAGTAATGGAATAGATGAAAAATATATAACTGGGAATGCAAGTGATTGGGAAAAGTTTGAGAAATGGGCAAGTGTATTAGAAAAAGCTATAGGAAATCCATTATATCATTGGAGTCATTTAGAGTTAAAGTATTACTTTAACTATGATGGAATTTTAAATAAAAAAAATGCTAAAGCAGTATGGGAATTTTGTAATAAAAAATTAAAGGGAGATAACCTTAAAGTAAAAAGAATAATATCAAAATCTAATGTAGAAATATTATGCACTACAGATGATCCTATTGATGATTTGAAATGGCATAGAATTATTAAAAATGATGGTAACTTTAAAACACTAGTATTGCCAACATGGAGACCTGATTGTGTACTTGCAATTGAAGATGTTAAATTCAAAGATTATATATCTAAGTTAGAGGAAGTTTCTAAAGTTAAAATAAATACGTTTAGTGATTTGAAAAAGTCATTAAAATATAGATTAAATTATTTTAAAAAGTTAGGATGTAAAATAGCAGATCATAGTTTAAGTTATATAATGTATAAACCAGCTTCTGATGAAGAGATTGAAAATATATTTAATAAGCGAATACAAGATATAGATATTAGTGAAGAGGAAATATTAAAGTTTAAAACTGCATGTATGCTGTTCTTTGCTAAGGAGTATTATGATTTAGATTGGGCTATGCAGTTACATTTTGGAGTTAAAAGAGAAAATAATAGTAAATTATTTGAAATAGCAGGAGCAAATTCAGGTTGTGATTGTATTCAAAAGGTTTCTTTAAATGAATTAGTAGAATATATGGATGCTCTTAATAGTATTGGAAAGCTTCCGAGAACTATATTATATTCATTAAATCCACTTGATAATGCAATAATAGGAACAATTATTGGATGTTTTCAGGGGGATGGTATACCAGGAAAAATACAACAAGGTGCAGCATGGTGGTTCAATGATCATAAAAGAGGGATTGAAGATCAAATGAAAAGCTTAGGAGAGTTGGGATTGTTAGGAAATTTTATTGGAATGTTAACGGATTCAAGAAGCTTTGTATCATATGTAAGACATGATTATTTTAGAAGAATTATGTGTAATCTTATAGGAGAATGGGTTAATAGTGGTGAATATCCCTATGAAATTGAAACCCTTGGAAATTTAGTAAGAGATATTTCGTACAATAATTGTAAACGTTATTTTAAGTTTGATAATAAAGATCTAGTTGGAGGAAGTTATGAGTTGGGAAATGGCATGGTTGAACTATAAAGAAAAGGAAATATATAAAGAGATAAAGTTTTTAGGAAATATATATACAGATTTATCAGGAGAAATAATTAATAATTCTATTAAAGAATTGCAAAAAGTATCAAAAGATATTTTAAATTTAGATTTACAAGTTGCTAAGGAAAAGAGTTTGGAAGCTGGAATAATTTTAAGAAAGGTATTTAATGATACTTTAGGAGAAGAAGGATTTTGTATTAAAACTGAAAGTAATAAATTAATTATTGAAGGTCAGACTGAAGTTTCTATATTATATGGAGTTTTTCATTTAATAAGAATGATAATAGAAGATGAGAATTTAGATAAGCTAGATATAACAGAAATACCTAAGAATCCATTACGTATGTTAAATCATTGGGATAACTCAGATGGATCAATAGAAAGAGGCTATTCGGGTAATTCATTTTTCTTTAATAATGGAGAAATAATATTAGATGATAGAACAAGAGATTATGCAAGACTTATATCTTCAATAGGTATAAATGCAGTTGTTATTAATAATGTTAATGTAAAAAATGAAGCAGTAGAATTTATTACTGAAAAATATTTACCAACAGTAAAGGAATTATCAGATTTATTTAATGGTTATGGAATTAAATTATTTTTAAGTGTTGACTTTGCAGCACCAATTGATATTGGAGGGTTAGAAACAGCAGATCCAATAAGTAATGATGTAATAAATTGGTGGAATAAGCAAAGTGAAATTGTATACAAGAATATCCCAGGTTTTGGAGGTTTTTTAGTTAAGGCTGATTCAGAAGGAAGACCAGGTCCGTTTACTTATAATAGAACTCATGCTGAGGGAGCAAATATGTTGGCAAAATCAATAAAACCATATGGAGGAACAGTTATATGGAGATGCTTTGTTTATAATTGTCAACAAGATTGGAGAGATAGAAAAACTGATAGAGCTAGAGCAGGATATGACAACTTTATGCCTATAGATGGAAAGTTTGATGAAAATGTAATTCTACAAATAAAAAATGGACCTATGGATTTCCAAGTACGTGAACCAATATCACCATTATTTGGAGGATTGACTAATACAAATCAAATGCTTGAGGTACAAATCGCACAAGAATATACTGGGCAACAAAAGCATGTTTGTTACTTAATACCTATGTTTAAAGAAATATTAGAGTTTAGAACACATTGCAATGACTCATTAGATACAGTAGCAGATATAATATCTGGAAGAACTTTCAATCAAAATAAATGTGGTATGGTTGCAGTGGCGAATTTAGGAAATGATAAAAATTGGACAGGACATGATTTAGCAGCAGCTAATCTTTATGGATTTGGAAGACTTGCATGGAATACAGATTTATCAGCGGAAGAAATTGCTGAAGAATGGATTAAACAAACTTTCTCTTGTAATGAAAAAGTTATTTCTAATATAAAAGAGATTTTAATGAAATCTTGGCCTGCATATGAAAAATATACTTCTCCATTAGGAATAGGGTGGATGGTTAATCCTAATCATCATTTTGGACCTAATGTAGATGGATATGAGTATGATAGATGGGGAACATACCATCGGGCAGATCACTATGGTATGGGAGTAGATAGAACTAGAAATGGTACAGGGTATACAACTCAATACAGAAAAGAAAATGCTGAAATGTATGAAAATATAGAAACTTGTCCAATGGAGTTATTATTATTTTTCCATTATGTAAATTATGATTATATATTGAAGAATGGAAAAACTTTAATTCAACATATATATGATACTCATTTTGAAGGGGTTGAAGATGTTGAAGTTATGGTTTCAAAGTGGAGAGAGTTAGAAGGCGTAATAAATAATAAAGTATTCAATAGAACATTGGAAAGACTAGAGTTCCAAAAAGATCATGCTAAAGAGTGGAGAGATATTATAAATTCATATTTTTATAGAAAATCAATGATAGAAGATATTCATGGAAGAAAGATTTATTAGGGGGAAATATAAATGAGAATGACTTTGAGATGGTTTGGTCAAGAAGAAGATAGCGTAAAGTTAGATCAAATACGTCAAATACCAGGAGTTGAAGGTGTAATATCTGCATTACATCATATACCAGCTGGAGAAGTGTGGCCTTTAGAAGAAATAATTAAATTAAAAGAAACAGTTGAGAGTAATGGTTTTAAGTTAATTGGAATAGAAAGTGTTAATGTTCATGAGGATATTAAAATCGGATTACCTACAAGAGATAAGTACATTGAAAATTATAAAGAGACTTTAGTTAATTTAGCAAAGGTAGGAATTGATTTAGTATGTTATAACTTTATGCCAATATTTGATTGGACAAGAACTGAGCTTGCTAGAGAACTGACAGATGGATCAAATGTTTTATCATATGATGAAAATATAATTAGAGGATTAAAACCAGAAGAAATGTTTGAGAGAATCGAAAGCAGTAGCGAGGGTTTCTTAATGCCAGGATGGGAGCCTAATAGAAAATTAGAAATAATGGGGTTGTTTGAAAAGTATAAGGATGTAAATAAGGAAAAATTACTTAAAAACTATAAATATTTCTTAGATGCCATTATACCTGTTTGTGAGAAATATAAGATAAAAATGGGTGTTCATCCAGATGACCCAGCATGGGATGTATTCGGATTACCTAGGATTGTAACTAGTGAAGAAGACATGCTTAAGATAATAGAATTAAATGATAGTATATATAATGGATTTACATTATGTACTGGATCTCTTGGAAGTAATATAAATAATGATATTCCAACAATAATAAATAATAATAAAATAGCTGAAAGAATTCATTTTGCTCACATAAGAAATATTAAGTTTGAAGATGATAGGGTTTTCCATGAAAGTTCACATTTAAGTTCAGATGGTAGTCTTGATATGTATAAAATAGTTAAAGCATTAATTGATAATGGATTTAATGGAGTTGTGCGTCCAGACCATGGAAGAATGATATGGAATGAAAAGGCAAGGCCAGGATATGGATTATATGACAGAGCTCTTGGCGTTGCTTATTTAAATGGGCTTTGGGAGGCTATTATAAAAAATAGAGGTGAGATGCATTAATGAGACTTCTAGATATAGAAAATAATGATACTAATTTGCAGGCTTGGATAGAAAAAGGATATATATTACCTAAATATAATAGAGAAATAGTTAAAAAAAATACTTTAAAAAATCCAGAATGGATACATTTTGGAGCAGGAAATATTTTTAGGGCATTTTTAAGTTCTGCTTTACAAGAGATTTTAAATGAAAATGAATATGATAAAGGAGTTATTGTATGTGAAGGGTTTGATTATGAAATAATAGATAAAGCATATAAGCCATATGATAATTTAAGTCTTTTAGTATTGTTAAAATCAGATGGAAATATTGATAAAAGGGTTGTTGGAAGTGTTGTAGATTCAATAAATGTAAGAAATGAAGATGAAAGTATCAAGAAATTACAAAAAATATTCCAAAATCCTTCATTACAAATAGTTAGTTTTACTATTACTGAAAAGGGTTATTCTTTATTAGATTCAAATGGAGAGTTTCTAGATATAGTTAAAGCAGATTTTGAAAATGGGCCAGATGGATCAAAACACACAATGTGTATTATAACATCTCTTTTATATAAAAGGTTTATTACTAATAAAAGTCCAATAGCATTAGTTAGTATGGATAATTGTTCTCATAATGGAGATAAGTTAAAATCTGCAGTAATCAATATTGCTGAAGTATGGTGCAAAACAGGATTTGTTTCAGAAGAGTTTATAAATTATATAAATGATAAAAGTAAGGTTTCTTTTCCATGGAGCATGATAGATAAGATTACACCTAGACCAGATAATAATGTAAAGAATATTTTAGAGGAAGATGGATTTGAAGATACTAATTTAATTATTACAAGTAAAAACACTTATATTTCTCCATTTGTTAATGCAGAAGAAACAGAATACCTAGTAATTGAAGATAGTTTTCCTAATGGTAGGCCTCCATTAGAAAAAGCCGGAATAATATTTACTGACAGAGAAACTGTTGATAAGGTTGAGAAAATGAAGGTGTGTACATGTTTAAATCCATTGCACACGGCATTGGCTTTATTTGGATGCATAAAAGGTTATACACTTATTTCAGAAGAAATGAATGATAAGTTGTTGAGAAAGTTGGTTTATAAAATGGCGTATGAAGAGGCAATGCCAGTAGTTATAAATCCAAAGGTTATTAGTCCGGAATCTTTTTTAATGGATGTCTTAGAACGAAGATTACCAAATCCATTTATGCCAGATTCACCTCAAAGAATAGCCACTGATACCTCACAAAAACTTGCTATTAGATTTGGAGTAACATTAAAGGAGTATGAGAGAAGAAAGTTAGATGTAAGTAGACTTATATGTATTCCGTTGGTAATAGCCGGATACTTAAGATATTTAATGGAAATAGATGATAATGGAAACTACTTTGAATTAAGTTCTGATCCACTTTTAGATGAGATGAAGAATGTTGTTAAAAATATAAAACTTGGAGATGAAGAGATTGATATAGCACACATTGGTGAGTTATTAAAAAATGAAAATATATTTGGTGTAGATTTAGTTAGGGTTGGTTTATCTTATAAGATTATATCAATGTTTAAAGATATGATTAAAGGCGTTGGTGCAGTAAATAATACATTAGAAAAGTACCTGGGTTAGTAGTTGTATGAGAGGTGAGATGATAGTGAATAAAGTATTAGAAGAAATAATGAAAATAGGAATAGTTCCAGTTGTAACAATTGATTGTGTAGAAGATGCAATTCCATTAGCCATGGCATTATGTAACGGTGGGATACCTTGTGCTGAAGTAACTTTTCGTACGAAAGCAGCAAAGTATGCAATAAAGGAAATGCTAAAGGAATATCCAGATATGATGGTAGGAGCTGGAACAATTTTAAATATAGAACAAGCTGAAGAAGCTATAGAAGCAGGAGCAAAGTTTATAGTTAGTCCAGGCTTTAATTCTAAAGTGGTGAAATATTGTATAGATAATGGAGTTGTTATAATTCCAGGATGTAATACTCCAAGTAATATTGAAGAAGCTATTGAATTTGGACTTGATACAGTAAAGTTCTTTCCAGCAGAAGCATCAGGTGGATTAAATATGATAAAGGCAATGTCTGCACCTTACGGAAATATTAAATTTATGCCAACTGGTGGAATAAATATAGATAATTTAAATACTTATTTGGGATTTAATAAGATAATTGCTTGTGGTGGAACATGGATGGCTACTAAACAGTTAATAAAGGAAGGTAAGTTTGAAGAAATTAAAAATATTACAAGGGCAGCTGTAGAAAAAATGCTTGGCTTTGAATTACTTCATATAGGGGTAAATACTAAGTCAAATGAAGAAGCAAATAATATAGCGAATGATTTTAAAAAATTATTTGGATTTAAAAGTAAGGAAAATTCTAATTCTATATTTTTAGGAAATAATATAAATATCATGAAATCAATATCGCAAGGGAAAAATGGATACTTAGCTATAGGTACTAATAATATAATTAGGGCTATTTGGCATTTAGAGTCTTGTGGATATATGGTAGATGAAAATAGCAAGTTTTTTAATGGATATGGAGAGTTAATTTCAGTATATATTACAAAAGAAATAGGAGGATATGTTATTAAATTGATACAAAAATAAGGAGAAGGTATGAGTAAGGTAGTTACATTAGGTGAAATATTAATAAGGCTTTCGCCTCCAGGAAATGAAAGGTTTATACAAGCGACATCATTTGATATTAATTACGGTGGAGGAGAAGCTAATGTTGCTGTTTCTTTAGCTAACTATGGGCATGATGTTATATTTATAAGTAAGGTACCTGATAACCCAATAGGAGATTGTGCAATAGCATCGCTAAGAAAATTTAACGTAAATTGTGATTATATAGCAAGAGGAGGAAAAAGGTTAGGAATTTACTATTTAGAGAATGGAGCATCTGTGCGTTCATCAAATGTAGTGTATGATAGGGAAAATTCAGCTATTTCTACAGCGAGTTTTAATGAATTTGACTTTGATAGTATTTTTAAAAATACTGACTTATTTCATATATCTGGTATTACTACAGTAATAAGCAGACAAGCTGCAGAAATTACAATTGAAGCTTTAAAATCTGCAAAAAGAAATAATGTATTAGTATCTTTTGATTTAAATTATAGATCTAAATTATGGATGAATGATATTGAGGAAAAGCAGAAGTTTATGAAAAATGCTATGAAATATGTTGATATATGTTTTGGAAATGCTAGAGATGCAGCAATGGTATTAGGGTACTCAGATGGGAAAAGTGATTTTATCAACGGAAGTTATGACATATGTATTAGTGAAGAAAATATGAGAAAGGTATTAAATAGGTATAATTTCAAATGTTTAATTACTAGTAAAAGAGAAAGTAAAAGTGCTTCAGATAATATATATTCTGCTATAGTTTGCAAAAAAGATAGCTTTTATAGTAGCAAAAAGTATAACATTCATATTGTAGATAGAGTTGGAGGAGGAGATTCCTTTGCAGCTGGATTTTTACATGGAGTATTAAGAGAATATAGTATAGAAGATTCTCTAGAGTTTGCTGTTGCAGCATCAGCTATAAAGCATACTATTAAAGGTGATTTTAATATAGCATCTGAAATAGATGTAATAAATATTATGAAAAGCCCAAATAATGGATTGATAAATCGTTAATATTTTATATAAATAAATAATTAAGGTATATTTGATAAAGGTAAGGAGAATAAGTATGATAAATAGAAAAGTGAAAATTACACATGAAGAGGCTTTGGAAAGAGCAAAAGAAATAGTTGGAAAAATGACATTATTAGAAAAAGCAGAACAATTAACATATAATGCACCAGCTAATGAAAGGTTAAATATTCCTAGATATAATTGGTGGAATGAGGGGTTACATGGAGTTGCAAGAGCTGGCACAGCAACTGTTTTTCCACAGGCAATTGGACTTGCAGCAATATTTGATGATGAGTTCTTAGAAAAGGTTGCAGATGTCGTTTCAACTGAAGCTCGTGCAAAGTATAATGAGTTTTCAAAAAATGATGATAGAGATATTTATAAAGGAATAACTCTTTGGTCGCCAAATGTAAATATATTTAGAGATCCAAGATGGGGAAGAGGTCAAGAAACATATGGGGAGGATCCATATTTAACATCAAGATTAGGAGTTGCTTTTGTTAAAGGGTTACAGGGCGATGGTAAATATCTAAAAACTGCTGCATGCGCAAAGCATTTTGCAGTGCATAGTGGGCCAGAAGGTGTAAGGCATGAATTTAATGCTGTTACTAATAATAAAGATTTATATGAAACATATTTACCAGCATTTGAAGCATGCATAAAGGAAGCAGATGTAGAGTCTGTAATGGGAGCATATAATAGAACTAATGGAGAGCCTTGCTGTGGAAGTAAAACATTATTAGTTGATATTTTAAGAGGAAAATGGGGTTTTAAAGGACATGTTGTTTCAGATTGTTGGGCAATTGTAGATTTTCATATGAATCATAAAGTAACTAGTACTGCAACGCAATCAGCAGCACTTGCAATAAAAAATGGATGTGATTTAAACTGTGGTAATGTTTATTTACAAATGATGTTAGCTTATAAAGAAGGGTTAGTAACTGAAGAGGATATAACTATAGCAGCTGAGAGATTAATGGCAACTAGAATAAGGCTTGGTATGTTTGATGATGATTGTGAATATGATGAAATACCTTATGAGTCAAATGATTCAAAAGAAAATAATCAATTATCATTAGAAGCTGCAAGAAAATCTATGGTTTTATTAAAGAATAATGGTATATTACCTTTAGATAAATCAAAACTTAAATCTATTGCAGTTATTGGGCCTAATGCAGATAGTAAAATAATGCTCAATGGTAATTATCATGGTACAGCATCAAAGTACACTACTATCTTAGAAGGTATACATGCTGAAGTAGGTGAAGATATTAGGGTTTATTACTCTGAAGGATGCCATTTATATAAGGAAAAGGTTGGGGGATTATCATTACCTAATGATAGATTATCAGAAGCTATTTCTGTAGCTAAAAAAGCTGATGTAGCAATAATGTGTTTAGGGTTAGATTCAACTATTGAGGGGGAACAAGGTGATACTGGGAATAGTGAAGCTGCTGGAGATAAGAGTGATTTAAATTTACCTGGAAAGCAACAAGAATTACTAGAAAGTATAATTGCTACAGGAACACCAGTTATTGTAGTTTTAGGGACAGGAAGTGCATTAACTTTTAATAATGTAGATGATAGATGTGCAGCAATTTTAAATGCTTGGTATCCAGGAAGTCATGGAGGGCAAGCAGTATCAGAAATATTATTTGGAAAAGTATCACCAAGTGGAAAGCTTCCAGTTACATTTTATAAGGATACTAAAAATTTACCAGATTTTGAAGATTACTCAATGGAAAATAGAACTTATAGATATATGAAGGATGAAAGTTTATATTCTTTTGGGTATGGATTAACATATTCAAATGTAGAACTAAGTAGTTTAAAAGTAAAAAATAATCAAGATAAATATAATATTAATATAGAGATTGATATTAAAAATACAGGGAATTATGATATTGAAGAAGTAGTTCAATGTTATATCAAAGATTTAGAGTCAAAGTATGCTGTGAAAAATTATAGTTTAGCTAACTTTAAACGTGTATCTTTAAAGTGTGGAGAAACAAAAACTATTAAAATGAGTTTAAATAAAAGAGCATTTGAAGTTGTTGATTATGAAGGAAATAGATTAGTTGATAGCAAAAAGTTTAAGCTGTTTGTCGGAGTATCCCAACCAGATACTAGAAGTATTGAACTTTTAGGAATTAAACCATTAGAAAAAATAATTAAAATAGAAAATTAATAATTTTTAGAAAGTATTGTAGATATAGAAAATATTTTAAAAGGCACTTATATTTAGTTATGACGATAGAATATAATTACTATATTTAAAGGCAATATATTTAAGTGTTTAAGGCAAGGAGTTATATTAAGTATAAATTTATTTAGTGGAGTTAGATCAAATGAAAGTATTCCTGTAAATATATAAGAAATTCTTTATAGCTTTGAGATATTATTTGGAATAATTATGATGGGAATGGGAACTAGGCTGGTAGTAAGAAAACTAGTGAGATGATAATATAGTTAGATACTTTTATATTTTAAATAATTTAAAGGTATTTTTATATGGAAAACCACTGGCTATGCTAGTGGATAAAATATATTAAGCTCTAAGTAAAAAACTCCTTGATATAATCATAACGACTGACAAGCATAAAATAAATAAAGCATATGAGGTGTCAATATCATATGATATTTGCTCATAAATATAGAAGGTAAATACTATATGTAAAATATAGAGCTGAAATAGGAAAAATATTAATAACTATATGTATAAGAAGTAGGATAGAAATAATCGAAGCGAATGCTTGTTTGGATCATATAGGTATGTTAGTTACTATTCCACCCAAAATGAGTGCATCAAAATTTATGGGAATATTAAAAGGTAAAAGTATCATTATTATTTTTGATAGATTTGCACATTTAAAATATAAATAGGGAAATAGGCATTTTTGATTTAGAGGGATATTATGTTGATACTGTAAGAAAAAATAAAACTGCAATTACAAAGTATATATAAAATCAAATTCAAGGATGTAATAGTGGAGAGGATAAACGTAAAGGAATATATCGACCAGTTTACGGGAGAGTCATTAAAAGGTAGCAAATAATAAAATTATCCAGTGAGTATTGTAGCTATACATGTTTTGTGATTGTCAGTTTTTTAGAGTATGAGTAGTGTTACCAGTATCATCCTCCTATGGGGCTTAATCACTCTGTAACTTAGCTGTAATATATAATTTGGATGAAAATGTATACAAAACTTTTTAAAAGTCCTTGCAAAAGTAAGATATTAGTATTATAATAACTTATGAAATAACATTTAAAAAGTAGTTTAATAATGATTTGAAATATTTGTTATAAAAAATTTAAAATATAATGGGGGATTTTATGAGGTATTTATTAGGTTTAGATATAGGTACATCTGGTACAAAGACAGCATTGTTTGATGAATTAGGAAATACAATAGAAACTGCAACCTATGGTTATGATTTACTTCAACCAAAAGCAGGTTGGGCAGAACAGAATCCAGAGGATTGGTGGGAAGCATGTCTTAATGGAATTAAAGATGTAGTGAAAAATAGTAAAGTTAATGCAAAGGATATAAAAGGGATAGGATTAAGTGGACAAATGCATGGGCTTGTATTAGTGGACAAGCATCATAATGTTATAAGAGATTCAATTATTTGGTGTGACCAAAGAACTGAAAAACAATGTGAATACATGACTGAAGTTTTGGGGAAAGAAAAGTTAATTGAAATAACAGGTAATCCAGCATTAACAGGATTCACTCTTTCAAAATTATTATGGGTAAGAGATAATGAACCTGAAAATTATAAAAATATTTATAAAGTGCTTTTACCTAAAGATTATATAAGATTTAAATTAACAGGTATATTTGCAACTGAAGTTTCAGATGCAAGTGGTATGCAAATGTTAGATATAAATATAAGAAATTGGAGTGAAGAATTACTAGAGGCATTAAAAATAGATAAGAATATATTAGCAGATGTTTATGAGTCAGTTGTTGTAAGTGGATATGTTACTGAAGAGGTTGCAAAAGTTACTGGGTTAGAAGTAGGTACTGCTGTAGTTGGAGGAGCTGGAGATCAAGCTGCAGGAGCAGTTGGAAGTGGAATAGTTAGTGAAGGAATAATTTCTACAGTTATTGGTTCCTCAGGTGTTGTTTTTGCTTCAACAGATACTCCAAAATTTGATAAAGAAGGTAGAGTTCATACTTTATGTCATGCTGTTCCTAATAAGTGGCATGTAATGGGGGTAACTCAAGGTGCAGGACTTTCTTTAAAATGGTTTAAAGAAAATTTCTGTAGAAAAGAAATTGATGAAGCAAAAGAAAAAAATATAAATATATATGATTATTTATCAGAAAAAGCTGCAGGTTCAAAACCAGGATCAAATGGAGTAATTTATATGCCATATTTAATGGGAGAAAGAACACCACACATTGATCCAAATGTAAAAGGAGGATTTATTGGAGTATCATTAATAAATAATCATGCGGATTTTGTTAGAAGTATATTAGAAGGTGTTAGCTTCAGTTTAAAGAATTGTTTAGATATAATAGAAGATATGAAAGTTGAAATAACTGATGTAAGAGTTAGTGGTGGTGGAGCAGAAAGTGAAGTTTGGAGACAAATTTTAGCTGATGTATTTAATTATAAATTAAGCACAATAAAAGCATCAGAGGGGCCTGCATTGGGAGTTGCTATATTAGCAGGTGTAGGTGTTGGAATATATAAATCTGTTGAGGATGCATGTGAAAAAATTATAAAAAGTCAAGAGGTTGTTAATCCAAATTGTGATAATATTGCCCTTTATGATAAGATATATAAAGTATATAATTCACTTTATCCAAGACTAAAAGATATTTAAGTTCTTGGATGGTGACATTCGAGAGGGGAAGACATATTTGATAGAAGTAAATCATAGTAAAATTAAAGAAACAAACAGAAAAAAAATAATTAAGTTATTATTAGAAAAAAATGAAATAACTAAATTAGATATTTCAAGAAGTTTAGATATAAGTATTACTACAGTTTCAACTAATATAACAGAGCTTAAAAAAGAAGGGATTGTTAGTGATGTTAGATCTTTAGAATCTACTGGTGGAAGAAAGGCAATGGCTTTAAAAATTAATGAAAATTGTAGATTTGCTTTAGGAATAGCGTTGACTCCTCGTCATGTGAAATTATCTTTAATAAATTTAAAAAAAGAAGTTATAGATGATATTAGAATAAGGCATAATAAAAAAGATATTGAAAGTATAATAGATATTGCTAAAGAAAATATAAATAAAATATTAAATAATAAGGAAATTTCAATTGATAAATTATTAGGCATTGGTATTTCTATTCCAGGTACAGTAGATTCAGAAGAAGGAATAATAAAAAAATGTTATTTATTAGGAGCTGAAAATTATAATTTGAAGAAGAGCTTTGAAGAATTTAATACTGATATATATATAGATAATGAAGCTAATCTTTCAGCTTATTATGAATTTTTAAATAAGAAGGATATATTAAGTAATCTTTTATATGTTTCAATTACTGATGGATTAGGATTAGGAATAATAATAGATGGTAAGATTTATAGAGGAAGCAATAATGCCGCTGGTGAAATGGGACATATTAAAATAACTATTGGTGGTAGAAATTGCAAATGTGGTTCGAAAGGTTGTCTAGAATCATATACATCAAAGAATGTGTTATTAGAAGATTTTAATGAAATAAGTAATGAAAAATTAGATGATATAGAAGAGTTTATATCTTTATTTGAAAAGGGAGATAAAACTACCAAAGAAGTTTTAGAGAGATACTTTAATATTCTTGGTATAGGAATTGCTAACTTAACAATGCTATTAGATACAAGTAGTGTAGTTTTAGGCGGAGATATAAATAGTTTATTAAAAGAAAATATAGATGTTTTAAGAAGTATTGTATATAAGGATAATTTATTTACAAATGAGGAAATTTGTAAGATTGATGTTACAAAGTTTAAAGAATCATATCTTTTAGGGGCAGCAATGGTTCCATTAGAAGAGTTTTTAAATTAATTAATATTAGTAATATCAAAATTACAATTAAAAAGGCAGAAAATAATAGCTGCCTTTTTATAAAAAAACTTTTAAAAGTGATTTTAAAAAGTTGTTAAATAATATTTATAATATAAAGGGAGTTGAGAGTATGAGATTTTTTTTAGACACTGCAAATGTAGAACATATCAAAGAAGCAAATGAAATGGGCGTTATATGTGGAGTTACTACAAATCCATCACTAATTGCTAAGGAGGGTAGAGACTTTACTGAAACTATTAAAGAAATAACTGAAATAGTTGATGGCCCAATAAGTGGAGAAGTTATATCAGAAGATGCAGAAGGAATGATTAAAGAAGGTAGAGAAATTGCTGCTATTCATCCCAATATGATTGTTAAAATTCCAATGACAGTTGAAGGACTTAAAGCTGTAAAGGTATTAGCTAGTGAAGGAATTAAAACCAATGTAACATTAATATTCTCTGCTAATCAAGCACTTTTAGCAGCTAATGCAGGTGCAACTTATGTAAGTCCATTTTTAGGAAGAGTAGATGATATTTCTATGGATGGTATGGAACTTGTTAGAACAATAGCAGAAATTTTTGATATACATGGAATAACTACAGAAATAATAGCTGCAAGTGTAAGACATCCAATTCATGTTATAGAAGCAGCTAGAGCAGGTGCGCATATTGCCACAGTGCCATATGCTTTAGTAATGCAAATGGTTAAACATCCATTAACAAATGCAGGTCTTGAAAAGTTTAAGGCAGATTGGGCTTCGGCTTTTGGTAAATAGTATAAAGAAGAAATAAGATAAGTTTCTAATTTGCTGGAACTTATAGGTATAGCAAATTAGAAACAAATTTAAATAATCAAAAGGGGTTAAAGATGAGTAGAGAACTAGATAAATTAAGTATAAATGCAATAAGAGTACTTTCAGCAGATGCAATAGAAAAATCAAAGTCAGGTCATCCAGGATTACCACTTGGAGCAGCAACTATGGCATATACATTATGGAGTAAAATGAATCATAATGGAAAGAATCCAAAATGGGATAATAGGGATAGATTTGTATTATCAGCAGGTCATGGATCAATGCTTGAATATTCTTTATTACACTTATTTGGATATGGAATAACTGTTGAGGATATTAAGAATTTTAGACAAGTTGGTAGTTTAACACCGGGTCATCCTGAATATGGTCATACTAAAGGTGTTGAAATAACAACAGGACCTTTAGGACAAGGTATATGTAATGCTGTTGGTATGGCAATTGCAGAAGCTCATTTAGCCGAAAAGTTTAATAAACAAGGCTATGAAGTAGTTAATCATAATACTTATGCAATCGTTGGTGATGGATGTTTAATGGAAGGAATTTCAGGAGAAGCTTCATCACTTGCTGGAACTTTAGGATTAGGAAAGCTTATTGCTTTATATGATTCAAATAATATTTCTATTGAAGGTAATACAGATATAGCATTTAGAGAAGATGTAGCAAAGAGATATGAAGCATATAATTGGCAAGTAATTAAAGTTAATGATGGAAATGATATTGAAGCAATTGAAAATGCTATTGAAGAAGCAAAAAGAGAAACTACAAAACCATCAATGATAATAGTTAAAAATCAAATTGGATTTGGATGTCCTTCAAAACAAGGAAAAGCATCTGCCCATGGAGAACCTTTAGGAGCTGAAAATATAAAAGCTATGAAAGAAAATCTAGGATGGGAGCAAGAAGATTTCTATGTTCCATCAGAAGTATATTCAAATATGGATAATTATATTAATGCAGGAGTTGAAAAAGAGAAGTCTTGGAATAATCTATTTGAAGCTTACAAAAATGAATATCCAGAATTAGCAGAAGAATATTCTAAGTGGATGTCTGGAGAAATAGATAGTGAGGCTTTATTAAATAATGAAGAATTTTGGAGTTTTGATAAAGAAATGGCTACAAGAGAATCTTCAGGAATTATTATAAATAGATTAGCAAATTTAATACCTAATTTAGTTGGAGGATCAGCTGATTTAGCACCATCTAATAAAACTTATATGAGTGGAAAAGGTGATTTCTCAGCTGAAGATAGAAGTGGAAGAAATCTTCACTTTGGAGTAAGAGAACATGCAATGGCTGCAATAGCAAATGGTATGTATGCTCATGGGGGATTAAAGGTATTTTGTGCAACATTCTTTGTGTTTAGTGATTATATGAAAGGTGCAATGAGATTATCTTCATTAATGAATTTACCAGTAGCTTATGTATTAACACATGATAGTATTGGTGTAGGAGAAGATGGTCCAACTCACCAACCAATTGAGCAATTAGCAGCATTAAGAAGTATGCCAAATATGACTGTATTTAGACCAGCAGATTCAAAGGAAACTGCTGCAGCTTGGTATTATGCAGTAACTAATGCTACTACTCCAACTTCATTAGTGTTAACTAGACAAAAGTTACCACTATATGATGGGTGTGCAAAGAGAGCATTAAATGGAGGATATATTCTTAAAGACTCTAAGAAAGAAACTCCTGATGTAATTTTAATGGCTTCAGGTTCTGAAGTTGAACTTATCTACAAGGCAGCAGATGAATTAGAAGCAAAAGGAATAGATGCAAGAATTGTAAGTATTCCATCATTTGAAATATTTAATGCTCAAGATGAAGAATATAAAGAAAGTGTACTTCCAAACAACGTTAGAAAAAGAGTTGCAGTTGAAGCTTTAACTTCATTTGGATGGCATCAATATGTAGGTTTAGATGGAAGAATTATTTCATTAGATACGTTTGGTGCATCAGGAAATGCATCAGCGTTATTTAAGCAATTTGGATTTACAGTAGAAAATGTTGTTAATGAAACAATGAAATTATTTAAATAAATATTGAGGAGCTTGTACTTATATATAAGGAGATGAATTGAGTGGTTATAAAAAGTGTTAATGATATAGAGTTTAAAAAGTATGGTAGAGTACTTAAGAATTATGATATTAAAGAACTTTTAAATAGAATGAAAAAAACACCATTACCAAAGGATGTTATATACGAACCTTCTATAAAAGAATTAGAGGAATTAGAAATAGCTAAAGAATTTAGAAATAGAGAATTTGGTGGACTTGATATTCAAATAGGATATTGTAATGGTAATAACTATATGCTAAATGCAGTTGAATATCATAGAACTAGTGAAATAAATATTGCAGTTACAGATTTAGTTTTACTATTAGGATTAGAGCAAGATATTGAAGAGGATTACTCTTATGATACTTCAAAGATTGAAGCTATATTTGTTCCAGCAGGAACTGCTATAGAAGTTTATGGAACTACATTACATTATGCACCATGCAATGCTAAAGAAGATGGATTTAAATGTGTAGTTATACTACATAAAGATACAAATACAGCATTAGAAGATAATATACAAAGGCAAGGTGAAGATGCATTATTGTTTGCAAAAAATAAATGGCTTATAGGTCATCCAGAAACAGATTTAGGAGAGCAAGGAGCTTTCATAGGACTTAAGGGTGAAAATATTTGCTTAAAATAAATTAATAAATTAAGATGCTTTGAGAAAAATTAAAAAGTTAAGTAATTAAAAATAAATTATTATAGAATAAAAAAGGGTGGAGGAATTAATTATGAATTTTAAAAATATACCAGACGTAAAATTAGGGATTGTTGCTGTAAGTAGAGATTGCTTCCCAATGGAGTTATCAGCAGGACGTAGAGAAGCTGTAGTTAAAGCTTATAAAGAAACTTACGGAGAAATTTATGAATGTCCAACAACTGTTGAAAGCGAAGTTCACATGAGACAAGCTCTAGCAGAAGTTAAAGAAGCAGGAGTAAATGCTTTAGTAGTGTATCTTGGAAACTTTGGACCAGAAACTGCAGAAACATTGTTAGCAAAAGAATTTGGTGGACCAGTTATGTTTGTAGCTGCTGCTGAAGAATCAGGAAATAATCTAATTGGTGGAAGAGGAGATGCTTACTGTGGTATGTTAAATGCTAGTTATAACTTAGCATTAAGAAACATTAAAGCATATATTCCAGAATATCCAGTAGGAACTTATGAAGAAGTTGCAGAAATGATTAAAGAGTTTGAGCCAGTGGCTACTACTATTTTAGGATTACAAAACTTAAAAATTATATCTTTTGGACCAAGACCACAAGATTTCTTAGCATGTAATGCGCCAATTAAACAATTATATAATTTAGGTGTTGAAATTGAAGAAAATTCAGAATTAGATTTATTTGCAGCATTTAATGAACATACAAATGATCCAAGAATCCCAGAAGTTATAGCTGATATGGAAAAAGAACTTGGAGAAGGTAATAGAATGCCAGGTATTTTACCTAAATTAGCTCAATATGAATTAACATTATTAGACTGGATGGAAGATCACAAAGGATCTAGAGAATATGTTGTATTTGCTAATAAATGTTGGCCATCATTCCAAACACAATTTGGATTTGTACCATGTTATGTAAACAGTAGATTAGTATCAAGGGGAATTCCAGTATCATGTGAAGTTGATATTTATGGAGCATTAAGCGAATATATTGGAACTTGTGTAAGTAAAGATGCTGTAACATTATTAGATATTAACAATAGTGTACCAAGAGATATGTATGAAGAAGAAATTAAAGATAAATTCAACTACACATTAAAGGATACATTTATGGGATTCCACTGTGGAAATACTCCTGCATGTAAATTATCATTCAAAAATATGAAAAATCAAATGATTATGGCGAGAAGCTTAGAGCCAAATCAAGAGCCAAACATTACTAGAGGTACTTTAGAAGGTGATATTGCTCCAGGTGAAATTACATTCTTTAGATTACAAAGTAATGCAGATGCTGAATTAACAGCATATGTTGCAGAAGGTGAAGTATTACCAGTAGCAACAAGATCATTTGGATCAATTGGTATATTTGCTATTCCTGAAATGGGAAGATTCTATAGACATGTATTAATAGAAGGAAGATATCCACATCATGGAGCAGTTGCATTTGGACATTTTGGTAAGTCTATAGCAAATGTATTTAATTATTTAGGAGTTAAAGAAATTGGCTTTAATCAACCAAAGGGAATGCTTTATAAAACTGAAAATCCATTTAAATAATATTTAATTTAAAGAGAAAAAAGCATCTGTTAAGAAGAATTTATCTTAATAGATGCTTTATTTTTTAAGCATTAAAAATATATTTTTAGTTAGATATTTATATTTTTAATATAATTGCTAGGGGTAACACCTGTATACTTTTTAAAAACCTTACAAAAATAATAAGAGTCCTGAAAGCCTACCTTTTCAGAAACCTCTGAAACTTTAAAAGAGCCTGTATTAAAAAGAAGCTTTGCTTGAGATATTCTTAATTCATTAAGATATACAAATATAGTTTTACCAGTAGTTTCTTTAAAAACTCTATTAATATAATCAAAATTACAGTTGTATTGAATTTCTAGAAAGTTGCTAGTTATTTTTTTATAATAATATTCATTAAAGAAAGATAACAAATCTTGGATTATTTTTTGCGATTTTAAAGTTTTTATTGAACTATCAGATAATAAATAAGTTACAAATTCTCTTGAGATATTTATTAATAATTCTAGAAACATACAATTTCCCTGTAATAAATAATGTTCTAATTTATTTTTACTAGATCTTATTATTTTATTAATATCGTATAATAATGTACTATTAAAGACATTATTATTACTATGAAAGTACTTTGGTAATATTATATTAGGACTTTCTTTAAATGGAGTAATACTTAGTGAAGATATACGTTCAGATAATAATATAGGCTTAAGTGTTTCTAAGTAGTCATAGCTTTCTAAAATGTCTGAATGAGTAAAATGAATGTAAGCATAAGTACATTTACTAGATTTTATTCCAAAGTGTTCATAGTTAGGGTCTAAAATTATAATATCACCTGGTTTTAATATATATTTAATTGAATTTTCTTCTAAATACATTTCTCCGGAAATTATATAATACATTATAAATTCATCAGCTTTTCTTTTGAAATGAATATAAGGTGGTTCAATATTAGCTATATTAATTAAGTTTATTTGAGGAATTACATTAGAGTTCATTTTATAGTAAGTTTTATTATTCATACCAGAAATACACCTCTCAAATTAATAGTAGGTATTTTCTATTATTAAAATATAAAATACCTAAAAAATATATATAAAAGTAGTTATTTTACATGTATATAAGTTATTTTACATTGAATTCAAGAAAAGTAAAATATATATTTATCTTATGAAAATAAATATTTTAAATAATGAATGAAGCTAAGGGAGAGAGAATTATGATAAGGGATAGAAGTAAATTTATATTAAAAGAAGATTGGAAATTTCATTTAGGAGATGAAAAGGAAGCCTTTCAAAAGGATTTTAACGATAGAGATTGGGAGAGTGTATATGTACCACATGATTGGTCAGTTACCTATCCTATGTCTAGAAATTATTCAAGTGGAACTGGTTATGTAAGAGGAGGAGTAGGATGGTATAGAAAATCATTTTATTTACCAAAAGAATTAAAAGGAAAAAGAGTATTTATTATTTTTGATGGAGTATATAAGAATAGTCAAGTATGGTGTAATGGTTATTATATGGGTAAAAGACCTTATGGATATAGTTATTTTCAATATGATATATCAAGTCAAGCTTCTTTTGGAGATATAGAAAATATAATATCAGTAAAGGTTAGCCATGAAGATATTGCAGATTCTAGATGGTTTACAGGCTCAGGTATTGTTAGAAAAGTATATATAGTAGTAGAAAATGAGGTCTACACTAAAGAAAATGGAATATTTTTTACTGCAAGTAATATATCAAAAGAAAGTGCAGAAGTAAAGGTAGAAAATGAAATTGTATTTGATAAGGGTAAATTAGGAAACATAGTTATAATTAATAATATATTAGATGAAAATGAAGAAGTAGTGGCTAAGTTTAGTAAAAGGGATTTTATAGAAGAAAAAGTAGAAAAAAAAATTGCTATAGGTGGAGTAATAAATAATCCTAAATTATGGTCTGTAAAGAAGGGGTATTTATATACCTTAAAAACAGAGGTAGTGTGTGAAGATATCGGAGAAACATATGTTATAGATGAGCAAAAGGTTGGAATTAGAGATATAGTTTTTGATAAAGATAAAGGGTTTTTCCTAAATGGAGAACATACAACCTTAAAAGGGGTATGTTTACATGATGATGGTGGTGCTTTAGGCAGTGCAATGACAAAAGATATATGGAGAAGAAGGTTAGTAAAATTAAAAGATATGGGATGTAATGCTATTAGAATGAGTCATAATCCTCATATGCCAGAACTTTATGATTTATGTGATGAAATGGGATTTCTAGTTATTGATGAAGCTTTTGATGAATGGGAAGCTTCCAAAAATAAGTGGCATATAGGACATAATGTATATCCTCCAAAGCATGAAGGATATGCAGAGGACTTTCCAGAATGGCATGAAAGAGATTTAACAGCACTTGTTAAAAAAAATAGAAATCATCCTAGTATAATAATGTGGAGTATTGGCAATGAAATAGATTATCCAAATGATCCTTATTGTCATCCATTATTTAATATTATGACAGGAAATAATGATAAAAACAAACCAGATGAAGAAAAGAAGTATAATCCTAATAAACCTAATATGAATCGTCTTTCTGTAATTGCAAGAGATTTATCTAATATAGTAAAAAAATTAGATTTAACAAGACCGGTAACAGCAGCATTAGCATTTCCTGAATTATCTACTCAAATTGGATATATTGATGCATTAGATGTTGTTGGATATAACTATAAGGAGCATTTATATAGGGATGACCATAAGAGATTTCCGGATAAGCCTTTCTTAGGAAGTGAAAATGGACATAGCTATGATGCATGGCAAGCAGTTATAAAAAATGATTTTATATCTGGACAATTTTTATGGACGGGTATTGATTATTTAGGAGAATGTGCAGGGTGGCCTTATCATGGATCACAAAGCGGATTATTAACAACTGCAGGTTTTGAGAAACCAGAGTACTATAGACGTAAGAGTTTTTGGTCAGATAAAGAAATGATTCATATAGTAACAGCGAGAAAAGGTAATGATGAGTCTGAATGGAAAGAAATGAATGAAAGCTGGAATTATATCACAGGGGAAGTGATAGTAGTGAGATGCTATACGAATGTTAAAAATCCACAACTATTTTTAAATGGAATTCTTCAAAGTCAATTTATTGACACAAGTGATAAGGGATATCTTACATGGAATGTGGTATTTGAAGAAGGGAAATTAGAGGCTATAGCAGGAGAAGTAAGACATAAATTAGAAACTGTAGGTGCTGCAACTACAATAAGGTTAAAGCCTATAAGTATAGAAGATATAATACAAATTGAATTAGAAATATTAGATTGTAATAATAGAAATGTTTATTTTGATAAATCAAGAATAGATATTGAAGTAAAAGGAGTAGGAAAATTAGTAGCTATAGATAATGGTGATTTAAGAGATGTAACAGATTATACTGCAAGTTATAGAGATACGAATAGAGGAAGATTAATTATATATGTAAGAAGAGTTGGAAAAGGAGATATAATAATTAAAGCAAGAAATCCATATTTAAAGGAAGATAGAATTATACTTTAAATAAAGTTAATATAAAAAGCAAATGGAACTAAAGGAATACTTATTCTATTTGCTTTTTATATGTTTTAAGTTTTTATTCAGAAATACAAGGAACTGTATATTTATTTTTTATTTCTTTAATCATAGTTATATCATATAAAAAGAATATTACACAAAGTATTCCTGGCATAAATGGTAATAAAACAATAGAAGTGTTATTTACTATTGCATAGGCTAAATATATGGCAATAAATTTCATAAGTATTATTGGAATCTTTTTGGTCATATAAAATACTGCTAGTAAAAAAGTATCCTTAGTTTTAAAAATAAATAATGTATTTATACATAAAGTACAAAGTGATATTGATATAGTTAATATACTAAATAATGCAAAAATGAAATGTAACTTTGTTTGTGGCATATTAATATAAAAGAATTGAAAGTCCGCTATAAAAATTAATAGTAGAATTAGTTCTATAATCCAAACTTTAAATGAAGACATGAAATTATCTTTTAAAAAGCTCCAAAAATAAGAGTGAGAATATATATCTTTTTCAGTTAATAATTTACTAATACAATAGTATAAAGTAGAGAAAGCAGGACCGAATGGTATAAGAGCTATAAATAATACGATAAAACTAAAGCTGCTTGGTATTTTTGAAGTTATAACAAAAAAGAAGATTAGCAATAAATTGCAAAGTAAGAAATATAATGTGTTTAAAATGAAGTTAAATAGATAATTAGGTACTACAAATAATGGTTTTTCAAAAAATTCTTTTTTCATAAATCCACCTCATAATTTTTTTTGTTAGATATTTATTCAAATATTTACATAATTAGTATATATTAAAATGAACAATAAATAAATAATTTTGAATAATAAAATGAAAAAGTATACAGAACATCCATAAAAAAGAAAAATAAAATTAGAGATTTATTGACTTATATTTACAGTTCAGTGTATAATATAGCCACTAAATTTTATTAGGAGGACAAGCAATGAATAAAAATAAAGTAAATATTTATGCTATAGCAAAGGAAGCAAATGTTTCTCCAGCTACGGTTTCGCGTGTATTAACTAATAGTGCTAGAGTTAGCAGTGAAAAAAGAAAAAGAGTGCAAGAGGCAATAGATAAATATGGATTTAAACCTAATGTTATAGCTAGAAGACTAAGTGGAACAGCAAGTAAGGTAATAGGTATTATAGTAGCAGATATATCAAACCCATTCTATTCTTCATTGTTTATAGAGTGTGAAAAAGCAGCTTATGAAAAAGGATATACAGTTTTATTATGTGATACTTTTGGAAAAAGTGATTTAGAAGAAAATCATTTAGAGAATTTAAGAGAGCAAAAGGTAGATGCGATTATATTAATAGGAGGAAGAGTAGACGAACTTGTAGTAGATGAAAAGTATGTTAAGTATATTAATGATTTATCAGAGGACATACCTATTATAACTAGTGGTCACTTGGAAGAAAGTAGTTGCTATCAAGTAAATATAAATGAGTATCAAGCATGTCAATTAATAATGGAATACTTAATTAATTTAGGTCATAAAGATATTGCATTAATTGGGGGAAGAGAAAGCGTAAGGTCAACATATGAGAAAAGGCAATGTTATATGGAATGGCTTAAAAAATATGAAATAGATCTTTACCCAAATTGGATTATTGAAGGAAAATATTATAATATTGAGAGTGGATATGACTGTATGAATAAACTTTTTGAAAGTAATTCAAAATTACCAAGTGCAATAATAGCAATCAATGACTTTACTGCAGTTGGAATTATGAAGTCAATAATTGAGCATGGTTTATCAATTCCAGAAGATATTTCAATAGCTAGTTTTGATAACACTTATGTATCAGAAATTACAATACCTAATTTAACTACAATAGGATACGATTATAAAAAATTTGGAGAAACTTTAATTGATGTTTCCATTAAGGCGATTAAAAAGATAAAAATAGATAGAATAAATCTAATGGATAGTAAAATATTAATAAGAGATTCATGTAAAGAATTTAATATAAGATAATAGATGTAAAATAAATATAAAAATAGAAAAAAATTCAATGTAAAGGTTGACATTGCAAAAAGAGGAGGAGTATAATTAATTTGAAAGTGGTTTCAAGTTTATAAAGTTGAGATTTTTTTAAAAAGGTATGAAAGCAGTTTCAGAGAGTGAGGGGGAGTATTATGAAAAATGTATCATTGAACAAAGAGTTAACAAGTTCAATAAAAGTATCATCTTCAACAGGTAAAAAGAAAAAAAATTTATTAAAAAAAATTAAAGATAATAAAGTCTTAATTTTTATGTGTTTGCCGGCAATTGTATTTTTCTTTATATTTTGTTATTGCCCTATGCCAGGTGCATACATTGCATTCACAGATTTCAATTATAATAGTGGAATATTTGGAAGTAGGTTTGTTGGATTTGATAATTTTAAATTTCTAATACAGTCAGGGAGTCTATGGCGATTAACAAGAAATACAATTTTGTATAACGTGGCATTTATTGTATTAGGAAATATGTTGCAAATTTTTGTGGCTATTTTATTAAATGAAGTGAAAAATAAGATATTCAAGAAGGTAGCACAAACAATAATGTTTCTACCATATTTCATTTCAGCAGTTTTAGTTGGATTATTAGCATTTAACATTTTAAACTATGATTTTGGATTCTTAAATACAATGATAGAATTTTTTGGAGGAGATCCAATAAAAGTATATTCTATGCCAAAAGCATGGCCAATAATAATTGTTCTTGTTAATTTATGGCAACAAACGGGGTATGGATCTATAGTTTATTTTGCAACAATTTGTGGTATAGATGCAAGTATGATGGAAGCGGCAGAAGTTGATGGTGCAAACATACTTCAAAGAATTAGATATATTATATTACCATGTTTAAAACCAACAGCAATAATATTATTCTTATTTGCTATCGGTGGAATTATGAAAGGGAATTTTGGATTATTCTATAACTTAGTTGGTTCATCTAATTCAGCATTATTTGCTACAACAGATATTATTGAGACTTATGTTTATAGAACTTTAATGAATAACTTCAACTTTGCAAATTCTACAGCAGTAGGTTTATATCAATCAGTATTTGGTTTTGCGTTAGTTATGTTTGCAAATTGGATAGTTAAGAAGATTGATAGTGACTATGCATTATTTTAGAAGGGGAGGAGTTTATTATGAAAGTAAAAAATGATAAATACACAAAAGGTGTACATGCATTTGCATATATATTTATAACAATTTTTGCGTTAGCTTGTCTTATACCATTTGTTCTTATGATTTCAGCATCGTTTAGTTCAGAAAGTGCAATAACAACCAATGGATTTGGAATATTACCCAAAGAATTCTCATTAGCTGCTTATAAACTTATCTTTGAAAGTCCAAGAGTATTAATAGGATCTTATGTAGTTACAATTATAATGACAGCTGCGGGTACTGTAATCGGATTATTTATTGTAGCTATGACAGGATATTCATTGCAACGTAAAGATTTCCCGTTTAGAAATGGAATAATGTTTTTTATATATTTTACAACGTTATTTTCAGCAGGATTAGCTCCAAGTTACTTATGGATGACAAAATATTTAAGTTTAAAAGATAATTATTTAGCTGTATTTTTACCATTATTAATGAGTCCTTGGTTAATTATATTAATGAAAAATTTTGTAAAGTCAATTCCTTATGAAGTAACGGAATCAGGAAAAATTGATGGAGCAGGAGATTTTAAAATATTTATTTCATTAATTTTACCTATGCTTACACCAGCTTTAGCAACAATAGGATTATTTATAGCATTAGGATATTGGAATGAATGGTACAATTCAATGTTATATTTATCATCATCAGTTGAATTTAAACCATTACAAAACTATTTATATGGAATAATAAATCAAGCAGCAGCATTAAAAAATTCAGTTGCAGGTGCAAATGTATCAACAGGACCTCTACCAGCGCAAACATTAAAAATGGCTACAGCAGTATTAGCAACGGGGCCAATAATATTCTTATATCCATTTGTTCAAAAATATTTTATTTCAGGTATTACTGTTGGTGCAGTAAAAGGATGAAAATTAGTTAATTATTTATTAGTATTTAATAATTAAAATAAATAGGGTATTTTAGGGAGGAATAAAAATGAGTAGATTAAGTAAAAGGTTAGTAGCTATGGTATTAGCGGCATCAGTAGTATGTGCATTACCAGGGTGTTCTAGTGGATCATCAAAAAGTAATGGGGCAAGCTCAACTCAAGTGAAGGAAGATGGAACAATAGATACATCTAAATTTGTAACTATAAAATTAATTGTTTTAGGTAATAAGCCTACTAATGGAAGAATAGATGCTGTATTGGAAAAAATTAATGAAAAGTTAAAAGAAAAGATTAATGCAAATTTAGAAATGCAGTATGTTGAATGGGCAGATTGGCAAACTCAATATAATTTATTATTAGCTAGTGGAGATAAATCAATTGATTTAATAACAACTGCAACTGACTGGTTAGATGCATGGCCAAATATAAAAAAGGGATCATTTTTACCTTTAACAGAAGAAATGTTAAAAACATATACACCACAAACTTATGCAAATGTAGATGCTGATGACTGGGAACAATGTTCATATAATGGAGATATATATTTAATTCCAGAAAATGAATATACTCAATATACAAATCATGGTGTATTCTATAGAGGAGATTGGGCTGAGGAATTTGGTATAGGTGAAATTGATAGTTTTGAAAAGTTAGGACAATATTTCCAGGGGGTAATAGATAATAAAGATGGAGTTATTCCATGGGATGTATCAGGTACAGCTGCAAATGGTAATGCGTTAGCAAATGGATATATTAACTCTACTACTGAAAATATTTTAATTGATGGTATTCCAGTTGGATTATCTACTATATTCTTTGGTGAGTCTAAAGATGATCCATATACAGTAACTTCTCCATATGTAGAAGGAGATACTTTCTTAGAGTTTGCTAAATTAATGAAAAGTTGGGCAGATGCTGGATATTGGAGAGAAGATGTTTTAAACTATGATGGAGATACTAGAGAATTATTTTATTCTGGACAAAGTGGAGCAGACCAACATCATAGCCAAACTTTCTATGGAAGTGTAAAAACTACAATGGATGAGAGACAACCAGGGGCAGATGCGCAAATGTTCCCATTCTCAGAACCAAGTAAAAATCTTGTAAAAACATCAATTACACATGGAGCTGTAGCAGTTGCAGCTAATTCTCAAAACCCTGAAAGAGCATTAATGGTTTATGATTTATTACGTAATGATGAAGAAATTTATAAATTAATGAATTATGGTATCGAAGGTACAGATTATATTATTACAGAAGATGGTAAGTTGGGATATCCAGAAGGGTATGATGCGTCTACAGATGCATTAGGTTCAAATTTTTGGATTGGACGTAGAGATGAATTTGAGCTTGATTCTATAACTACTTATGAAGGTAAGCAAGATATGATAGATAATTATAATTCTTATGCAATTGATTATCCATATGGTGAATTTGTAGTTGACACTACAAATATATCATCACAAATTTCAGCTATGGCAGATATTTGTGCAAATTATGTTCCAAGAATCGCATTCGGTAAAGTTGATGATCCAGAAAAAGAAGTTGCTGCATTCCAAAGTGAATTAAAAGCTGCTGGATATGATGAGGTATTAGCAGAAATTCAAAGTCAAATGGATGCAATTTACAAATAATATAGTGTTTATTTAAAAATATTGCTGCAAGAATATATTATGTATTACTTTGCAGCAATATTTATTTTATTCAGTCATAAAATTATTCAAGTATTTTTACACTGGTATATTATGGATGAAGAATATTAAATAGATATAAATATTTATAAGATAGTATGTTTTTATAGATAATAAAAATAAATATATTTTAAATATTTGTTAGCTTGTACAAAGTGATGTTATAATAATTAAAACTATAAACATAGGAGGAGTTACATGATAATAAAGCTTATAAAATATTTTTTCTATATGGTATATACTAGAATTAAGGGGTTTAAATATGAACATATAAAACGTAAATATGGTATACATAAAGCAACAGAATATGCAGTAAAGTCTATGTATTTATGGTCAAAGTTTACCATAAATATTATAGGAATGAATGTAGTTATTAAAGGTAAAGAAAACATACCTAATAGACCATGCGTTTTTATTGGAAATCATACAAGTATATTAGATATTCCAGTTATATTATATTCAACAGAAAGACAGGTAGGATTTGTTTCAAAGAAAGAGATATTAAAAACACCTATTTTAAGTTACTGGCTACCAAAAGGAAAGTGTATTGCTTTAGATAGACAAAACCCTAGAGATGCAGTAAGAATGATTAATGAAGGAGTAAAAAATTTAAATGATGGATACTCAATGATGATTTTTCCAGAAGGAACAAGAAGTTTAGATGGGAAACCACTCCCATTTAAAAAAGGAAGTTTAAAATTAGCAATTAAAGCTAAGGTTCCAATAGTACCTGTAACGATAGATGCAGCATTTACATCATTTGAAAAAAATAAAAAATTTAAGCCATCTACTGTTAAAGTAACTTTTGGTAAGCCAATAGAAACTGAAGATTTAACAAAGGATGAAGAAAAAAATTTAGCAGAAGTTATTAGAAAAATAATAATCAGTAATTTAAGAGAAGAATTTAGGGTAGAATAATATTTAAAGGTGTTTTATTGGAGGAGTTTATGAATAGTAAATATGATAATAATGCAAAAATATTTAAGGCATTAAGTGATTCGAATAGATTGCAAATAATTTATATATTATCATTAGGTGAGAAATGTGCTTGTAGATTGTTAGAACATTTTAAATTTACTCAACCAACATTATCTCATCATATGAAGGTATTAATGGACTGTGGGTTGGTTATCTCAAGAAAAGAGGGGACTTGGAATTATTATAGTTTAAATGAGGATAATACAAAACAATTATTACTGTTCTTAAATGAATTAATGTTAAATAATAAAAAAATAATAACTGAAGAAGATAGCAATTGTGATTGTTAAATTTATAAAAGGTTTATCATAATAAATTAAAGTATTGTGATAAACCTTGTGTTTTGATTTATAAGGTAAAAGCTAATAGTATAAGTTAATACTATTAGTGTTGACAATTAAAAAATAAAAAACTATATTAAACATAGATAAGTATCTATGTTTGAGTAATAAGTATTATTTTTAATGATTAACTAAAAAATAATTTTAAGGAGAATAAATGAAGAAAATTGATTTAACACAAGGAAAAGTTATTAATGTACTTACAGCTTTAGCATTGCCTATTATGGGAAGTTCATTATTACAATTTACTTATAACTTAATAGATATGTTATGGGTAGGTGGATTAGGAAGTGACGCTGTAGCAAGTATAGGATCATCAAGCTTTTTTATTGGATTGGGTTATTCTATTAACTCATTAGTTGTTATAGGAACAGGGATAAAAGTTTCTCATGCTATTGGAGAGAAAAATAATAAAGAGGTAAAACAATATATTAATTCAGGGCTAGCAATAAATTTTGTGATATCAATAATATATGCATTGATTTTAACAATTTTAGGAAAAAGTTTAATTTCATTTTTAAGCCTTAATAATGATGTTGTAGAAAGAAATTCATATTATTATTTGGCTATGAATGCACCAATTTTATTTTTCTCATTTTTTAATTTTCTATATACAAGAATATTTAGTAGTTTTGGAAATAATGGAGATTCCTTAAAGATAAATGCTATAGGAATGATAATAAATATAATTTTAGATCCAATATTTATTTATATATTTAAGTTGGGTGTTTTAGGAGCAGCAGTAGCAACACTAATATCTAATGTAGTAATGTTTATTCTATATAGGATAAAATCAAATGGAATTTTACATTATGATAAATCTATAGGTATTGATAAAGAAAAAGTAATAGAAATTATAAGATTAGGTTTTCCAATGGCATTTCAAAGAATATTATTTACAATGGTTAATATAATTTTAGCTAAGATAATTGCCATATTTGGAACAAATTCAATTGCAGCACAAAAGATAGGATTGCAAATTGAGTCAATAACATACATGGTTATAGGAGGGCTAAATGGAGCTATAGCTAGTTTTACAGGTCAAAATTTTGGAGCTAGTAAGTTTAAAAGAATAAAACAAGGATACTATACAGCATTATTATTGGGGATTATTTACTCAATTATTATGTCTATAATTTTTATTATTTTTAAGGAGCCAATTATAAGGCTGTTTATTAAGGATAAAAGTACTATCTTAATTGCTAGTGGTTACTTACAGGCAGTTGCATTTTCTCAAAGCTTTAGTACAATAGAAATGGTATCAAATGGATTGTTCACAGGATTAGGAATGCCTAAGATACCCGCTATAATTAGTATTGTTTTTACAATTTTAAGAATTCCAATGGCATTAACCTTGATGCAAACACTTGGAATTGATGGAGTATGGTGGAGTATAGCAATTTCTAGTATATTAAAAGGAGTAGCAGTATATTCAATATATCTAATAAAGATAAGGAGAAATTATAAAGATGTTAAATAAAATAAAAAAATTATTTTCTAGTAAAGAAATTCTAAATGGAAATTTTGGTATTGAAAGAGAAACTTTAAGGGTAGATGAAAATGGCTATTTAGCTAAGACTGATCATCCAGAGGAGTTTGGAGATAAAGCACATAATCCATATATAACTACAGATTTTTCAGAAAGTCAGATAGAAGTTATAACACCAGCATTATCAGATATTAAAGAAACTTATAATTTTACAAGAGCATTATATGATATAGCTGCCATGGAAATAGGAGATGAATATTTATGGCCTGAATCAATGCCATGTATAATACCAGATGATAAGGATATTCCAGTAGCTAAGTTTTCTAATCATAGTAAAGAAGCTCAAGAGTATAGAGAAAAATTATTGATTAAATATGGTGGGAAAAAGCAACTTATATCGGGAATTCATTATAATTTTTCTTTTGATGAAGCTATAATTGAAAGATTATATGAAGATAGTGAAAAGAACTTGTCTTATAAAGAGTTTAAAAATAGTATTTATTTAAAGATAGCTAGAAATTACTTAAGATATAGATGGCTTATAGTATACCTCCTTGGAGCATCACCAATTGTACATGAAAGTTTTATTGATAGCTGTAAATGTCCATTAAAGAAAATTAAGCACAGTGAGTATAGTAGCTTAGGGGCAATATCACATAGAAATGGAAAATGTGGATACAAAAATAAGGTGGATTTATTCCCAAGCTATAATAGTGTTGATGAGCATTTAGAAAGTATAAATCAATATATTAAAGATGAATTAATAGAAAGTCATAAGGAATTATATAGCCAAATAAGATTAAAGCCAAGTGATACAAAGAATTTTAAAGAATCATTACTTAATGATGGAATAAAGTATTTAGAATATAGAACAATTGATATTAATCCATTTGAAAAAGGTGGAATAAGTTTAGAGGATTTAAGATTTTTACAAGTATTTAATATTTATTTATTAACTAAGGAAGAAAGTGATTTCAAAAACTGGCAAGAAGAAGCTTTGGAAAATCAACAATTAATTGCAGTACATGGAATTGATGATATAGAGTTAAAACAAGATGGAAAAGTCATCAATAGAATAGATTTTGGATTAGAAATACTTAATGAAGTTATGAGTGTTAATAATGAGTTAAATTTAGGCTTTGAAGATATAATTAATAATATGATAGATAAAGTTAAAGATAGTAAATTAACTTATTCATATAAAATAACAGAAAAAATAAAAGAAGAAGGATATATTGATGCATTTTTAAATTTAGCTAGAATGTATAAAGAGTCTGCATACAAAAATAGATTTAAATTAGAAGGATATGAGGATTTAGAGTTATCAACTCAAATTTTAATGAAGGAATCTATTAAAAGAGGAATTACTGTAAATATAGTTGATAGAAGTGAAAATTTTATATCTCTTAAAAATAATGAAAAAATAGAATATGTAAAGCAAGCTACTAAGACTTCTAAGGATACATATGTATCTGTATTGATTATGGAAAATAAAACTGTAACTAAAAAGGTTTTAGCAGAAAAGGGAGTAAAGGTACCAAGAGGTGAAGAGTTTAATAGTATAGAAGATGCAAAAATAAAGGCACATAACTATATTAATAAACCTATTGTAATAAAACCAAAGAGTACTAACTTTGGTATAGGAATTAATATTTTCCCAGATGGTGCAAATTTAGAAGATATAATTCATGCTTTTGAAATAGCTTTTAAAAATGATAATACAGTTCTTATAGAAGAATTTATTAAAGGAAAAGAATATAGATTTTTAGTTATAAATGATGAAGTAGTAGGAATTCTACATAGAGTTCCAGCTAATGTTATTGGTGATGGAGAAAAAACTATAACAGAATTAGTTGAAGTTAAAAATCAAGATCCACTACGTGGTAAGGGATATGTAACACCACTTGAAAAAATAAGATTAGAAGAAAATGCAGAGTTATTCTTAAAACAACAAGGTAAAAATTTTGACTATATTCCTAAAAAGGATGAAATAATATATTTAAGAGAAAATTCAAATATTAGTACTGGTGGAGATAGTGTAGATTATACAGATGATATTCCACAAAAGTTTAAGGATATAGCAGTAAATGCAGCAAAAGCTGCAGGAGCTAAGATTTGTGGGGTGGATATGATGCTTGAAGACTATAGAGATGAAAACACTAATTATGCGATAATAGAACTAAACTTCAATCCAGCAATTCACATACATTCATATCCATACAAAGGAAAAGAAAGAAAAATTGCAACTCATGTTTTAAAGTTATTAGAATTAATTTAAGGCCGTACCACATGTAAGCGAAAAATGAAATATTTATTTTCCAAGAAACGTGAAATTTTCACCTAGAATTTATATAATTGATTCCGTAAAGTTTGCTAAAGTTTTTAAACTTAAGTGAGATTCAAAATTTTAATTTGTCAATCGAACTTACACATTCGATGTAAGGAGAAGGTGCTTCCTTTTAAAAGGAAACTCACTCTTCACTATCGCTCAGAGGAGTAAGCTCAGCTAACTAAATTAAAATTTAGAGCTTCACTTAACGCAACTTTACTCCATCAATTATTAAATTCTACGGCTCAATTTCAATGTTCTCTCTAAATTAATATTTCATTTTTTTCTTTATTCATGTATCAGTCTATAACATTTCATTTATAGCTAATATTTTGTACTATAAATTTATTGGATAGTTAACTTTAGATTAAAAGTCAGTGATAGAGAAAAATTAATAATTTTCGTTATCAAGGCATTCAAGCTTTAACGAACAATTCGGGTATAGAGTTGAAAAAATGTGGGAAATTGTTTATAATGACTTATAAATATAAAAAAAGTTAAATGAATATAAGTAATATATTTTTAAATGTATTTATTTAAGTTGTTTTATATTAGTATATAAAAATTATATTTAAATAAACTTAGCACCATTAGGCAATAGATAAAATTAACATAATCAGATGTTAAATATTGCAAATGCAATGTTAAGTAAATAACTTTATAAGAGATGTTAGTTTAGTTATATAGAATTGAACGTATTGAATTATAAAATAATATTTAATTATAAGTGAGTTGATTTAAAACAACTTTTGTTTTTGTGCAAAAAAATAGATTAAGATAAATAATTTGGAGGATTTTAATGGAAAGCAAAAAAAAGATAAAAGTTATACCGTTAGGTGGACTAGGAGAAGTAGGAAAGAATATAACAGTAATAGAATATGGTGAGGAAATCATGGTTGTGGATTGTGGAATGACTTTCCCAGATTCGGAAATGTATGGAATAGATGTTGTAATTCCAGATGTAACATACTTAGTTAATAATAAAGATAGAATAAAAGGATTTTTTATAACTCATGGACATGAGGATCATATAGGGGCGATACCATATATACTAAAGCAAATTAATGCTCCGATTTATGCTACTAATTTAACCATAGGGTTAATTCAAAATAAGTTAGAAGAACATAAAATGCTTGATATAGTAGAGTTAAATGTAGTTAAGCCAGGAGATACTATAGCTTTAGAAAAATTAAAAGTAGAATTTATAAGAGTAAATCATAGTATTGCAGATAGTTGTGCATTAGCAATTCATACTCCATTAGGTATAGTAGTTCATACTGGAGATATTAAAGTAGATTTTACTCCTGTTGATGGTAAGGTAATAGATTTACAAAGATTAGCTAAGATAGGTAAACAAGGTGTGTTATTACTTATGGCTGATAGTACTAATGCATGTCATCCAGGATATACAATGTCAGAAAAGACAGTGGGTGAAACATTAGATAATTTATTTAGCAAAGGAACTGGAAGAATAATTGTAGCAACATTTGCATCAAATATTCATAGGTTACAACAAATAATAAATTCATCTATTAAATATGGAAGAAAAATTGCTTTTAGCGGAAGAAGTATGGAAAAAATATCAGAGGTTGCAATAAAACTTGGATATTTAGATATGCCAGAAGGCTTGTTAATTGACTTAAAAGATTTAAAGTTATATAACAGCAATCAAATAACAATTGTAACTACAGGAAGCCAAGGAGAACCTATGTCAGCACTTACAAGAATGGCATGTTCTAATCATAAAAATATTCAAATAGAAAAAGATGATATGATAATTATATCTGCAAATCCTATTCCAGGAAATGAAAAAGCTATATCAAAGGTTATAAATGAATTAACACAAAAGGGTGCTAATGTTATTTATAAATCAATAGAAGAAATTCATGTATCAGGTCATGCTTGTGAGCAGGAATTAAAATTATTACAATCAATTTTAAAGCCTAAATATTTTATGCCAGTACATGGTGAATATAAACATTTAAGAAAACACATATTAATAGCAGAGGAAGTAGGTTTAGAAAAAGGTAAATCATTTATTTTAGAAAATGGTGATGTGCTAAGTTTAAATAGGAAGTCAGCTTGCATAAGCGGTAAAGTTCAAGCAGGAAATATTTTAGTTGATGGTATTGGTATCGGAGATGTTGGTAATATAGTTTTAAGGGATAGAAAAAACTTATCAAAGGATGGTATCATAAATATTATTGTGGCAATAGAAAAAGAAAGTCGTTCTATTGTTTCAGGTCCAGATATTGTGACAAGAGGATTTATATATGTAAGAGAATCAGAAGAACTAGTAAAGCAAATAAAAGAAATATCTTACGATAGTATACAAACTTCAATAGATAAAAATATATTTAAATGGTCAGAGATAAAAAATAATATTAGAAATGATGTTGGTTCATTTATATATAGTAAAACTAAGAGAAAGCCTATAATTGTACCGATAATTATGGAAGTATAAAGTAAGGCTTTAATAGAAAAGTTATAAGAGTATAATAAAGAAATTTTAAAATTGAAATAGGATATCGTAGTATATGCGATATTCTATTTTTTCATAAAAAAAATAGAAGCTATATTAAACTTCTATTTTAATTTTGCCATTATTTTTGCTTAATTTATAAGTAAAAATATTACCTATAATTTTAATTGGTTTGTAGACAGATGAGGTAGCAACACATAATAAATCTTTAAAGTCGTTAACAATTAGGTTTTCTTTTTGAGCTTTAAGTTCTAAATTTTTTTGAAATAGTTGCTTTGTCATAAAGCACCCATCTTCATATATTATTTCAGCAGTCTTTTTATAAGTAAAACTACTTTCTTGGTAGGTTATAACATCACCTTCAAATATTTCACGACCTAAAGAGTCACAAATTCCAGTAGGCATTAAAAGGACCGAATCATCAAAAGAAACTATATCTTCATCATTTTTATCTCTATCAAAGTAATAAACAACCTCATCCATATAATCTATTCTAGTTACTTTAAAGCATTTATTTAAAACCTTATTGTATATTTTGAATTTTAAATTTTTTTCCACTAAAAACACTCCAATCTTTAACATAGAAATAGTTATTTACATAACATATATTATATTATAACAAATTGGAAAATATTTGAAAATACATTTGTTTAAAATTATATAATATTTCTTACAGAATCATAAGCTTTATTTTAAATATTAAATAATAATTATTATTGTTTAAATATTAAATAAAAGAATTTTATGATATAATTATACTAAAAAAGTTAATAAATAAAATTGGAGGAATACATATGTCATTTGATAAGTTAGATATAAAAGATAGTACTGCTAGAGAGGGGAGAGCTTGCATATTACTTTGTAATTTAGCAGGAAAGGATTTGCAAAAAGTTAAAAATTGCGCAATGATTTTAGGTATTAGAGATCAAATAATTTTAAATAGTAAAAATGGTAATACAGTTATTAAAGATGTATTAGATAATAATATAAATACAGAATGTGAAGATGGAAGAAAAGAAAGAGCTATAATATTTAATGCAATACCACCAGCAAAGATGAATATCTTTATTGAAAATCTAAAAAAAGTAAGAGTGAATAATGTTTTAAAGGCTGTAGTTACAGAAACTTCAATAGATTGGACCGTAAATGAAGTGCTTTCTAACCTAGTTGCAGAGCGCATTGCAATAAGCAAAGGAGACTTCACAGATCAACATAGCAAATAATATTGTACACCAAAGCGTTAATGCCATGATGCCGAAAATTAATGATATGACCTTCATTAAGTCATATAATTTCGCTAAGAGTTTATATTATTATCTCCATAAAATCAGCTAAAGCTTCGAAGTTCGCTATCGCTTGCCTCAGCTTTTTAACGCTAATTTTATTACAATAATAATTAAATTCTAAAGCTTATTATATAATACTTTATTTCGGTTATATCATTAAATTTTCTCTATTACTGGCTTTAAGGCCTAGGTCTGCAATTTAAAAGAGAAATACCTATAAAGTTAATGTTCTGTACTATAAATTATTTTAATAGAATAATTATCTTTTAATTTAAAGAGTATTATTTTATTTAGGTTAAAATACTTTTAGTTAACAACTTGTTATATAACATGTAGCAAAAGACATTAATTATATAAATTATAGGTAAAAATTTCACGTTTCCTGGAAAATAAATATTTCATTTTTTTGCTTACACGTAATGAATAATTTAGCAGTTTTAGTGTAAAAGTAGCAGATATGTTTTATTGTTTGTTAAAAAAAACTTATGTATAATTTCATTATCAAAATATAACTTAGTAAAAGAAGGGGAAGAATATATGTATAAGTATGGAAGAGGAATGTGGAAAACAATAGAAGATGGTAATGAATTATCATGGGCAGTTGGTAATGGAATTGGTGGATATGCTAACCATACTGTTGCAGGTGGAGCTTCACAGGCTTTTCATGGATATTTAGTAGCTTCATTAAATGCACCTGTAAATAGAAAGCTTATACTTACAAGAGTGCAAGAGCAAATTATTATTAAAGATAGAGAGTATGATTTAACATCTTAGCAATATATAGGAACTTCAAAAAAATGGACAACAGTATTTAGAACAGTTCATTTTGGATACGGTTCCAGAATATAGATATAAGGTTGAAGATGTTTATATAAATAAAAGTATAGCTATGGAGTATGGACATAATACTGTTGCTGTATGCTATGAAATTGAAAATGGTAGTGAGGAGGCTAAGTTAAATTTAGTTCCATTATTTAATTATAGGGAAGCTGGAGAAACAAGTGAAAGATCAGAATTAAAATTTGATGTTAAGGTATGTGAAAAAACCTTAACATTAATACCAAATAACAATAAAGATATAAAAATAGAGTTTTATACATCAGAAGGTAGTTATTATGATAGAAGTTTAATTCCTACAAGTATGGCAACTCCAAATTATTTAATATTTGATAGGGTTTTAATTTGTATATATATTATTAAATAATTATAAGTAAATAATATTATTAAAATATTGAACATATAACTAATGTATATGTTTAAGCAAACAAATTATATTGGAGGTAGGGTTAAATGAATAAAAAAGAAAAAATTCTATTAGGAGCAGCATGTTTTTTTTCTGGAGTGGTAGCAGGTTTTTTAATAGCACCTATTAAAAAAGGTATTTATTGTGGTAATAACAATGGAAATAATTACGGGGAGAGCAATGAGGAGGATGAAGAGAATAATATAGATGAACTAGATAAAGTTTTAGATGAAGTTTTAGATGAGGTTAATGAGGCAATAAATAATGCAACAAAAGAAAAGAAGGAAGAGGTAGTAGATTAAGAAGTAATATAAACAGATAACTTACAATATATACAAATTAATATATTGTAAGTTAAAAAACATCCAATAATATTGAAAATATTAACAAAATATATAAATTTTAAATAAATGACTAGATTATAAGATAAATATCGTGATAAAATATAGATGATAAGTAAAAATATTATTATAAAAAATAAGAGGTAATTAGAGAAATGGAGGAAGGGAAATGAGAAAATTTGATTTAAGTTATTTAGAGAATTCAGAGATTTATGAAATTAATAGGCTAGAAGCTAAATCGGATCATAAATTCTATAGAAATTTAGAGGAGTTATTAGAAGGTAATTCTTCTTTTAAAACACTATTAAATGGAGAGTGGAAATTTCATTATAGTAAAAACTTGGATGGAATAATTAATAATTTTTATGAAGAGGATTATAATGTTGAGAGTTGGGATAATATAAAAGTTCCAGGACACATTCAGCTTCAAGGATATGATAAACCACATTATGTAAATACAATGTATTCTTGGGATGGACATGATGATATTGTACCTCCATTGGTTCCTAAAAGATATAATCCAGTTGGATGTTATGTAAAGGAATTTGAGATATCTTCAGAATTCTTTGGTAAACAATTACATGTTTTTTTTGAAGGAGTTGAAAGCGCTTTCTTTATATGGTTAAATGGTAATTTTGTCGGATATAGTGAAGATAGCTTTACGCCATCTGATTTTGATTTAAGCAATTTATATAAAGTAGGAAAAAATAAATTAGCTGTTATGGTAGTTAAGTTTTGTAGTGGAAGTTGGTTAGAAGATCAGGATTTTTGGAGATTTTCAGGAATATTTAGAGATGTGTATTTATATACAAAGCCAGAAACTCATATAAATGATATTTTTGTTCATACAAATCTTAAAGATAATTATAAAAAATGTGAGCTAGATGTTGACTTAAAAATTGAAGGAAATTTAGATTCAGCTCTTAAATTTACTTTAATAGATAATAGTAATAATAAAATTTTAGAGAAAACTCAAAGTATTGAAGGTAATAAATTAAGTATAAAGGAAGAGTTAACGGATATAAAGCTATGGAGTGCAGAAGAGCCAAATCTTTATAACTTGCTAATAGAGGTCTTAGATAAAAATAATAATATAATTGAAGTTATACAACAAAAGGTTGGATTTAGGTCTTTTGAAATGATTAATAATATAATGCATATTAATGGTAAAAGAATTGTTTTTAAAGGGGTAAATAGACATGAGTTTAGTTGTTATACAGGAAGATATATTACTAAGGAGGAAATGCTTTGGGATGTTAAAACAATGAAGAGGAATAACATTAATGCAGTTAGAACTTCTCATTATCCAAATCAAAGCTATTTCTATGAATTATGTGATGAGTATGGACTTTATGTTATTGATGAAACTAACTTAGAAAGTCATGGTACATGGCAAAAGATGGGGAAAATAGATCCGAAATGTGTTGTTCCAGGTTCAAAGAAGGAGTGGAGAGAGTGTGTTTTAGATAGAGCAAAATCTATGCTAGAAAGAGATAAAAATCATCCATCTATAGTTATTTGGTCTTGTGGGAATGAATCATTTGGTGGAGAAAATATTTATTTAATGTCTGAATACTTTAGAAATACTGATAGTAGTAGATTAGTACATTATGAAGGAGTATTTAATGATAGAAGATACAATAATACTTCTGATATGGAAAGTAGAATGTATGCAAAAGTGAAGGATATTGAAGAATATTTAAATAATAATCCAGAAAAGCCATTTATGTTATGTGAATATACTCATGCTATGGGAAATTCTAATGGTGCAATGCATAAATATATAGAGCTTGAAGACAAGTATCAAATGTATCAAGGGGGATTTATTTGGGATTTTATTGATCAAGGACTAATGACTAAAGATATTTATGGAAAAGACTATTTAGCCTATGGTGGTGATTTTGGAGATAGACCTACAGATTATAATTTCTGTATGAATGGTATTATTTATGCTGAGAGAAAAGAATCACCAAAGATGCAAGAAGTAAAGTTTAACTACCAAAATATAAAGATAGATGTTAATTTCAATTCTGTAAGAATAAAAAATGATAATTTATTTATAAATTTGGATCAATATGATATTCTTTGGGAGTATTTAAGAGAAGGAAATGTTATAGAATATGGAAAGTTAAATATATGCCTTGAAGCTGGTAGTGAAATAGAGATAAATCTACCAATATCTAAAAAGAGTAATTCAGGTAATTATACAATAGATGTAAAAGCTGTATTGAAGGAGAATACTTTATGGGCAAAAAAAGGTCATGAAGTAGCTTTTGGACAAGATTATTATGAAATTTCAGATAATAATAAAGAATATAATGAAAAAATAATTGTAAATGATTGTGATGTTAACTTTGGAGTAAGAGGAAGAAATTTTGAAGTAATTTATTCAAAGAATTATGGTGGATTAATATCTTATAAGTTTAATGGAAGAGAATATATTAATGAAATTCCTAAGCCAAACTTCTGGCATGCACCAACTGATAATGATAGAGGAAATTCAATGGCATTTAAATGTGCAGCATGGAAAGTTGCGAGTCTTTATGCTAAAGCTATAGATATAAAAATTTCTTATGATGAATATAAAGCAAGTATAACTTACACATATGCATTACCAACAACTCCAGAAAGTAAATGTGATGTAACATATACCACATTAGGAGATGGAAGTATAAAGGTAAAAATGGATTATAAGGCAGTAGAAGGATTACCTAATATGTTGGATTTCGGGATGATGATTAAAATTCCTTGTGCTTATAATAACTTGACTTGGTTTGGTAGAGGTATTGAAGAAAATTATTCTGATAGAAACAAGGGTGCAAGATTAGGTGTTCATAAAAATAAGGTCATTGATAATGTATCAAAATATGTTATTCCACAAGAGTGTGGTAACAAAACTGATTTAAAATGGGTTAAGGTTACTGATAATACAGGCAATGGATTGATGATAACTGGTAACAACTTTGAATTTAGTGCACTTCCATATACTCCACATGAGTTAGAAAATGCATATCATCACTATGAGTTACCACCAGTTTATCATACTATTCTAAGAGCATCATTAAAAAATATAGGTGTTGGAGGAGATGATAGCTGGGGTTCTATGCCACATGATGAATATTTAATACCTTCAAATAAAGATATGAGTTTTGAGTTTACTATTAAGGGGATATAAAAGTATTTAAATTATATTTATAAAAGGAATATGGGCAAATGATATAGAATAGATATTAAAAAAGAGGGGGGTGATTATATGTCCTTATTAATAAAAAATGGATTTATAGTTACGGCTAGTGATAAATATACTGGTGATATTTTTATTGAAAATGAAATTGTAAAGGAAATAGGTTTAAATATTACTAGAGTGGTAGATGAGATAATTGATGCTAATGGAAAGTATGTTGTTCCTGGTGGAATAGACATACATACTCATTTTAATTTACATGTAGGTAATACTGTTGCTAATGATGATTTTTATACTGGAACTATTGCAGCTGCTTGTGGAGGGACAACAAGTATTGTTGATCATATGGGATTTGGGCCAGAAGGATGTGATTTAAAACATCAGGTTAATGTATACCATGAATATGCAGATAATAATGCTGTAGTAGATTATGGATTCCATGGAGTTATACAGCATGTTAATGATGAAATATTAGATGAAATGAAGGAAATTATTGATGAGTGTGGAATCCAAAGCTTTAAGGGATATTTAACTTATGATTATAAAATAGATGATGATAAGGTGATAAGTGTTTTTGAAAGATTAAAAGAATTAGGTGGAATAACAACAATACATTGTGAAAATCATGGAAGTATTCAATATTTAAGAAAGAAGTTTATAGATAAAGGATTAATAAGTTCTAAATATCATTGTTTAAGCAGGCCAGTAGAAGCAGAGGGGGAAGCTGTAAATAGAATGATTAAGTTAGCTAAAATGGCTAATTATAAAGGATTATATGTTGTTCATTTATCAACAAAAGATGGATTAGATTATATAAGAAAAGCAAGAGAAAGTGGACAAAATGTTTATGCAGAAACATGCCCTCAGTATTTATTGCTAGATGAAAGTAAATATGAATTAGAAAATAATGAAGGGTTAAAATATATAATGAGTCCACCTCTTAGAAGTTCTGAGAACTGTGAAGCTTTATGGCAAGGTATTAGTGATGGATATATACAAACTATAGCAACAGACCACTGTCCATTTTCATTTAATAAAGATAAACAACTAGGAAAAGAGGATTTTACTAAATGCCCCAATGGTGCACCAGGAGTTGAAGAAAGAATGGCATTAATTTTTTCTGAAGGGGTAATGAAGGGGAGAATAAGCATAAATAAGTTTGTAGAGGTATGTTGTACAAATCCAGCTAAGATATTTGGATTATATCCTAAAAAGGGAACAATAGCAGTTGGAAGTGATGCCGATATTACCATAATAGATCCTAATAAGGATGTTACTTTGACTACTGATAAACTTCATTCTAATGTAGATTATACAGCTTATGAAGGATTTAGCCTTAAGGGATACCCTATATTTACAATATTAAGAGGAAAGATAATTTCTAAAGATGGAGAGTTTGTAGGAAAAAAGGGATATGGAAGGTATTTGAAGAGAAATAGGATATAAGTAAATGATTGACATATAAATAATATAATAGTATAATATGTTGGTCCTGTGAGGGAGTAGTTAGCATGTAAATGTGGTTAGGTCAACATAATGATTTTGAATGAAATCTGGCTTAATCTTAAATAACGAGACTCATGGATGCTTTTTTGCATCCATGAATCTCGTTATTTTTTTGTATATAAGTAAAAAAATAAGAGAAAATAATAAGTGAGGAGAATGATTATGAACATTATTACAATTGTACTTACAGCAATTGCTTTATCAATGGATGCATTTGCTGTATCAGTTACAAAAGGAATGACTTTGAAAAATTTAACTAAAGGAATAGCTATAAGAATAGCTTTATTCTTTGGAGTTTTTCAAGCAGTAATGCCATTAATGGGATGGATGTTAGGAATAAGCTTTCAAGGATATATAAAAGCTATAGATCATTGGATTGCTTTAATATTACTATCAATTTTAGGTGGTAAGATGATTTATGAGTTTTATGAGAATCGTAAAGAAGTAATTACTGAAAAAGAAGAAGCTGCAAATGAAGCAAGTACTACTTTAGAAGAGGAAGAAAAAAGTAAAAGTGAGTTATCAAATAAGGAATTAACTACTCTTGCTATTGCTACAAGCATAGATGCTTTAGCTATAGGAGTAAGTTTTGCATTCTTAAATGTTAACATAGTTTCTTCATCATTAATTATTGGATTAATAACATTTATAGTCTGTTTTATTGGTGTTATCGCAGGTAAGAAAATTGGTTTAGTATTTAAAGATTATGCTGAACTTATAGGTGGAATTGTTCTTATTATTATAGGTATAAATATTTTTAATGAGCATACAGGATTTATAATGAATTTAATACACAATATTTTTTAGTAAAGTAAGCTGTCTCATAAAGGGGCAGCTTAAATTTTTTCTTGGAGTTGCATTGAAGGTTAAAGGTATATTAGAATTTATAAGAAAGTAATGTTTTAATTCTAGTTATATACAAGGTAAAATTTTGATTAGGTAGAAGAAAAGTTTGGAGGTATAAATTTGAATAATATATTAAATTTAAAAAGAAAAGATGGGATAGAAGTTAAAGTGGAGTTAAAAGTACTAAATATATCTTATTTAGATAAAATTATGGAATTACAAAAAATAATAATAGATGGACTTGAAAATAAAGAGTTATATGCTGATACAGAAAGAGAAGAGTTTGAAGAATATATAAAGAAAAATGGAAAGATACTTGGATGTGTTACAGAAGATGACGAGCTTATTGCAATGGGGGTTTATGCTAAAAAGGGTTATGATAAATCTAACTATGGTTATGACATAGGATTAGAAAATGAAGAATTATTAAAGATAGGACAAATAGAATCTACTGTAGTCAAGGAAGAGTATAGAGGAAATAAGCTTCAAAAAATAATATGTGAAGAATTGGAGAAAATTGCTGTAAAAGAAGATACTAAGATATTATGTGCTACAGCATCACCATATAATGAGTTTAGTGTAAATACATTTAAGAGTTTAGGTTATGAAATTAAAAAGGATAAATTAAAATATGGTGGACTTAGAAGATATGTTTTAGCAAAGATAATTTAAGATTAATGCTTAAAAGAAGATAGTTTATCTTTTTTTAAGCATTTTTTATATTTTATGAAGAAGTATGAGTAAAAGTTTATGATATAGCAAAAGATAATAAAAATGTGACTATGGAAATTAATTTAAATTAAGGTATTTTATAATTTAAAGGAGCATTAAATATGATAAAAATAAGCCTAGAAGATGAAAGAAATTTAAGTATGTTAGTAGATTTTTATGAATTTACTATGGCTAATGGGTATTTTAAAAATAATTTAAAAGATAAAATAGTTTATTTTGATATGTTCTTTAGAAAAAATCCTGACAACTCAGGATTTGCAATTTTAGCCGGTTTAGAGCAAGTAATTGAATATATAAAAGGTTTAAATTTTACTAAAAATGATATTGAATATTTAAGACAAAGAAAATTATTTAGTGAAGAGTTTCTAGAGTATTTATTAAATTTTAAGTTTACAGGTGATATTTATGCTATAAAAGAAGGAACGCCTGTATTTCCTAATGAACCTTTAATAACTGTTAAAGCAAAAGTTATAGAAGCGCAGTTGATAGAAACAATGTTACTTTTAACAATTAATCATCAGAGTCTAATAGCTACAAAAGCAAATAGAATAAGAAGAGCTGCAGGAGGAAAAGAAGTATTAGAACTTGGGGCAAGGCGTAGTCAAGGATATGATGCAGCTATATATGGTGCTAGAGCAGCTTATATAGGTGGTGCAGATGGAACTGCAAATACTATTGCAGATGAGATATTTGGGGTTAAAGCAGTAGGAACTATGGCTCATTCATGGATACAATTATTTGGTGATGAGTATAAAGCTTTTGAGACATATGCTAAAACATATCCTGATAATTGTGTTTTATTAATAGATACTTATAATGTTTTAAAATCAGGTATAATCAATGCTATTAAAGTTTCTAAAGAGGTATTAGAGCCACAAGGAAAAAGTCTTAAAGGTGTTAGATTAGATAGTGGTGATTTGGCATATCTTTCAAAGGAAATAAGAAAAATATTAAATATAAATGGATTAGAAGGTTGTAAAATACTTGCATCTAATAGTTTAGATGAATATATAATAGCAGATCTTATGAATCAAGGAGCTTGTATTGATATATTTGGAGTTGGAGAAAGATTAATAACTGCAAAGTCAGAACCTGTATTTGGAGGAGTATATAAGTTAGTTGCAGTTGAGGAAAAAAATAATATAGTTCCAAGAATTAAGTTATCAGAAAATATAGAAAAGGTCACAAATCCAGGTTATAAAACAGTTTGGAGGCTATTTGATAAGGAGAATAATAAAGCTATAGCAGATGTATTAACATTAGGAAATGAAATAATAGATGATTCAAAAGATTATGAGATATTTGATCCTATACATACATGGAAGAGGAAAGTTGTAACAAATTATTATGCGAAAAAGATACAAGTGCCAATTTTTATTCAAGGGGAATGTGTTTATAAAACACCAAAGTTGGATGAGATTCGAAAATATTCTTTAGAACAAGTGGAATTATTGTGGGAGGAGGTAAAGAGATTTAATAATCCACAGGGATATTATGTTGATTTGTCAGAAAAATTATGGAATCTGAAAAATGATATGATAAAAAATCTTAGATAATACAGATTAAATTTATTAAAAATGATAAAAAATAAGAAGAATGTGCTAAAAAATATGGCAAATTAAAGTGAAAAAATATATAATTTATTATGTCAAAATATATATTTAAGTAAGCGGGGGATGTGGAAAAATATGCAGAAAAAAAAGATAAAAAAGATAATTGCTATTTCTGGTGTTGTTGGAACTATTTTATCTGTTAAAAATGTACCAGCTAGTGCTACAGAAATAAATAGTGGAATAGAAGTAGCATCTATAAGTAAAGGACAAGTTGTTAATGTAACTTCAACTTTAAGAATTAGAGAATCAGCAAGCACAAACTCATCAGTATTAGGAACTATGCGAAATGGTAGTACATTTGATATCATTTCTAAAAGCGGAAGTTGGTATCAAATTAAGTACAATGGAATAACTGGTTATGTTCATGGAGATTATGTAAAAGAGATTTCATCATCTTCAGTAATATCAACAAAAGGTAAGGTCTATAATGTATCTACTAATTTAAGAGTAAGAAGTGGGGCGTCTACAAGCTCATCAATATTAGGATATCTTACTAACAATACTGAAGTAAATATAGTTGGATCAGAAGGAGAATGGTATAAAATACAATATAATAGTGGGTATGGTTATGTAAGTAAAGAATATATCACAACTAATGGCAATTCAACTAATAATACACAAAGTAATAATACAGAAAATACTGGTTCTTCAGAAACAGAAGTTAATAAAACAGGGTACGTTTATAATGTAAGTAGTGGAGGACTTAGAGTTCGTAAAGAAGCATCTACTAGTTCAACTATTTTAGGAACTTTATACTCAGGTAATTCTGTGAATATAGTAGGTGAAACAGGAAGTTGGTATAAAATTAAGTATAATTCATCATATGCTTATGTTCATAAGGATTATATAACTGAAAATAAACCATCTTCGGAATCGAATTCAAATACTGGAAATAGTAATTCAACAAGCGATAGTAATAATTCTTCTCAAACAATGAATACTATGGGAGTTGTTACAAATGTTTCTTCTAATCTAAGAGTAAGAAAACAGCCTTCTTCAACTGCAGTAGTATTAGGATATTTACTAAACAATGAAAGTGTCAATATAACTGGAAAAGAAGGAAATTGGTATAAAATTAATTTTAAAGGATCAGTTGGATACGTAAGTTCAGATTATGTAAAAATATCTACTGGAAGTGATAATAATACGGGAAACAATAGTAGTAATAATAGCGATAGTAATACTTCTGTTTCTAATGCATATAACATTGTATTAGAAGAGTTAAAATCTCATATTGGATCTCCATATGCTTATGGTGGTTCAGGAGAATTAGTGACTAGCGCATCAATACAAACATTAAAGAATAGATTCCCAGACTATGCTTCTGCGGGTAAATATGATACTTTATATCAATACGTTGATAGTGGAGTAAGAATGTTTGATTGTTCTGGGTTTATGCAATGGGGATTTAGTAAAGCTAATATAAGTATTGGAAGAACAACTTATGACCAAATAAAAAGCGGGGTAGAAGTATCATTAGATGATGTACAGCCGGGTGATTTATTGTTCTATAGTAATTTAGGACATGTTGGTATGTATATAGGAAATGGACAATGGATAGAATCTCCAAACCATGGTAAAAAAGTAAGAATAACTGATGTTCCATGGAGTTCAATTGGACGAGCTAGAAGAGTTCTATAAAATTTATTTAGTTATTTAAAAAAAGTATTATCTTAATTAAGGTTATATAATAACTTAATTTAATAAAAAACTGTATCAGATTTTGATACAGTTTTTTATTGATTTTATTTATCATTAATTCTATCTATATATTGTTTCATTAAATTAGCTGATGATACAAACTTTTCTTGCTCAGTAGGTGATAATTGAATATTTAAAACTTTTTCTATACCATTTCTTCCAAGAATAGTAGGAACGCTTAAATAAGCATCATTAACACCATAATAGTCATTTAATAAAGTTGAAACAGTTAAAATAGATTTTTCATCTCTAATAATAGCTTCAACTATTCTTTCAAGAGCTATTGCAACAGCAAAAGCAGTAGCACCCTTTCTTTTAATAACTTCATAAGCACAATTTTTAACATCTTCAGCTATAACAGTTTCAGTTTCTTTATCCCAAGCTATAGAATTTTGCTCAGAGAAGCTTTTTACTGGTATGCTACCAATCATTAATGATGACCAAGTTACAAATTCACTGTCACCATGTTCACCTAGAACATAACCTTCTACATTTCTTCCATCAATTCCGAAATATTTACCAAGTAAGCTTCTAAGCCTTGCTGTATCTAATACAGTACCAGAACCTATTACTCTTTCTTTTGGGAAGCCGGAAAGTTTATATGTCATATATGAAAGAACATCTACAGGGTTAGATACAACTAATAATATTGAATTTGGACTTAATTTTGCAATTTTTGGAATGAAACTTTTAAATATTGCATAGTTTTTATCTACTAAATCTAATCTAGTTTCACCAGGTTTTTGTGGAGATCCAGCAGTTATTATAATTATATCTGAATCTTTAGTATCTTCTAAAGTACCTAAAGTAACATTACAAGGCCTACATAAAGAACTACCATGCATTAAGTCTAGAACTTCTCCTAGGGCCTTTTCTTGATTTATATCATTAATTACAATTTCTCGTGCTATTCCTTTTTGTAGTAAGGCAAATGCTGTTGTAGCACCAATTGCACCTGCACCTATTATTGATATTTTACTCATAACTTCACCTCGTTTATTTAATATATATAGTATTTTCTATTTTGAAAAATATATTATATATATATAAGGAATAATAATTATTATTTAATATATATTATAGACATTTAAAAAACAAAAATCAACCTTAATATAGATTATATAACAAAAAAAAGAATAAATGTAATAAAGTATTTAAAAATGTAAAATGCATGTAGTAGATAATTGTTTTTATTTAAAGTTCTTAGTTATATGTACTATTTGTGGGTTTATAATAAAATTGATATAATCAGTAATGTATATAAATAGGCAAGGATAGGAGGAGAGGAAATGAATTACTATAAAGTTTTAGGTATTGAGAAAAATGCAACTCAAGAAGAGATTAAAGAAGCTTATAATAGGCAAGTTGAAATATTTAAAGAAGAAGTAAAAGATGAAAAAAGATTAAAAAAATTCCTAGATTTGTTTAAAGAAGCATATGATTCATTAAAATATGAAGGAAGTATATTACAAGATCAAAAGGAAGAAATATTTGATGAAGAAGTAAGTTCTCTATTTAAGAAAAATAAAATTGAAGAAAAACCAGTTGATATATCAGTAAATAAAGAAGAAGTTAAACTTGAAAATCAAAATATAGAAAATAGTTATGCTGCTACTGTCTTAATTAGCAGAGAAGAAATAGTGAAAGAGTCTTTAATCCAAGATAATGAGACTGAGGAAGAAAGAGTTATATTTAAATCAAAGGAAGATTTTGAAGAATGTGATGAATTTTTTGATGATGAAGATGAAGAGGAAGATTTCGAAGAAAAAATTATAAAAAAGATAAAGAAAAAAACTAATTATAAGAGTAGAAAGAATAATAAAAATAATAACTCAGCTAAAAGAAGTAGTGTAAGCAAAAATAATAAAGAATATGATTCTAGAGATAGAAGTTATAACAATAAAGAAATAAATAAAAATGTTGTAGTCAAAAAAGAAAAAGGCTCTGATGGGGTTTTAGGTTTATTATTGATACCAGTAAAAATATTAGTGTTACCAATAATAGTACTATTATCGATATTAATTTTTATATGTAGAATAATAAGCATTTCATCTTGGATAGTATCAAAGGTGATAATATTTGGAACTATTGCTATTTCAGCTATTCATGGCTATCAAATTTATACAGGACAAATAGCTAGGGAATACACTGTTTTTGTTGCTTGTGGTATAGGATTTATAGTTTCTATATTTTTACCAAGTATATCCAGGATAGTACCTAATATGTTACAAGGAATTAATAATAGTTTAAAAAAGCTTTTATTTTAAAATTTATGTACGGGGATACTTTTATCCCTCTTTTGTTATATAATAAAAGAGTAAATATGTAGTAAAAATTTAATGCTATTTATTGAGGAGTATATATGAAATTTAGAAAGACAACTGTAGAAGATATAAATAACGTAATGAAGATAATAAATGAAGCAAAGGAGTATTTTAGAAAAAATAGAGTAGATCAATGGCAAAATGGATATCCAAATAGTGATACTATATATAATGATATTAAAAAAAATAGTAGTTATGTATTAGAAAGTGAAAATAAAATATTAGCAACAGCAATGGTTTCATTTGAAGAAGATAAAACATATAAAAAAATATATAATGGAGAATGGTTAAATAGTGGCAATTATGCTGTTATACATAGAATTGCTGTTAGTGAAAAAGTTAAAGGTAATGGAATTGCCTCAGCTATAATTAAAGAAGTGGAAAGTTTATGTAAAGAAAATAGAGTAAATAGCATAAAAATAGATACACATAAAGATAATATTTCAATGCAAAAGTTACTTGAGAAAAATGATTTTAAATATTGTGGAATAATATATTTAGATGATGAAAGTGAAAGAGTAGCTTTTGAAAAATTAATATAATAGGCTTAAATAAAAGTAATATAATAATGGTGTAACTATTTTGTAACTTTAATATTAGAGTTTAGTAGTACAATGTATTTATAAATATATTAATCTAAAAGAAGATAGTAGGATAAAGTATGGATAGAGAAAAGTTTAAATTAGATGAAAAAGTAATGAATAAAAAAGAGTTATTAAAAATAATTGAAGAAAAAGAAATTCAAATAGAAAATCAAAAGCAAAAATTACAATTAGCAAATGAGGAAATAGAAAAAATAAAAATAGAGCTAAAAGAATTAAAAAGAGGTATTAGTGATTCTATTATAGATAGAGTTGATAATATATTAGAAGAAAAAAAGAGTAATAGTTTTAAAATAAGGTCTAAAAAAGAGAATAATATTTCTATAGATATTGTTGAAGTAGATGAAGATAAATACATAGATGAGAATAGTACTATAGATGAAGGTGAATCTATAGAAGAATCTATAAATAAAATTATGAATGAAGTAAAGAACTACGAAGAAGAAAAGAAAATCAATGAAATAGTAACTGAAAAGTTGGCAGTAAATGATATTGAAGAGGAAAGAAATACTGCAGATAATTTAATATTAATAGAAAAGTTAAAATCAGTATTTATAGAAAATAAAAATTACGAGTCTATAGAAATTTTAAATGAAATATTAGATAACATAAAGGTTATAGAAAATAATATAAAAGATGAAGAAAAAATAGTGTTGTTGTATTTTGGGTATTTCTATAATAAATTAGAAGAATTATTTGAAAAAAGTAAAGTAGTAAATGAATTTTACCATTCTAATGTTAATGAAACAAAGATATTAACTATGTTAATAGAAGAGAAAGAATATCCTATATACCATCAGGTAAAAGAAACAGTTTCAATGGAAATAATAGATAACAAAAAATTATTTAATGGACTAGATACAATATTAAGAGGTAGAATAATAGATAAAATTAAAAATGTTTCATATAGAGTTTTTGATGGAGTATATTCTATTAAAGATATAAAAATAGGAGAAGAGAGTATAACATTAAAGGCTTGGGTTAAAGAAAAAGATAAAGAAAATTATAAGCTAGTTGAAGGTTTATATTGTAATACTACAGAAAAACTATATATGTTAGAAAGCTCTATATATGTATTGGGTCTGAATATTAAGCAGTTAATGCACAATGAAGCTCAAGTTCAAAATATAGAAAAAGATTTTTTTGATAAAGAAAAAGAAGAAAGTTATGAATTTAATAATTCAAAAGATGAATGTGAGGAAAGTAATCAATATTATATAGAGGAAGAAGAGGATGATAATGATGATTTAAATATATGGACAAGATTGAAAGGGAAGTTTGGATTAAAGTTTAAAAAATAAAAATGTATTGAACTCTATTATCAAATTAATATTGTTAATTAGGGAATAGAGTTCTACTTGAAATATTAAGTAAACATTTACAGTGGGTGGTTTATACAGTATAATAAAAAGGGAAAAAATTTATTATGTTAATAAAAAAGTTAATAATATTTAAGAATAAATTAAGAAGATTGTAACCAAATTGACAAATTGATTGATTAAAATATTTATAGAGGTGATTTAATATGGAAAAAGGATTACAGTTTGTAGATTCATATCATGAAAAAAATTATATTGAAATAGTTCAAAATTTTATGGGGAAATTAAACAAAGATTTATATATAGTATTAAAATTATTAAGTATTAATGAAGTTTATATAGTAGCTAAGGAATATATAGTAGGAACAAATATAATGTTTAAAGAATTATTAAATGATTCAAGAATAGTAAGTACATCAAGATTTTTAACTGAATTAGCATATAGTTTTTTTACAAAACAATTTTCAGTCAAAGAGATTTCAAGTACAAAAAAATTAAATTTTGACACAAGAAATTTTATTATAAATATAATAAATTATTATTCAGAAGTAGATAAAAAATCAAATTATTGTGCATAATAGTTAATATTTAAAGGTAACTCTTAGTAATGAATTAGAGTTACCTTATTATTTTTGGGTTATTACTTCAAATTAATGCTTTATATTGAATTATGATACCAAGATACTAGTAATTACTTAAAAGAAATATGAAATTAATTTAATTATATTTTATATTTGATTATAATTAAAACAATTATGTTATGAAAGGAGAAGGACAAATGAAAAAATATTTATTAGATACTAATATAATAATTAAGCTTTGGGAAAGAGATAATAAAAGTTTAGATAAATTACTAAAAGAAAATAAGGTACTTATATTAAGAGAAGTATTAAATGAATTATCTATAAAAGAAACAAAAGAGTATAAAAGAAAAGAAGTTTTAAGTGAGAGATTTTGTAGTTTGTTGCCCTATAGTATGGAGGTTGAAAAGGAAAATGTAAGTGGTTTTTATATGATATTTGATTATAAAACTAAGGATAAATTTAGTAGCAATAATTTATCTCAAAATGATTTATTACAGTTATATGCTTGTTATATTAATGATGAGGTAAATTTAGTTACAGAGGATAAAGAACTATTTAATATTGCAAAATATATTTTAGGTGATGACAGAGTATTAGAAATAAAAGAATTAATAAATCTACAATAAAAATATAGAAGTATATCCATTATAGATATTGAATTACTATAATGGATATATTATAATTTACGAGTATTTCGTTGAGAAATTTGGGAGATGCTGTTTAAGTACAGAGCCGAAGGGGAAAGTGCGGCAAACTCTCAGGCAAAAGGACCAAATTTTGAGAAAACTCTGGAAAGCCCATATAAGGCACCGACGAAGCAATCTTAAATGTAGTAAGAGAATCTTTCAGGTAAAAAGACAGAGGCGCAATTATTTTAATAATTAGTCTTTATATATTAATGAATAGGGGGATTTTTTTGGACTACATTACAGTTTTAGAGTATATTGGGGTTTTAGCTTTTGCCGTATCAGGAGCAATAGTTGCTATTGAAGAAGAATTTGATGTTTTTGGTATATATATAATAGCTATAATTACAGCTATGGGTGGAGGAGTGCTTAGGGATATTGTTACTAATGTAGGTATACCAGTATTCTTTACAAGTTATATGACAATTCCATTTATTATTGCAGGAACTTTATTAGCTATATTTTTAAAAGGACAGTTAAAGTATAAAAATTTATTTGCGTTCATCGATGCAATTGGACTAGCTGCCTTTTTCGTATCAGCAGCTGTTAAAGCAATTAATAGTAATTATAATTTTATGTTATTCATATTTGCAGCTAGTATTACTGGCGTTGGTGGTGGAGTTCTAAGAGATATAATAACTAATAGAAAACCACAAATTTTTAAGCATGATATTTATTGTGTTGCTGGGATTATAGGAGTAACTTTGCTTTGGTTCATATATCCTATAATTGGAATAGAATCAGCACAATTCATAACGTTAGTAATTATAGTACTTATTAGAATGATAAGTTATTATAAGACAATAAATTTACCAGTAGTATGTAAGGAAAAAGTATAAAAATAAGACTAATATTAAAATAATGTGGGTATGAGAAAGTAAAGTTTTCATATCTTTTTTTAACAACAGAGTGATAATATAAAGAGCCATATTTATGGCTTCTTTGTATTAAAAAATTAGTAATATAAAATTTTAAAAAAGTGTAGACATTTTAAGAGAAGTTGTATATAATAAAAATATAAGGCGCTATAGCCAAGTGGTAAGGCAGAGGTCTGCAAAACCTTTATTCCCCAGTTCAAATCTGGGTGGCGCCTCCAAGAATATTATTCATAAAAAAGGAATTCAGATTTGAATTCTTTTTTTTATTGACTTATCAAAAATAAAAAAATAATTTCTTTTTTATTTAGATATAAATAAAAAAATTTAAAAAGATTAATAATGCTTAAAAAACGTTGCAAATAGTATAGTTTGTAGCGTTTTTTTATTATTATAGTTTTTATATTTAATTATAAAAAGAATCTTTTAAGGAATTTTTAAGAAATTATTAAGGCAAAATATAAGAAGTTTAAAAATAAATAGGATAAAATATGATAGTATAGTAAATAGGGAAAATAATGTAAAATAGGGGGAAAGTTAATGAAAAAAATAATAAGTAAAAGAATATTCACTACGATTTTAAGTGTTTTTATTTTAAGTTTAGTCATTCCAAATGCAAAAGTAAGTGCAAGTAAAAATAATGTTAAATATGACTTAACTATAAATTATGGTGTAGATGGCAAATATAAGGCTCAAAAATATATGCCAGTTACTGTACAAATAAATAATTTAGAGAAAGACTTTAATGGAGAAGTGGAAGTAAGAGTTACAAGTGATTCTAGTGGTGGTTATAATGCTTATTCCAAAGAAGTAAGTGCAAGTAAAGGAGAAAGCATAAGTGTAACAATACCAGTAAAATTTTTAGGTGAAAATAGCAATGGAGTTGTTTGTATAATAGAAGATGGAAAAGTATTATATGAAAAAAAATTATTAATTTCATCAGGAAGAATTAATGAAGGAAATGCTTTTACTGGTTTATTAACAGATGATCCTACAGCATTAGGATACCTAGGAAATATAACATACTTTGATTCTAATTATTCAAATACAGGAAAAATGAATTGTGTCAACATAACTGAAGGTATGTTAGACGAAAATGGATTAAATATAGATGGATTAGATGTAATTATAATTAATAATTATAATATGGCTAATTTAAATGATAAGCAGTATAATGCATTAAATAACTGGGTTAATGCAGGGGGAACATTACTAATAGGTGCAGGTGCTAATGAAAGCAAAACAATTAATAATATAAATAAAAGTTTTTTAAATATAATTTCAAATGGAACTAGAGAGCAAAATGTTAAAACTGGTTCAGAAAGCTTAAATTTAATATTATCACAAATTACATTAGAGGATTCAACAGTTACAGTTAATAGTGATGAAAATAAATTAGTATATTCTTTAGATAGAGGAGCAGGAAAAATTTTAATAACTGCCTTTGATTTAGGCTTAGAGCCATTTATTTCATCTGATGATGCAGCTATTATGTTACAAGATATATTAAGAGAAACTTTTGACAAAATATATGCAGATAATTATCAAGGTGGATACAATTCAAGAAACTATGAAATAAGTAATATATTAGGTAGTATTCCAGTAGAGAATACAGTAAGTACATTAACTTTAGTAATAGTACTTGGAGTTTATGCAATTTTAGTTGGAATAGTTATATATATTATATTAAAGAAAATGAAAAAAAGAGATTTAACATGGGTGCTTATACCTGTAACATCAATTGTATTTACAGTAATGATTTATTTATTAGGAAGTAAAATGAAAATAAAAGATATAATAGTAAATAGTACAAATATTATATCTGTTGATGAAGAGGGAAGAGGGCAAATAAATAGCTATATAGGTATAGCAAGTAAAAATAAAGAAAATATAAAAATAGAAAACGAAGAAGATTTAAAAATGCAATATATTTCTGATGATTACTACTATTATGGTGATACAGATTATAATGCTAAAACTTTAAGAGTTAAAACAACATATACAAATGATAATTCTTATTTTACAGTTTCTAATAGTGATGTAGCAAGTGTGAATAAATTTGAATTATCAGGAAAAGAAATTGTAATGCCTAAATTAGAAAATACTTTAAAAATTAAAGATGGTAATTTAGAAGGTACTATTAAAAATAATTTAGATGCAGACATTCAAAGACTTGTAATAGTTTCTGGAAAATCAGTTTGGGATTTAGGGCAAGTAGCTAAAGGTGAAGAAATTTCAATTACTAATTTGGTAAGTAATGGTTCTTTTGGAATTCAAGGTTATGCAAATTCTTTAAATGATGAATATTATCAATCAAGATGGGATGATGAAATAGACTCAAAAGATCCTAAATTTAAAAATGTAAAAAGACATGCATCTTTACTTACTTTATTGGGAGATACAGGTTATGTAGGGACTACAACAAAAATTATTGCAATTACAGATTTACCAGTAGATTATAGTTTAAATTTAGAAGGTAAATCAATTTCAAATTATAATTTAACAGCAGTAATACAAGAAGCAAATATAGATTTTAAAGATGAAAGTGGAAATCTTAGTTTCCCAGAAGGATACTTTGATTATACAGTAAGTGAATTAGACAATAGAGCAAATTACGATTATTATAATGGTTATATTTATGGTGAAGGTGAAGTTGTATTAGATTATAAAATTGATGATAATGTAAATATAAAGGAAATAAATATTGATGTATGTACAGATCAGTGGGGTTATCAATATGGCCTTGATGGAGAGTACTATATATACAATTATAATACTAACCAATATGAAGAATTTAAATTAACATCAGGAAGTTATGATTTAATAAATGATGGAAGATATAGTTTAGATAACATAATAAAAATAAAAGTTGTAGCTAGCGAAAATACAGAGAGTGCAGCTCCAAAATTAGGAATAAAAGGGGTGGAGAAATAGTGTTAGTTATAAAAAATCTTGAAAAATCCTATGGGAGTTTTAAAGCAGTAAAAGGATTGAATTTAGAAATAAAAAAAGGTGAAATATTTGGTTTTATAGGACCCAATGGTGCTGGAAAAAGTACAACAATGAAAATTATCTCTGGACTTTTATCACCAGATAGCGGAGAAGTTTATGTAGATGGAGTAGATGCTATAAAAAATAATAAGGCATTAAAAGATAAAATAGGATATATGCCAGATTTCTTTGGAGTTTATGATAATTTAAAAGCAATTGAATATTTAGAGTTTTATGCTTCGATATATGGAATTGTGGGAAAAGAAGCTAGAGAGTTATCTATGGATTTACTTAGATTAGTTAATTTAGAAGATAAATATGATGCATATGTTGATGGTTTATCCAGGGGGATGAAACAAAGATTATGTTTAGCAAGATGTCTTGTTCATAATCCTGATCTTTTAATTTTAGATGAACCAGCTTCAGGAATGGATCCTAGAGCTAGGTATGAAATGAAGGGAATATTAAGAAATTTAAAGGAAATGGGAAAAACAATTATAGTTTCTTCACATATATTACCTGAACTTGGAGAAGTATGTACTAATATAGGTATTATTAAAGGTGGAGTAATTGTATGCCAAGGAACTGTAGATGAAATAATGACAAGGGCTTCAGGGGCATCACCTATAGTATTTACAGTATTATCAAAGGAAGAAGAAACAGTTAAATTGCTAAAAGAGTTACCATATGTAGACAATATAAAAATTGATGGAAATAAAATTACAGCTAATGTTATAGGTAATGATGAGGATGTAGTAAATCTTTTAAAATATTTAGTACTAAAAGATATTCCAGTATTAAATTACAGCAGAGCTGTTGGAAATTTAGAAGATGTATTTATTCAAATTACAGCAGATAGTGATGAAGAGGGGGCGTAAAAATGAGGGTGAATCCAGTTTTAAGAAATGAAAGCAAGATAGCAGTTAGAAGTATTAAATTTACTTTAATGATATTTGCTTATATAGCAGTTTTATCAATAGCAGTAATGATTTACTATAATTCAGTAAATGAAGCAGTATTTTCAAATGGATTATATTTAGAGTCATCAAAACTATTCTATGTTGTAATGGCATTAGGACAAGCGATATTATTGCTTTTTATAGTTCCAGCATTAAGTTCAACAGCAATATGCTCAGAAAGAGAAAAGCAAACTTTAGATATATTATTATCATCAAAATTAACTCCACTTCAAATAATTATAGGAAAAGTTTCAGCTTCATCACTTAGAGTAATTATACTTATAATTTCAACAATGCCTCTTTATGCAATTGGAGCTATAATTGGTGTGGTTAAGATGAGTAATATTTTATCACTTATATTATTTTTTATTGTTAACACAATATTTGTAAGCTCTATAGGTGTTTTTGTATCAACATATATTAAGACTTCAAAAGTATCAACTGCACTTTCTTATGCATTAGTACTATTTATTTATATAGGAATAATTGTTATTACTTGGGCAATACTTATGATAACTGTTTACAAAATGAGTATGAGTGGTAATCCAATAACAACAGTGCCTAAGGCATCTCCTATAATTTACTTAAGTCCAGTAGTAGGGTTTGTAAGTTTGTTATTAAATCAAGTTGGATTAGGATTAAATTTTAATAGTATGTTTTCAGAGTTTGGAATAAGTATGCATTCAGAATATATTTCAACAGTAGTACAATTAGTACTTTCAGTATTATTTATATATTTAGCTTCAATTAAACTTAATCCATTAAATAAGAAAAGTAGGTTTAAATCTAAAAAGGTAAAGGAGTAGAGATATGGATTCTTTAGATAAAGCTATATTAATGTTTTTGAATAAAGCTTCTAAAAGAATTAAGGCAAACTTCTTATTAAATTTAAGCATAGTAGGATTAAAGCTTCTACTATGCTTAATCTTTAGTTTGCTATTAATATCGCTTTTTATAACGATTCCTTATATTGAGGAAATTTGTATAGCAATATTAGTAATAGGATTAATAATTATTTTAATTTATGGTTTTATTAAATCTCCTAAAAAAGATAAAGTGGCTCTTATGGTTGATTCTAAAGGATTAGATGAAAGAATTATTACATCATTAGAGCTTATAGGATTTGATGATAATATATCAATAGCTCAAAAGAAAGATACAGTAGAAAGTATTAAAAACTTTGATATTAAAAATATTAAAATTAGTATAGATAAGAAACAAACTTTATTATCTTTAGGTTTAATAATAATGTGTATTTTAATAATGTTTGTACCTAGCACAGCAAGAAAGGAAGCACAAAAAATAAGAGATTTTGATAAATACCAAAAATCAGTAATAGAAAAGGTTGAAAAAGAAAATAAGGAAATAGAAAAGTCAAAAGATTTATCAGATGAGGAAAAGGAAGAAGTTAAAAAGCTTTTAGAAGATGCAGTAAAAGAGTTAAAAGAAAGTGAAAAAAAATCTGAAATAAATAAGACTTTAGAGCGTTTAGAGAAAAAGTTAGAAGATAAAAAGGAAGAGTTATCATCAGAGAAATCTAAAGAAGCATTAGAAAACTCTAAAAAGAAATTATTAGATGACTTCAATAAAGAAAAAGAAGCTGATGCTAAAAAGGATGTAAATAAATTAGTAAATGAGTTAATGAAAAAAGAACAAAGTAAGCCTTTAGCAGAAGCTATGTTAAATGGAAATCAAGAATCTATAAATAAAGAGTTAGCAGAGATTCAAAATAAGTTAGGAAGTATGAGTAGTTCACAATTAAGTGAGTTATCAGAAGCTTTAAATAATGCTGCCTTAGAAATGAGTGATGAAGAATTAGCAGAAGCCTTAAAAAATGCATCAAATTCAGTATTGGATAAAAAACTTGATGGAGAAAGCTTATCAAGTGCTATTTCAAAATCAATAAATAATAGTAATGGACAAAATACTAGTAGTTCAAGTCAACAATCATCAGGTTCTGGGCAAAACCAAAGTCAGGGTCAAGGTAATGGACAAGGACAAGGCTCAGGAAGCGGACAGGGGTCTGGTTCTGGAAGTGGTCAAGGTCAAGGTGGATCAGGAGGAACAGGTTCTGGTTCAGGAGCAGGTTCAGGATCTGGATGGAATACTGGTAGCACTGTAGGAAAAGAAAATGATTTAGAAAATTCTACGGGAGAGCAAATATATATTCCAGGAAGAAATGAAGGTACTGATGAAAATCTTACTGGTAATAAAAATGATAATGGAAATTCACAAGAAATAGAAAGTCAAAATGGACTTAACATAGGTGGAGAAAAAGTAGATTATGATAAGGTAATTGGAGATTATAGTAATAGTGCATTAGAAGGTGCTAATAATAGCAATTTACCACAAAGTTTAAAAGATCTTATAAAAAACTATTTCGAAGGATTAAATTAAAAGATTACTAAAGTAATTACTGAAAAAATTATGAGGTGACAAATATGGAAATTAATGAACAATCAATTATAGAGGTTTCAAAGAAGATAAAAAGATGTGAAGAAGAAATAAGTAAAGGTATAATTGGTCAAAAAGATACAATTAGAAATGTTTTAATAGCTATTTTTGCAGAAGGAAATGTGCTTTTAGAAGGTATGCCAGGTATGGGTAAAACTCAATTAGTTAAAACAATAGGAAAGGTATTAGATTTAAATTTTTCTAGAATCCAATTTACTCCAGACTTAATGCCTGCAGATGTTGTAGGAACTAATATTGTAGTAAAGGAAAATGATAATACAGTATTTAAGTTCGAAAAAGGACCTGTATTTACAAATCTTTTACTAGCAGATGAAATTAATAGAGCTACGCCTAAAACTCAATCTGCACTTTTAGAAGCAATGGGAGAGAAAACAGTAACTGTAGGTAAAACAACATATGAAATGCCAAAGCCATTTATGGTATTAGCAACTCAAAATCCTATAGAGCAAGAAGGTACTTATCCTCTTCCAGAAGCTCAACTTGATAGATTTTTATTTAAACTTAATGTAGAATTTCCTACTTTAGATGAACTAAAGGAAATCATGGATTTAACATTAACTAATAAAAGTATTGAACTTACTAATGTCTTAGAAGGAAATGAAATAGTAGAACTTAGAAATATTATTAAGGAAATTAAAATTGCAGAACCAGTAAAAGAATATGCTTTGAAGTTAATACTTGCAACACATCCAGAACTAGAAAGTGGAGCTGATATAGCTAAAAAATATGTAGAAGCAGGAGCAGGTCCAAGAGCTGCACAAGGTATTATTGCTGGGGCAAAGGTAAGAGCTGTTATGGAAGGAAGATTAAATGTATCTTTTGAAGATATAAAAGAGCTTGCATACCCAGTATTAAGGCATAGAATTATTTTAAACTTTGATGCAATAACTGAAGGATTAAATGAAGAAGCTATAATTTCTAAAATTTTAGAAGACTTAAAGGTAGTATAAAAAATGAGTAAAAAGATGTTTAATGAGGACTTCTTTAAAAAGCTAAATAAAATTAATATGTATATAAATTTTAAGCTTACTGGAGGTACTCAAGGTGGAAGAAAATCAAAAGTAAAAGGTGTATCAGTAGAGTTTTCAGACTATAGGGAATATGCACCAGGTGATGATTTTAGAAGAATAGATTGGAATGCCTATGGAAGGTTTGATAAATTCTTTATAAAAGTATTTATGGAAGAAAGAGAAGGTGTATTTAACTTTTTCATTGATAAAAGCAAATCTATGGATTATGGAAAAGATAATAAAAAAGACACAGCTTTAAAAATAGTAGCAGCTTTAAGTTATATTGCCTTAAATAATTTAGATAGGGTAAATATAAGTACAATGAATAATGGAGTAATAGAAAATTTAAAGACTGGTACTGGTAATAGGGGCTTTCAAAAAATATTAAGAGATTTAGAAAATATAAGTTTTGATGGAACAACAGATTTAAGTGAAAGTATAAAGAAAAGGCCTTTAAATTTAAGGGGAATATCTATTGTAGTATCAGATTTTTTAAATAATTCAGGATTGGAAAGTTTAGAAGCTGGCTTAAAATATTTGGCTTATAAAAAGCAAGAAATAATTTTAGTACAAGTATTATGTGAAGAGGAAATAAATCCAGAGTTTAATAATGAAATAACTTTAATTGATAGTGAAACTGGGGAAAATATAAAGCTTAGTGTTACACCATCATTAATAAAGGATTATAAAGAAACATTAAAAAAATATAATGACAGTATTGAGGCTTTAGCAAGAAAGTATGGTGGAAAGCTTATAACTGTTAATTCATCTATGAATATAGAAGAAATAATATTAAATGAATTTAGTAAACGAAAAGTATTGTATTAGGGGGAAAGAATATGGGCTTTACTAATTTATGGCCGTTATTTTTACTATTAACTATTCCTCCAGTAATAATGCTTTACATATTAAAGCGTAAATATAAAGAAGAAGTTATATCTTCATCTTTATTATGGAAGGAAGTATATAAAAATACTAGAGCCAATACACCGTGGGAAAAGTTTAAAAAGAATATAATGCTGTTACTACAGATTATAATTATTTTAAGTGTTATTTTAGCTCTTATGACCCCTTTTATTAGTATAGGAGGAAAGAGCTATAAAAATGTAATAATGGTAATAGATAATACTGCTAGTATGAATACCATATATGATGATAGCAATAGTAGATTAGAGCAAGGGAAAACACTTGCTAAAGAGTATTTAAATAGTACTAAAGAAGGTACAAATACTTATATTATTTCTTATGATGGGACTTCAAATTTACTTTTAAATGGAGAGTTTAATAAGGCTAATGCATCTTCTATTATTGATAAAATAAGTAAAACTTATGGCAGTGGTGATATAAGTGATGTAGTGTCATTTGTTAAAGCTATAGGTGATGGAATTGGAGAAGAGTATGAAGCATTAATTTTTACTGATAAACAAGTGGCTATTTCAGATATAAATGGGAGAATAGTTTATTTAGGTAATAGTGGATTAAATGCTTCTGTAGATAATGTTTCTCATAAATTTGTAGATGATAAAGTTAAAGTTATAGCTAATGTAACTAATAATGGAGATAGCTTATATGAAGGAGATTTCTCTTTATATAATGGTGAAGAATTAGTGGCAGTAGAAGGAGTAACTTTACAAGTTGGAGAAAGCAAAACTCTATCTTTCCAGTTAGATTCTTTAAATTCTGATTATTTAAAAGGGGAATTATCAAGAAAAGATATATTAATGGAGGATAATACTTATTATCATGTTGTTAACGAAAATAAAGTAAAGAAAATATTATTAGTTACAGATGAAAATATATTTTTAGAAAAGGCTTTTGGAAGTATTGAAAATACAGAAGTTTATAAAACTAATGATGTATCTAATATAACAGATAATGATGAGTATGATCTTTATGTATTTGATAATAAAATGCCAGAAGTTATGCCAAGAAAGGGTAGTATATTATTTATAAATCCTAATTCAAATGAATTTTTCAATGTATTAGAAGGAGGAGAAATAGGTCAGGCTACAGCTGTTAAAGGATCAGTTTCTACTTATTTAGAAGATACACAATTTACATTATCAGAATATAACATAATAGAAACTCCATACTATGGTACTAATATACTTACTATAGATGATAATTCTATTGGATTTAAAGGTGAAATAAATGATAGAAAAATAGCAGCATTATCTTTTGATTTACATTCAACTGATTTTGCTCTTAAAAAGGAATTCCCAATTCTTATATATGAACTTGGAGAAGAATTAATTTCTACTGGAATGGTATATAGTAATAACTTTAAGGCCGGAGAAAAAATAGTAGTTAAATCTTCAGACTTTGAAAATGAAATAAATGTAACTTATCCTAATGGAGACATTAAAGATTTAAAATCAGGTGAAGAAGTAAAGGGAGAATTAGCTTTAGGTATATATAAAATAAATCAAAATGATAATAGTGAAAGTTTTTCGGTAAACTTCCCAACTTTAAGTGAAAGTGATACTTCAGTAGAAGCAATTGGAGAAAATGATAATATAGTTCATGGTAAAAGCAATTTAAAAAGTGGATTTAATTTAACACCAATATTTATATTATTAGCTATGTTAGTAGTTGCTTTTGAATGGATATTATACAAGAAAGGTAATTAGGAGGAGATAATAAATGAAATTAGATATAGGAAATTTATACTTTTTAATATTAATTCCAATACTTATCTTCTTTATTTACTATAGTGTGAAAAAGTTTAGAAGTAGCAGTAAAAATGATACTTTAATATTAATAAGTAGAATAGTAATTTTCACCTTATTATTACTATCATTTGCAAATATAACAATAAGTATTAAGGGGAAAAATATTTCAACAGTATTTTTATTAGATGTATCAGAAAGTATTAGTTCTTTTAAAGATAGTGGGGAAAGTTTTATAAATAATGCATTAGAAATAATGCCTAAAGGAAATAAAGCTGGAGTAATATTATTTGGTGATAATGCAAAAGTAGATAAAATTATAGATAATAAAGCTTCATATAAGAGCTTAAATTCAAGCCCAGTTTCTACAGCAACAAACATTCAAAGTGCAGTAGAAACAGCTATAACATTATTTGAGAATGGTACATCTAAAAGGATAGTTCTTATAACTGATGGAGAAGAAAATAAAGGGGATATATTAAAATCCATTCCATTAATTAATGCAGAAAATATAGATTTAAAAGTATATAAAGTTAGTGGAGAAAGTGGTAATGAAATTTATGTAGACAATGTAACTATTCCAGATAATATTTCCATTGGAGAAGAATTTTCTGTACAAATAGATTTACAATCTAATTATTCTACATCGGCAAAACTTACTCTTTTTAGTGGAAGAGAAAAGGTTGGAGAGCAAGTAGTTGAAGTGAAAAAGGGTAGTAATTCCTTTATATTTAGAGATGTTCAAAATAGTGGAGGTTTTAAAAGCTATAGAGTTACAGTAGAAGCAGAAGGTGATACTAATAAAATAAATAACGAATATAGTGCTTATACTAATGTAGTTGATAAACCTAATATTTTAATAATAAATGGCGTAAAGGGTGATGCAACAGCTTTAGAAGAGATATTGAAAAATGGTGGAGCTAATATAAAAACTATTTCTCCAAATTCATCACCAAGCACATTAAATGAACTTTTAGAATATAAAGCAATAGTTTTAAATAATGTTTATAAAGATGATTTAACTAATGGATTTATGGACAACATAGAAAGTTATGTTAAAGACTATGGTGGTGGAGTTGTAACTTTTGGAGGAGAAGATTCTTATGCTCTTGGAGGATATAAAGATACAGCATTAGAAACTATACTTCCTGTAAATATGGATAAGAAGGGCAAAAATGAAGTTCCTTCTATAAGTATTAATTTAATTATAGACAAGTCTGGAAGTATGAGTGCAGAAGGAGGAGGGGTTAGTAAATTAACTCTTGCAAAGGAAGCTGCAATGAAGGCTATAGATAATTTAAGAGAAATTGATTATATATCTGTAATAGCTTTTGATGATACTTTTGATGTTGTAGTTCCAACTCAAAAGGTTACTGATAAGGATTATATAAAGGAACTTATATCAGGAATACAAATAAGAGGCGGAACATCAATATATCCAGCACTTGAAAAGGGATATAATCTTCAATTAGAAAGTGATGCAAAAATAAAGCATACTATTTTACTAACTGATGGACAGGATTCAATTCCTTATTCAACATATGAAGAACTTTTAAGTAAATTTAATAATGAAAATATAACATTATCAACAGTTTCAGTAGGAAATGATTCTAATTCAAATCTTTTAAGTGACTTAGCAACAGCTGGAAGTGGTAGAAGCTATTATACTGATATTTATACAGATATTCCAAGAATATTTGCCCAAGAAGTTTTAATGTCTGTAGGAACTTATATAATAAATGAAGAATTTACTCCAAGTATAGTAAGTAATAATGAAATATTAGCAGGAGTACAAACTTCAGAAGGTATTCCATCATTGCTTGGATATATAGGGACATCTTTAAAGGATGATGCAATTGAAATATTAAGTTCTAATAGAGATGAGCCAATACTTGCAGTAAGACAATATGGAATAGGGAAAACTGTAAGCTTTACAAGTGATATTGATGGAAGCTGGAGTAAAAATTATTTAACTTGGGAATATGGACCTCAATTAATTAAAAATATAGTTTATTATGCAATACCATCTTATGGTGAAGAGGGAGATTTATCTATAACTCAGGATGGAAATGAAGCTAAGATTGAGTACTATAATGATAATGTTGATTCTAACACTAAAGTAACAGGCGTTTATAATGGAGAGGATGGTACACAAGGAGAGTTTACATTAACTCAAAGTGAACCAGGGAAATTTGAAGCTAATGTTCCATTAAGTGAGTTAGGATTTTATAATTTTAATATAAGGCAACAAGAAGGAGAAGATATAACTAGTACTTATAAAGGAGCCTTCGCACTTAAGTATTCTGATGAATATAAGTTTAATACTAATTCAGTTAAGTTAGATTCTCTTGTAAGTGAAACTGATGGATCTTTTATAAATAAACCTGAAGAAGTTTTTGAAGGAAAACTTGAAAAGGAATATAAGAAAATTAATTTGACTAATTTACTTCTTATATTAGCATTAATGTTATTCTTATTTGATATAGCTTATAGAAGATTGAATTTAGATTTTTCTAAGGATATTAAGCTTAATATTAGAAATAATAAAAAGAAAGTTAATGAAAAGAATTTTCTTAAAAAAGATATAGTAGTTGAAAAGGAAAGAAATGAAATAAAGGCTGATGATATAGCTAATGATGATAGTATAAAGGAGAAGATTAAGAAAAAAGATAAAAATCCTAAGGTAAAAAAGAAGAAGAAAGAAGAAACTCCTAAGCCTAAAACTCTTGATACTAGTGCATTGCTTAAAAAGAAAAATGATAGAAACGGTATCTAGCTTATTAAAATAAATTGATTTTGAAAGAACTTACTATTTTTAATTTTAATATAAGTAGTAGGTTCTTTTATATATAATATTGTTAATAATAATATTTATGGATATAATTTAAAGATATTATATATTAAAAAATAAATGATAGAGGTACATATGAGAAAAGTAGTATTATATATTGCAAAAAGTTTAGATGGATATATAGCAGATTCTAATGGAGGTGTGACTTGGTTAACGGGTCAGGATGAAGAAAATACTGATCCTGGAAGTTATCCAGAGTTTATTAAAACTGTAGATACTGTTATATTGGGGTATAGAACTTATCATCAAGTAACAACAGAATTATCTCCAGATACTTGGGTTTATGCTGGTATGAAAAGTTATGTTGTTACAAGTAGAAAGATAGAAAGTACAGATGAAATTATTTTTACAAATGAAAATTTAGTTGACTTAATTTCTAGTTTAAAGAATAAAGAAGGAAAAGATATTTGGATTTGTGGCGGTGCTTCAATTGCAAATCAATTATTAGAACTTAATTTAATAGATGAGTTTCATATATCAATTATACCTACAATTTTAGGAAATGGTATTCGTCTATTTGAAGAACATAATAAAGAAATTAAGTTAGAATTAATTAATACTAGAAATTATAATGGAATAGTAGATTTACAATATAAATGTAGAAAATTTACTGATTAAATATTTTAATAGAAAAACTGTTGAAAAATTAGATTTTGCGACAGTTTTTTTGCTTTTTTTAATGTATTAATATTTATGTTTATTTAAAATATTAGAAAATGAAATTTTACTAAAGTTAAAAAAGAACTTATTTAAAAAAATTTACATATAGAAAACTTGTAAATGTTTTCTAGAAAATATATAATTACATTATATGGTAAAAGGTTGTTTATGAATTAACTTTCAAATCATTATGTGAAAATAATAGGGGGAAAAATGAGAAGAGAGATGTTAAAAAGGTTGCTAGCAACAACAATGGCTAGTGTATTTATTATTAATGGTTTAACTATAACTAAGGTTGATGCACTTACTGATAAAAATAATCAAGTTAGTATATCATTGCCTAAATTAAATCCAGCTCCTAAAAATATAGAAGTTAATGAAGGGATATTAACTATCACATCAACAGTTAATCTACAAGGAAAAGAATTGGCAGATGAAGATGCAATAAGAGTTTTAAAAGAGTTTTTAAGCGAAAATAATATTGTAATTAATGAAACATACGATGAATCATCAACTACATTAATAATTGGTGAGGTAGATGATGATATAAAAGAGATGGATGAAGCTAAGGAAAGAATAGGAGTTTTAGATACTGAGAGCTTAAAAGATGAGGGGTATGTACTTGCTGTTGACTCTAATGATGGTAGTAAAGGAACTATTTTAATTGAAGGTAAAGATGAAGATGGTACTTTTTATGGTGTTAAAACATTGACTCAGTTGGTTACTAATACAGGAAGCAAGGTATATTCTAATGATGTTGTTATAACCGATGAGCCAACTATGAAAACAAGAGGTATAGTTGAAGGATTTTATGGAACACCTTGGACACATGAAGATAGATTAGATCAAATAAGATTTTATGGTGAAAATAAAATGAATACTTATATTTATGCACCAAAGGATGATCCATATCATAGGGAGAACTGGAGAGAGGAATACCCTGAAAGTGAAATGAAAAGAATGAATGAACTTATTGAAACTTCAAATGAAAATAAGGTTGATTTTGTTTTTGCAATTTCTCCAGGTATAGATATTAGATTTGATGGAGAAGAAGGGGAAGAGGATTTTAAAGCTTTAGTAAGCAAATGTGAATCATTATATAATATGGGAGTTAGAAGTTTTGCTATATTATTTGACGATATAAACAATAAAGATGGTATTAAACAAGCAGAATTATTAAATAGATTTAATGATGAATTTGTTAAAGTAAAGGGAGATGTTAAACCTCTTATAACTGTTCCAACAGAATATGATACCCATGTTATGGGAGGATCAATTGATGAGTTAAGTCAATATACAAGAGATTTTTCAAGTACATTAAGTAGTGACATAATGGTTATGTGGACAGGGCCTGTAGTTGTATCAGAAGGAATAGATTTAGAAAATGTTAATTTTGTAAAATCTGTATATGGAGACAGAATGGGTATATGGTGGAATTATCCTGTTACAGATTATATGAAAGAAAAACTAGCTTTAGGGCCAGTATATAATGTAGATACGTCATTAGGGGAAGAAATAGATTTCTTTGTAATGAACCCAATGGAACATGCAGAACTTTCAAAGATAGCATTATCAACAGGTGCAGACTATTCTTGGAATACATCTAAATATGATTATCAAGAATCGTGGAAAAAATCAATAGAAATGATTTATGGAGATTTAGCACCATATATGATAACTTTTGCAGATCACTCATCAAGAATGGAAGCAAGCTGGGCTTCTACTGGTAGAGGAGATGCACCAGAGGTAAGACAAACCATGGATGAGTTACTTAGAAAAATAGTTAAAGGACAAGATGTTACTACTGAAATTGAAATATTGAATAAAGAATTTAACTCTATGATTGAAGCTGCTGATGTATTGAAGAAAAAGTTGCCTGATAATATTTTATCTCACTGTAGAGAAAACTTAGATAAATTAAAACTTTTAGGGGAGAATGATAAATTAGCTTTAGATTATTTAATAGCTAAAAGGGATAAAAATACTTCAGAAGTAGAAAGATTAGAAGGAGTATTAAATGATAATTTATCAAGTTTAAATAGTGGTAAGAAGCTTTCAGAAAAAACTGCATTATCATTTATAACTGAAGCTTTAAATAGCGACTTTAATGCAAAAGCAAATTTTGATGTTTCAAGTACTTTTATTGTACCAGGTCAAGAAGTTAAATTTACAAATTTAAGTTCAATGGCATCATCAGAATTTGAATGGACATTTAAAGGTGCTAATATTGAAACTAGTACTGAGGAAAATCCAACAGTAGTTTATGAAAAAGAAGGAGTATATTCAGTAACATTAAAGGCTAAAAATACATTAGGTAATGATGTTATTGTTAAAGAGGGATTAATTACAGTTTCAAACTCTGCAAATATTGAAAGGCCTAATCTTGCTTTAGGGAAATCAGTAACAGCATCAAGTTCAGTAGCCACATCGGAAGCAGCAGAAATGGCTGTTGATGGAAAGCTAAACACTAAGTGGTGTGCTAATAGTGGAAGTGCACATACTTTAACTATAGATTTAGGAAAGATAGATACAATAACAGATGTAGTTATAAAGCATTCAGAAGCGGGTGGAGAGTCAGCTTCCATGAATACAAAGGACTATAGAATTCTAACTAGTTTAGATGGAGAGAATTATAATGAAGTAGTGAAGGTTACTAATAATACAGCTGGTGTAACTACTGATAAAATTCCTGTAACTAAAGCTAAATATGTTAGATTAATAGTAGATAAGCCTACTCAAGGTAGTGATAATGCAGCAAGAATTTATGAAGTAGAAGTAATGGGAGTAGAAGGGGATATTGAATTACCACCAATATATGTAGTTCCAGGCGAAGAAAAAGACCCTATAGTTTATCCAGTACCACAAGAAACTACTTATTTATCAGAGGAAGGTATGGAACTAATAGGAGATGTTAATGTTGTAATTCATGGTGAGCAAGAAGAAGCAACAGTAGGAAAGTTAGAAGAAATATTAAAAGAAAATAATATAAATTACAATATTTCAGAAGAGGTTGCAAATGATAAGGCAAATATAGTATTAACATCAGATAAAAATCATTGCGATAAATGCATAGATACTGAGTTATTAGAAGATGAAGCTTTAAAAAATAAAGAAGGATATGTAATAAAAACTAGTAATGATGAAAATGAAAAAGGTAATATATCTATAGTTGCTTCAGATAGTGAAGGAGCATATTATGGGGTATTAAGCTTAGGACAAATTTTAGAGAAAGCATCAAATAATAAGATTGTAGAAGTTGTTATTAGTGATTATCCAGAAATCAAATTTAGAGGATTTATTGAAGGATTCTATGGAACACCCTGGAGCCATGAAGATAGAATAAGTCTTATGAAAGATACTAGTGAATATAAGATGAACACCTATATTTATGCTCCAAAGGATGATCCTTATCATAGAAGTAACTGGAAAGATTTATATCCAAAAGAAGAAGCTAAGCAAATACAAGAGCTTGCCAAAGCAGGAACAGAAAATAATATTAATTTCTGTTGGACAATTCATCCAGGAGCAACATTGAAATTTACTGAAGATGATTTTGACGCTCTTATAGCAAAATATGAACAATTATATGATTTAGGAGTAAGACAATTTGGTGTATTATTTGATGATACAGATGATTGGACTAATGGTAAAAAGCAAGCTGAATGGATAAATAGAATTGATACTGAATTTGTAAAAGCCAAGGGTGATGTCGCACCAATGATAGTTGTTTCAGCAAGATATAACTCTGCATGGGGACCAAATATGGATAGATACTTTAAGCCATTTATGGAAACTTTACATTCAGATATTCAAGTAATGTGGACAGGGCATGCAACAATGTCTAATATATCTAAGGATGTAATGGAATGGCCAAAGACACAAACTGGAGTAGATAAAGATTTAGCAGTTTGGTGGAACTATCCAGTTAATGATTACTGTGATTCAAGAATTCTTATGGCACCATTACACAATTTAAGTACAGATTTAAATAATGTTAGTGGATTCTTCTCAAATCCTATGAATCAAGCTGAAGCTTCTAAGGTTGCTTTATATAGTATAGCTGATTATACTTGGAATACTGATGAATTTGATTATATGAAGAGTTGGGAAACTTCAATAGAAAAGCTTGTTCCAGAAATAAAAGAAGAATTTATGAGGTTTGCAAGTAATACATGCTATTTAAAAGATGATGGTGGAGCAAGTGGTGCCTTTGAATATGATGAGTCTTGGTATTTGGCTGAAAAGATAGATGCATTAAAGAGTGCAATTTCTAATAATGAACCATTAGTTGATAAAGCAAATGATTTATTAACTGAGTTTAATATTATTGTATCAGATTATGATGTTATTAAAGAGAATATAAATAATGATAATTTACTTTCAGAAATTGAACCGTTTTTAAATTCATATAAAACTTTAGGTGAAGCAGGTGTAGCAGCAATGCAGGCATTAATTGCTGCAGAAGAAGGCAAGATAGAAAAATGGCTTGATAATAGTAATTTAGCTAATGAAAAGCTAGAGTTAATGAATACATTTACTGTTGATAGATTAGAAGGTGATAATATAACACCTTATACAGTAGCTGTAGGAGAAAAGAGACTTAAACCACTTGTTAATGAAGTTATAACTGTTTCAAGAGATATAATTTCTAAAACTATATTTAAAGAAATAACTCCAGAAGTTATATCATCAATAAAAGATTTAAATATTGATGTAAAGTTTGAAAATGGAGAATATTCTATAGGTGGAATTACAGCTTTAGATCTTAATAAGAATGAATATGTTGGAATAGCACTTCCTAAGGCAAATAAATTATCAGAAGTTATAATTAATGCAAGTGATTATGAAGGATTAGTGCTTGAATACTCATTAAATGGAATAGAATGGTCTGAAGCTGAAACAAATATTACTGATGGAGTAATGAGTAGTAATAATAGCATAGCTGCAACATTTGTTAGAATAGTAAATAAAGGTGACAATAAGAAGACTATAGATGTTAATAGTTTTGAGGCAAAGCCTGTTTATAAGATTACACCAACTATATCTGAAAATATAGGAACTTATCAAAATTATAATATTGATAAGGCATTAGATGGAGATAAGTCAACTAAATATTGGTCAGATAAAGAAACATCTGCAGGTCATTATATACAAATAGACTTAGGTAATAAAGTACCTCTTTATGATGTAAGTGCATATTTTGGTGCAAAAGATTATATGAGAAATTCAGAATATTTAATATCAGAGGATGGAGTTAACTGGACTTCCTTAGGAGAATTAAAATATACATCTGAAGGAGATAAGCAAGTTGCAACTGTAAATGCTAATGGCCAAATGGCAAGATATATTAAAATACAAGCTAATGGAGATAATTCAGGATGTTGCCTCCAATTATTTGAAGTAGAAGTTAATAAAACAGTTCCTGATGCTGGTGATAATTATGTAGAATTAGTAACAGGTGATTTAGAGGGTAGAGTAGATTACTTATACGATGGTGATTTATCTACAGCATTTGAAGCTGAAATTAATAAAACTACTCAATCATTAGTTTATAAGATGACAAGAGTAACAAATGTAGGAAATATATTATTCTTGCAAGATAAGGATAATATAAGTAAAGCTACTGTAAGTGTAAAAAATACAAATGGTGTTTGGAAGAAAGTTGGAATATTAGGAAAACAATTAAGCGACATAGAAGTTAATGATGATATTTTAGAAGTTAAGATAGAATTTGATATTAATAATCCATCACCAAAAATTTATGAAATAATAGTAAATGAAAATACTGAAGTTGATGAAGAAGTATTTAAAGATCATTTACAAATAGCTGTTGATATGGCAAATGAAATTACTGATGAAGATTTAGAAAATGTTGTTCCTATAGTTGTAGAAGAATTTAAGGAATTACTAGCTAAAGCTATAGAGGTTTTAAATAGTGATAATGCAAATCAAGAAGAAGTTAATGCTGCTTTTGATAGATTGGCTGCTGCAATGCAAAAATTATCATTCTATAAGGGCGGTAAGGAGCAATTAATTAGTCTAAGAGATAAAATTAGTAAATTAAATAAAGATGAGTTTATACCATCAACTTGGAATAACTTAGAAAGTGTTCTATCAGATGTAAATAATATTATTAATGATGTAAATGCTTTAGAAAATGAAGTAAAAGAAGGATACAATAAATTAGTAAAAGCTTATCTTGAATTAAGATTAAAACCAAATAAGGATAAATTACAAGATTTAATTAATAAAGCAGAAGCATTGGATTCAAGCAAGTATACAGAGGAAAGCTTTAGCAATGTAGTTAATGCATTAGAAATGGCAAAGCTAGTACTTGCTAACGAAGATGCAACTGAAGAAGAAGTTAATAATGCTAAGAGTGCTTTAGAGTTAGCCTTAGGAAGTTTAGTTGAAAATAGTACAAATAAGCCAGAGGATAATAATTCAAACAATGATGATAATAGTTCAAATAATGGCACTAATGGAAGTAGCAGTAGTAATGGAAATAGTAATAATAGTACTAATACTAATAAAGGAAATTTACCTAAGACAGGTGGAAGTTCAGCTGGAGTAATTGGAGTTTTTGGTACAATGATATCTGTAATAGGAGCAAGTTTATTTAAAAAGAGAAAATAGAAGTTAGAAAATAGATACTCCCTTAGAGTTAAGGAAATAAATCCTTTTATCTAAGGGAGTATTTATTTAAGTATTGGCAATAATAATATTACAATTAAATTCATTTAGAATATCTTTTTCTAATAAAGAGTCAGTAATTATATAATTTACTTTATTAATAGGACAAATATTTATGGTAACATCTTTACCAAATTTAGAATGGTCAGCTACTACATAAATTTCATTTGAAATTTCTAAAATTTTTTTTCTTGTAATTGCTTCTTCCATATTATAATCAGAGATACCCTTATTAGAGGTAATTCCACTAGTTCCAATAAAGGCTTTAGATATATTTAGTTGATTAAAATTAAATAAATAATCATAAGCTACAACAGAGTTTTCGCTATTTCTTATTTTGCCACCAATTATTATAAGCTCTATATCACTATACATAAGTTCAGTTATAACTGGTAAAGAGTTAGTAACAACTATAATATTTTTTCTATTTTTAATATGTTTAGCAATTTGAAAAGTTGTAGAACCACTATCTATGAAAATACAATCACCATCAGCAATAAATTCACTACACTTTTTGCCAATAGAGTCCTTTAAAGAGAGTTTATCTACAAGTCTATTTTCAATCTTAGGTTCACCAAAATTTGTATCAGTAATTTTTATTCCACCATAGATTTTTTCTATTTTTCCTTGCTTTTCAAGAAAGTTAATATCTCTTCTAACTGTTTCTATAGAAATGTTAAATACAGACATAATATCTGATATTTTCAAAATATTTTTCTCATAAAGTAGTTCTAAAATTTTATTTTGACGTTCTATAGGTAGCATGCTTCTCACCTCTATTAAACTATTAAGTTATTTAAGAGTTTATCATAATTATATAAAAAAATAAACAATCAATATAAAACAAAATATGGTCACAATATTGTAATAAGTTAGTAATAATTTACACAGATTTAACCTTATGGTAATTTTTTCTTTACATAAAAGCTTTATATTTAAAACATAGGTTGGAGGTGGCTATATGCTAGAATTAAAAAATATAGTAAAAAAATATAACAATAAAAAGGTATTAGATGGAATTAGCTTAAATATAGATAACGGGGAAATAGTATCGTTATTAGGACAAAGTGGAAGTGGAAAAACAACATTATTAAATATAATTTTAGGATTAACAGATATAGATGAGGGAAAAATTATTTTTAATGGTGAAGATATAACAAGAAAATCAATGAAGGATAGAGGATTTAATATTGTATTTCAAGATTATGCTTTATTTCCAAACCTAAATGCTTATGAAAATATAGTTTATGGTTTGAAAAATAATCCTAATCTATCAACTAAAGAAGAGGTAGATGAGATAATTGAGTTTTTAGGGTTAAAGACTCATTTAGAAAAAAAAGTATGTCAACTATCAGGTGGACAAAAGCAAAGAGTTGCATTAGCTCGTACATTGGTTACAAAACCGAGGGTTTTATTATTAGATGAACCTCTTAGTGCATTAGATGGAGTAATTAAAGAGTCTATAAAAGATAGAATTAAATCTATAGCAAGGCAATATAATCTAACAACAATAATAGTTACTCATGATCCTGAAGAAGCATTAACATTATCAGATAAAGTTTTAATAATTGATGAAGGGAACATTTCACAGTTTGGAACACCGAATGAAGTTATAAATAAACCATCAAATAATTTTGTAGATGAATTTATATTAAGGCAGTTAGTAATAAAGAGAAATAATATATATAGACTTTTTGGTGAATGTTATGAGTAAAGCAAAGAAAGAAATAAAAATAATTTACGGAATTTTATTAGTGTTTTTTACATTATTTCTTGCATTACCATTTGTAATGTTACTGTTTAAGTCATTGAATTTTGGAGATTCTATAGGAATTACAAATTACATTAATGCTATAACTAATGAAGAATTAATAAAATCAATAATTAATAGTATAGTTGTTGCATTATTTACAGCATTTATTTCAACAGTATTAGGATTTATATTATCTTACTCAATAAACTGTAGTAATATATCAAAACCAATAAAAAAAGTTATTGAAATAGGTATATCAATTCCTATGTTATTACCAACAATAACTTATGGATTTGCAATAATATATTCATTTGGGAAACAAGGACTATTAACTAAATTTTTTGGAAGAGAGTTATTACAGATTTATGGATTTAATGGATTATTAATTGGATATGTAATTTATACATTGCCTTCATCATTTTTAATAATTAATAATTCATTTAAATATGTAGATAAAAAGTTTATAACTGTATCTAAGCTTATGGGAGACAAGCCTTTGAGAACATTTATAAATACAATAATTAGACCTCTTATAGGAACTTTAGGTGGAGCATTTATACTAGCATTTGTAATGAGTTTTACTGATTTTGGTATACCAGCATCTGTAGGGGGAACATACAGTGTTGTACCTACTTATTTATATCAAACAATGTTAGGAGCAATACCAGATTTTAATAGTGGAGCTGTTATTGCTATATTGATGTTAATACCAGCAGTTTTTGGTGTATTGATCTTAAACTATCTTGATAAGTTCAATTTTCATTATGACAAGATAAGTAATGAAGAAATTTGTAAAAATAAAATTAGGGATAGTATATTAGGGGCTGTTTCAATAATTATTATAACTATAGTACTATCTATATTTATAGTAATGTTTATTGCTCCATTTATGAATAATTTTCCTTATGATATGAGATTTACAACAAAATACTTTACTAACATTATTAAGTCTAATAATCTTTTAGAATCATATAAAAATTCAGTAATTGTAGCATTAATTTCAGCTATAATAGGAACAATTATAGCTTATTTAGCAGCATTGATTAATAGTCGTTCATCATTAACTGAAAAATCAAAAAGTAAGATAGACTGGATTTCAATGGTTACTAACACAGTGCCAGGAATGGTCTTAGGATTATCTTATCTTATGATATTTAATAAAAGTAGCTTGAAAGGAACTTTTGCAATAATAATAATTGCAAATATAGTTCATTTTTTTACAACACCATATTTAATGGCTAAAAATTCTTTAAGCAAAATGAATCCAGGATGGGAGATTACTGGTGAACTTATGGGAGATAGTTGGTTTAAAACTATTAGAAGAGTAGTTATACCAAATTCAGCAGCTACAATAGTTGAAATGATTAGTTATTATTTTATAAATTCAATGGTAACTATAAGTGCAGTAATATTCTTAGTTGGGGCAAAAACTGCAATAATAACAACAAAGATTAAAGAACTTCAACATTATGCTGAGTTTAATGAAATATTTATATTGTCTATATTAATATTCATTACCAATATATTGGTAAAAATTATTTTTGAAATTATAAAAAATAGAGTTAGTTTAAATAAATTAAAGAAATCAAAAAATGAAGAGAGTTTTACAAATAAAAGAATAAAAAGATTAGTAGCTGTGATAATGGTAGTAGTAATAGTAATAAGTTTTTGGACTTATGGAAAAAGTGGCAATGAAGTAGTTATTTACACTAATGCAGATGAAGAAGCTATTTTGGCAATGGAAAATGCATTAAATAATGCTGGATATGAAAATAAATTTATACTTCAATCTTTTGGAACATCAGAGTTAGGTGGAAGATTAATTGCAGAAGGAAAAGAAATAGAAGCAGATTTAGTTACCATGAGCTCTTATTATTTAGAAAGTGCTAATGATAAAAATCATATGTTTTTAGATTTAACTTTTGATACAGGTTTATTAAATAAAACTCCATCGTTTTATTTACCTATTTTAGCTATTACAGGAGCACTATTTATAAATACAGAAGTTATAAAAGATAATAAGCTTGAAGTACCAATATCAATTAAGGATTTAACTAAGCCAGAATATAAAGGTTTAATAGCAATACCAAGTATTATGGATTCCTCAACAGCATGGCTATTAGTACAAGCTATAATTAATGAATATGGAAGAAATGATGGATTAGTTGTAATAAGAGATTTAATTAATAATGCAGGTGACCATGTTGAAAGTTCAGGTTCAGGTCCAATTAATAAAGTAAGAGCTGGAGAAGTTGCAGTAGGATTTGGATTAAGACATCAAGCAGTAAAAGATAAAGAAGAAGGACTTCCAATAGATTACATAGACCCAATAGAAGGCAACTTCTCATTAACAGAAGCTATTGCAGTTGTAGACAAAGGTGATAAAACAAATGAATTAGCTATGGAAATGGCAGAAGTTATAGTTAAGAATGCTAGAGAAGGGATTATGAATAATTATCCAGTAGTATTATATGAAGGTGAGGAAGTATCTTCTGAATATAAACCTTCAAACTTAAAGTCTTTTAAGGAATCATTAACTGTGGATTTATTAGAAGATCATCAAAACTTATTTAAAGAAGCAATGTCAGAATAAAATTAAGTTAGGTATTAAGAGAGTTTTGTCGTAATTAAATAATTATTTAGAAACTTCCTTAAGGAAGGTCTGAATTTAATATTTTTATAGAATAATGTTATAGAAATGAGGAGAAAAGAAATGAAAGATTATAAGTTATTAACACCAGGACCATTAACAACAACGAAGTCAGTTAAGGAGGAAATGCTTTTTGATCGTTGTACATGGGATGATGATTATAAATGCATAACACAAAAAATAAGAAAGCAATTATTAGAGATAGGACAAGTATCTGAAGAAAAATATACAGCTGTTTTAATGCAAGGAAGTGGTAGCTTTGCAGTAGAATCTGTAGTGACATCAGCTATAGCAAAGGATGATAAATGCTTAATTATAAGTAATGGTGCTTATGGTGAAAGAATTATAGAAATGGCTAAAAAAATAGGATTTAGCTATGTAGCGTATAAAGAAAATTATAATATGTATCCAGATATGGATAAGGTAAGAGAAATATTAAAAGAAGATAAAGAAATAACTCATATAGCAATGGTTCATTGTGAAACAACAACAGGAATATTAAATCCTATTGAAGAGTTAGCTGTAATATCTAAAGAATTTGGAAAAACATTAATTATTGATGCAATGAGTAGTTTTGGAGGAATTCCAATAAATATAGAAGAATTGAATATAGATTTCTTAATTAGTAGCGCAAATAAATGTATACAAGGTGTGCCAGGGTTTGGATTTATAATTGCTAAAAAAGAAACATTAATGAAATGTGAAGGAGTTTCAAGAAGTTTATCATTAGATCTATATGATCAATGGAAGGGAATGGACAAGGATGGTAAATGGAGATTTACGTCACCTACACATGTAGTTGCAGCATTTTCTAAAGCTATAGATGAACTTTTAGAAGAAGGTGGAGTAGAAGCTAGATATAATAGATATAAAAGTAATAATGAATTATTAAGAAAAAGATTATTAGATTTAGGAATAAAATCATATATTGAAAATTCGAAGCAATCACCAATAATAACTACATTTACTTATCCTAATGATAAATTTAAATTTCAGGATTTTTACAGCTATGTTAAAAATTTAGGGTTTGTAATTTATCCGGGAAAGCTTACAGATGTAGATACATTTAGAATAGGTAATATCGGTGAAATATATGAAGAAGATATTGAGAAATTATGTGATATTATAGGGAGTTATGTTAAGGAGGTAATGTATAATGAATAAAATTGAAGCTGTTATTTTTGATTGGGCAGGTACCACTGTAGATTTTGGATGCTTTGCACCAGTAAATGTATTTATAGAAATTTTTAAAGAAGTTGGAATTGAAGTAACTATGGAAGAAGCTAGGCTTCCAATGGGAATGTTAAAGTGGGATCATATAAAAACAATGTTACAAATGGAAAGAATAAGTAACTTATGGAAAGAAAAATTTGATAGAGAATTTACAGATAAAGATGTAGATAAGCTTTATGCAAAATTTGAGCCAATGTTATTAAAGTCATTATCAGAGTACACAACTCCAATTCCAGGAGTTTTAGAAACTGTAAAAGAATTAAGGGAAATGGGATTAAAGATTGGATCTACTACAGGATATACAGATATAATGATGGATATTGTAACTAAGGGAGCAGAAGAAAAGGGTTATAAACCAGATTTCTTTATAACTCCAGATTCTACAAACTCTTTAGGAAGACCTTATCCATATATGATATATAGAAATATGGAAGCTTTAGAGTTAATACATCCTTGGACTATTATTAAAGTAGGAGACACTAATTCGGATATAATGGAAGGATTAAATGCAGGAGTTTGGACAGTCGGAGTAATTGTAGGAAGTTCAAATATGGGGCTAAGTGAGAAGGAATATAATAATCTTTCTGAAGATGAAAAGGCTAAAAAGGAAATTGAAGTTTCAGAAAATTTTAAAGAAATAGGAGCAGATTTTACAATTAAGACTATGGAGGAACTTCCAGAATTAGTTGAAAGAATTAATAAAATGTTATCAGAAGGTAAAATGCCAAATGGAAAATAAAAAAGTAAAATAAGGATATTTATATAATTTAAACATCTATAGATTGATAAATAATGTTTCATAGTAGTCAGGAAAAATATAAGAATAAAACTATGGAATAAACTTTTCAATATATAGGTGTTCTTTATATTTAAAAAATCATAGGATAATATAAAATAATTATGGAGGAAAAGTTATTGAAGAAAAAAAGAAGGAAGAAATGCAAAAATAATTGTACTTGCGATCCATTAGAAAATTTTGAACTACCTCCATGTGCTAAATTTTTAGGAAGCCCTAATCCTTTAGTAAAGGATGGTGAAATTTTATATAGAAATATTAATAGATTATATTTATTTTTAACATATAATTATTCAAAGTTTAGTAATCAAATTTACAATCCAATAAATCCAGCTACCTTTAATATAAATACAAATGCAAATTTACAAATAGATTTATATTGTTTTATTATAGGTTTATATATTAATGAAGTAGAAAAAGAAAATATAAAGTTTGATAGTAGTGTAAAAATTCATGATGATGAAAATGCAGATGAATTTATAAAAAAAGTTATGGATAATAATTATGATTTAGATAGTTCATTTGTTCCATCTTTAACATATATAGTTTCCAATTCTAATGCGGTAATTCCACTTTTTACAGGCATTATAGATATAAGTATTACTAATTTTTATATTATTCTTATGCTTAGCAGATTTTATACTGATTACGGATTATTATTTTCTGATAATGCTTATGTTACAAATGATTTTATTAATAGAACTCTTGCCAATATTTATGTTGAATTTAATAAATGTAGACAATAAATATAGATTTATTTAATGAATATATTAATTTAGAAACTTGATACTATAATTAATAAATATTAAAATAAAATCTGAAAGATATTTAGGTTTAATAACGTAAGATGTGAGGTTGAAAATGAAAATAAGAGTACCAGAATATTTTAAAGATTTTAAATGTATAGCATCAGAATGTGAAGATACATGTTGTGCGGGTTGGGGAATAGTAATTGATGATGAAACTTACTCAAAGTATCAAAAGGTAGATGGAGAATTTGGTGATAGATTAAAAAGTGAAATAGTACATGATGCTGGAGAAAATATATTTGTATTAAAAGGAAATGACTGTCCATTTTTAAATGAAAATAAGTTATGTGATATATATAATGAACTTGGAGAAGAAGGTCTTTGTTATACATGTAGACAATATCCAAGATATTTAGAGGAGTTTGGAAGTTTACGTGAAATAGGAATCTCTTTATCATGTCCAGAGGCTACTAGAATAATATTAAGAGATTCTAAGAAGGCAATATTTGAATTAAGTGAAAATGATGAAGAGGTTAGTGGATATAATGATATTAACGCAAGACTTTATATAGAGCTTATGCAATGTAGAAAGGTAGTTTTTGATATTCTTCAGAATAGAAATATTGAATTAAATACTAGAGCAGCAATAGTTATTTCTTTTGCTAAAGAAATTCAAGATAAGATAGATGAAAGTGAAATAGGTGATATTAAATCTATTAGGGAAAAGTATAGCAATAAAAGTTTTATAAAGGAATTTTTATGTGATTTAGAAAAATATAAGAATAAAGAAAATAATAAATATAATAATATGAATGAGTATTTTAAAGTATTTAAAAACTTAAAGCATATAAATCCAAATGATCCTTTGGGATTAGATGATGCAATAAGATATTTTTGGCAAAATGAAGATGATAAAGAAATATACTTAGCTAAGAATAAAGACTTTAATAAATATTATGAAAAATCAATGTATAAGTTTGAGCATATCTTAGTTTATTTTATATTTAGATACTTTATGAAGGCTGTTTTTGATTATGATGTATCAGCAAAAGTAAAAACAGCTATAGTGAGTTATTTGATGATTAAAGAGTTATCGGTAGTAAGATTTACTGAAGAAGGTGATTTTACAGATGTTGATATAGTTGATATAGCTCATACTTATTCAAAGGATATTGAGCATTTAGAAGAGAATATAGAATCTTTAGCGGAATTATTTGAAACTAATGAAGTTTTTTCTTTAGAAGAAATGATACTAACTTTAATGAATTAAAAAATTTGATATTATTTTTTATGTAACAATTTTTGAATCATTGAAGGAGAGTAATAAAGTTTATTGATGCTAATTACAGAATAGTGCAGATTCATCAACTAATATAATACCTCTATAATGTTTTATTTAGGTATTATATTAGTATTGATGAGAAAGTACAGGCTAGAATATACAATTGATTATATTCTAAGATTAATTAGTTTTTAGTTTGTTTAATATATTAGATTTTTCAAGTACAGTAGATAAAACAACAGCCAACGCTATTCCAACTATAGATTGAATAATATTAGCTGGAACTGAAGCAAGTGCTCCTGCAAATCCATATAGTATAGTTTCAACTAAACAATATCCAACTACTTGAAAAGTACAACCTATAATAGCTCCAAGAATCCAAGCAAATTTAGTTTTATTAATTAAATTTTCAGCAATTGTAGCAATAATCAATACCATAATAGCCTTAATTAAAAATGTAGGAATAATATATTGCATATATCCGCTTAATAAATCACATAATGCAGCTCCTAAGCCTGCAGCTAAAGCACCTTTTTTCTTTCCTAAAATTAAAGCTGATATAATAACCATAGAATCACCTATATGGGTATATCCATTTAAGGAAGGAATTTTAATTAAAAAAGTTGCTATAAAAACTAATGTAGCCATAATTGCAATGTTAGTTATATCTTTAGTACTAATATGTTTTTTCATTATAGTATAGCCTCCAATAAAATTTCATAGTTATAAAATACCCTAATAACACAGAAAATGCTAGTGTATGGATACAATGAAATTGGTGAAATGAAAATTATTGCTATAAAATAAAGAAGTAATGTATAATATAGAAAATTAAAGAGGAAGGAGTTATATGATATATGAGTGAAAATAATAATGTAAGATTAGGGCTTATTGAGTTATATAAGAATAAAGTAAGATATATAGGATTTACACAAAAAGATCTAGATGAAAAATATAATAGTAAATTCTTATCACAAGAAGAATATGATATACTAAGTGATTTTTATAAGGAATATGTAAAAAACAATAACTAATAAGTAGTGAAAAGACATTTATTTATATGTAAGTGTCTTTTTTTATGGTGAGCAATTATAAGATAGATTCTATTAAAATTAAGAGTTATATACATTATAAAAATAAAAAAATAAGTTTTAGAATAGTTTATTGACATAAAATATAATTGAGTGTAGAATTGAAATCTTTAGTATGTTAAAATAAGGAAGCTAAAAGTTATATTTATAAGAGGAGGTATAATAAGTGAAATTAATATTAAGATATTTAAAAAAATATAAAGGTCTTATTTTATTAAATTTATTGGGAGTATTTGGTTTTGCATTAGTAGAACTTGGAATACCAACAATAATGGCAGATGTAATAGACAAGGGTATAGCTTATAACGATATAAACTATATAAAGAAAATGGGTATTATAATTGTAGCAATTTCAATATTAGGAGCAATGGGAACTATACTTTTAGGGTATACATCAGCAAATATCTCAACAAAAATTGTAAGAGATATAAGAAATGATATATTTAAAAAAGCACAGAGTTTTTCTCATAGTGAATATGATAAATTTGGTATATCTTCAATGATAACAAGAACAACAAACGATGCTTTTCAAGTAATGCAATTTACAAATACGATATTAAGAATGGCAATGATATGTCCAGTAATGTTTGTTATAAGCTTGTTTATGATATTAAAAACAAGTGCTAAGTTATCAATAATATTAGTAGTTACGCTACCACTTATAGTATTTGGTGTATTTTTAATAGCAAAAACATCACATCCATGGTCACAAACTCAACAAAAAAACTTAGATAAATTAAATAGAATATCAAGAGAAAATTTAACTGGAATAAGAGTTATTAGAGCTTTTGGTAATGATGATTATGAAGGTAAGAGATTTAATGAAGCAAATAACCAATATGCAGGTATTTCAAAGAAATTATTTAAATTAATGTCAGTAGCACAACCATCATTTTTCTTACTGCTTAACTTAGCAATAATAGTATTGTTTTGGATAGCAAGTAAAATGATTAATGTAGGAACATTACAAGTTGGACAGTTAGTTGCATTTATAGAATATTTATTCCATGCAATGTTTTCATTAATGTTATTTTCTAATGTATTTGTTATGTATCCAAAGGCGCAGGTTTCAGCAGAAAGAATTGAAGAATTATTATTTTCAGAATCATTAATTAAGGATCCAGAAAAAGGCGTTACAGAAACAAATAATGAAGGGACATTAGAGTTTAATGATGTTACATTTATATATCCTGATGGAGAAGAAGCTGTAATAAAAAATGTTTCATTTAAAGCTAGAAAGGGAGAAACTATAGCATTTATAGGAAGTACTGGTAGTGGTAAATCAACACTTATAAATCTTATACCAAGATTTTATGATGTTACTAATGGATCTATAAAAATAGATGGAGTAGATGTAAGAGATTTTGAATTAAAATCATTACGTAAAAAAATAGGATTTATAAGACAAAAGAATTTATTATTTACAGGAAGTATAAAAAGTAATATTAAATTTGGTAAACATGAAGCTAGCTATGATGAAATAGTACATAGCGCAAAAGTTGCACAAGCCTATGACTTTATAAGTAAGAAGGAAAAAGGATTTGATGAACCAATAGGTGAAGGTGGAGCAAATGTTTCTGGAGGACAAAAACAAAGATTGTCTATAGCAAGAGCTTTAGTTAGAAAACCAGAAATTTATATTTTTGATGATAGTTTTTCAGCATTAGATTTTAAAACAGATGCTATTTTAAGAGCAGAGTTAAAGAAAGAAACTACAGATGCAATAGTTTTAATAGTAGCACAAAGAATAGGTTCAATTATGGATGCAGATAAAATAATAGTTTTAGATGAAGGGGAAGTAGTTGGAATTGGAAAGCACAAAGAACTATTAAAGACATGTTCTATATATAAAGAAATAGCATTATCACAACTTACAGAGGAGGAGTTAGCATAATGACAAATATTAAAGATTCAATAAAAAAAATCACTCCTTTTGTTAAACCATATAGAATAGGATTTTTGACTGCTATTTTACTTATAATAGTAGCAGCTGTATTTACGGCACTTGCACCTATAACTGAAGGATTAGTTATAACTCAACTTACTAATGATTCTTTTGATTTAATAAAAGGTGTAGAAGGAGCAAGTGTAAACTTTAAATATATTACAGGTGTTTTAGCCTTATTGCTTGTAGTATATTTAGGAAATGTACTAGCAACTTATGGAGCAAGTTTTTTACTTACAAATGCTATTCAAAATAGTATGAGAGATTTAAGAGGAGCAGTTCAAGATAAAATAAGAAGATTACCTGTTAGTTATTTTGATAAAAATAGCTATGGTGATGTATTAAGTAGAATTACAAATGATATAGATACTATTTCAAATGCACTTCAACAAAGTTTCAGCCAAGTTGTAAATTCAGTATTATCAGTAACTTTAGCTCTTATTATGATGTACTCTATAAATTTTAAATTGGCATTAATAGGAACACTTATAATTCCACTTAGCTACATAGTTTCAAGGGTTGTAGTAGGTAAGTCACAAGGATATTTTAAAACTCAACAAGATGCTTTAGGTAAATTAAATGGTACAGTTCAAGAAATGTATACAGGGTTTAATGAAATAAAGCTATATGGTAAGGAAGAGGATGCAATAGAAGAGTTTACTGCTATAAATAGTGAACTTCAAGTGGCAGGTTTTAAGGCTCAGTTTATATCAAGTACTATGGGACCTTTAGTTTCATTAGTCTGTTACTTAGGAATAGCTGCAATAGGTATATTTGGAGCTATTATATCAATTGCAGGAGGAATTACAGTTGGTAATCTTCAAGCATTTATAAGATATGTATGGCAAATAAATCAACCATTATCTCAAGTGACTCAATTATCATCAGCAATTCAATCAGCTTTTGCAGCTGTTGATAGGGTAGTTGAATTTTTAAATGAAGAAGAACAACTTGAAGATAAGGAAAATTCTATAAAGTTAGATGAACCAAAAGGGAATGTTTCATTTGAGCATGTAAGATTTGGGTATAGCGATGATAAGATTTTAATTGAAGATTTAAATGTAGAAGTTAAATCAGGACAAATGGTAGCAATAGTAGGTCCTACAGGTGCTGGTAAAACTACATTAATCAATTTGCTTATGAGATTTTATGAGCTTAAAGGTGGAGCAATTAAAATTGATGGAGTAGATACTAGAGATATGAAGCGTGAAGATTTACGTAGTATGTTTGGTATGGTTCTTCAAGATACATGGTTATTTAATGGTACTATAGAAGATAATATAAAATATGGTAGATTTGATGCTACAAAGGATGAGGTTATAAGTGCAGCTAAGATAGCAAATGTTCATCACTTTATAAAAACACTTCCTGATGGATATAATATGTTCTTAAATGAAGAGGCATCTAATATATCTCAAGGTGAAAAGCAATTATTGACTATAGCAAGAGCAATAATTTCTGATCCTAAGATTCTTATATTAGATGAGGCAACAAGTTCAGTTGATACTAGAGTAGAGCTTATGCTTCAACAGGCTATGCAAAATGTAATGAAGGGAAGAACAAGCTTTGTTATAGCTCATAGATTATCTACTATAAAGAGTGCTGATTTAATATTAGTTATTAAAGATGGAAATATAATTGAGCAAGGAAATCATGAAGAGCTTATGGCTAAAGGTGGTTTCTATGAGGAATTATATAATAGCCAATTTGCAAAGAATTAAATAGTAATTTAAAAATAAAAACTACGGCAAAAAATAATGCCGTAGTTTTTTGATATATTTCTAGGGGATGTAAAAAAGCTAGATTAAGTTGATATGAATCATTTTTCATAAACTTAACTTATCCCTAAGTTATATATATTATTTCCAGTTTATATTAGCTTTTTTTCTTGGAACAGTTCTATGATATTTAACATCAGGATATCCAATTACTAAACAAGAAATTATTTGTTTACCATCTTTTATTTCAAGTAAATCTAAAATTTCTTTATTATCTTGTGAAGCAACTAATAAGAAGCCACTAAAGAAAGTACCAAGACCTAAAGCATCTGTCATAAGTTCCATATTAGAGGAAGCCAATCCACCATTAATTTGAGAAGGAGAAGTAACAAAAATTACTGCTGGAGCATTAAAGAATAATCTATCATTTTTTATAGGATCTTTTTTAAACTCAGAATAACTATGTAGCCACATATTAGCATATCTTTTTAGATGTTCTGTTTCAGGAGTTAAGTTTGCTAATATATATTCACCTTTTTTCTTTAAGCTAGAATAAGCTAATTCTTTTAATTCATCTAATTTATCAGTAACTACTGTATAAGAAACATCTTGGCTGTTAGTTGAAGTTTGAGTAAATCTACCAGCTTCAATAATTTGTTCAAGTTTTTCTTTTTCTACAGGTTTATTTTTAAAACGTCTAACACTTCTTCTAAATTTAATGAAGTTTAAAAGATTTTCAGCTTCTATTGAAAAAGATTCCTTATTATAAGGTTTTACTTCATTCATATTATAATCATCGCTTGAAACAGCATCTACAGGACAGACTGCGACACAATGAGCACACTTAATGCAACCTTCATTATTAATATCAGCTTTTCCATCCTTTAGTGAAATAACACGAGTAGGACAATCTTTAATACATTGTGTACACGCAATACATTTTTCTCTATTTACTTTAAACATTTATATACACTCCTTATTTTTTAATATGAATTATTTTAAGTTTATTTATCCATCCAAGATATAATGTAAGTAAAATCTGAATTTTTTATATTTTTTAAAGGATCTATTGAAGTAAAATTACCACTTAACCCATTTTCAATAGATGTTAAATGGAAATGACAAAGTGCAATTCCTAAATCAATTTTAGTTAATCCTTTAGTACTAACTAAATAAAAGTGTAAGTTATTATTATCTTTTAACACTCTCCAAGGCTGTTTATTAAGTGCAGATGGGGCAAGTCTCAGCATTTCAAGTGATTGATTATATTTATAAAAATGACTATTATCAAGGGGAGTATTGAAATTTTCATTAAAGAATATTTCAGAGTAATTTTTACGTTTATAAGTATTACTACCAAATAAAGTAGCTATAAGTGATTTTTTACCTCCTTCATATCCTACAGGAGCAACTATGGGTAATATTTCTTTTTCATCAAGATTTATAGCTTTAGCAAAGCCACTTTTATTAAATGTACCACCTAACCATACAGTACCTAAGCCTAAAGAGGTACAATATAAAATAACTTTTTCTAAAGTATATCCTAAAGCTATTAAACTTAAATCATCATTTTCACAGGCAGCTGTTAAAAAGTAGTTTGCACCTTTTATAACACCATAAGTTCCAAGTTTTGATTCATTATTAGATTGACTTTTCTCTATTAAATTAATTCTTATATTTTTATTGAATGGGTTTTCAACATTATCAATATATTTTTCAATTTTTTCAATGGTATTTTTAGATAAAGGTACATTTGAATAATTTCTAACTGAATGTCTTAAAGTTATGACTTCTGTTATTGGTTTATTAAAGATAGTACTCATTAATAGCCTCGCTTTCAATTATTTTTGACATTTATATATATAAAATTTATAATTTATTTATTAATTAATAGTTATATATTAATTAATGATGTGATTATATCATTGTTAAAATAATAATGTCTAATTCAAAATATTCATGAATATATAACTAAAAGTTATAGGTTTGATTTATGATTTTATTTATAGAATTTATTAATAGGAGATTAAAATATGAATTTACAACAATTAGAATATTTTAAAGTTATAGCAGAAACCAAAAACTTTACTACAGCATCCAATATTTTATTAGTAAGTCAGCCAGCATTAAGCAAAGCAATTTCAAAATTAGAAGAGGAGTTAAATGTTCCACTTTTTGAAAGGGAAGGGCGTAACATAAAAATAACTAAATATGGAGATGTATTTTTAAAGTATGCTGAATCAGCACTTAATGATATTGAAAGAGGTAGAGAAAAAATACAAGATATGAAGAATAATAATGATAGAGTTATTTCTATAGCATCTACATATTGTATAGGATCAACAATTATTCCATTTTTAATAAGTAATTTTTTAAATAGTCATATGCAAACAAAATTTAACTTTAATAATGAAAGTACAGATGAAATATTAAAGGATTTAAAGTATGGAAAAATAGATTTAGGTTTTTTTGATGATATTAAAAGGATTAATGATTATCCTGAAATAGAAGTTTCATTAGTAAAAAAAGAAGAATATGTATTAATAGTTCCTAAAAATCATTATTTATCTAATAAAGAAGAGGTATATTTAAAAGAATTAAAAGAAGAAAATTTTATAGTTTATAATACAAGAGATAATGAAAAGAAAATATCTTATGCTGAACTTATAGGTTATACACCTAAAATATCAGTAGAGCCAACTGAAGCCAGTATGCTTGCAAGCTTAGTTTCTGCAGGGGCTGGTATTTCAGTAGTTGTAAATACACCTATGATTAATACAAATAAAATTTCTAAAATAAGAATAAAAGATGACATTGGATATAAGAAAATTTATATGGGATGGAACAAGGAAACTTATATATCAAAAATTGCAGAAGAATTTAAGGAGCATGTTATAAAAAATATAAACCAATGGTAATTTTTTTGAAAATAATTATATTATAAGTATAAAATGTTGACTAAATATAGATAATAATCTATATTTAAGGTGTTTAATAGTATATATTTATAGGGAGAGATTGATTATGAATAAACCAAAGGTAGCATTTATATGTGTACATAACTCTTGTAGATCACAAATGGCAGAAGCATTAGGAAAAAAATACGGTATAGATGTTTTTGAAAGCTACTCAGCTGGAACAGAAACAAAGCCACAAATTAATCAAGATGCAGTAAGGATAATTAAGAATCTATATGATATTGATATGAATGAAACTCAAAGGTCAAAACTGTTGAGTGATATACCAAAGGTTGATATTGTTATAAAAATGGGATGTAATGTTGTATGTCCATATTTACCAGCAAAACATGTAGAAGATTGGGGATTGGAAGACCCAACAGGAAAAGATGATAATGAGTTTATTAAGATAGCAAGAAGTATAGAGTTAAAAGTTAAAGACTTAGTAGAAAGAGTTAAAAATAATAACTTATAATATATAGAGGAAAAAGAGAGTTAATATAATATTTTATTAGCTCTCTTTTTTTGATAAATTTGATATAAAGTTTTTATTAAAGTAAGATATATTTTCTTTATCTGTATGAGTAAGATTTTTAATATAAAGTATTGAAAGTTCCTTAATTAACTGAATAATCATAGATTTTACTTCTGAATCTATATTTTTTATTGAATCAAAAATAATAGGAATATTTTTTTGCCAGTTTTGAGTTATTTCAATAAAAGTTTCAGAATTAGTGGAATCAAAGATATCAAATATAGTTTCTATAAATAACTTGCGTTTTTTATCACATACTTCACTTAACCATCTATGTAAAGTAGCATTAGTATATCTAGAGCCTGGAGAAAGCTTTTCTAAATAATTAAAATCAGAATTAGTTATTTCCCAGGAAAAGGGATTGTGTTGTCTTATACCACCAAACTTATTACTTTTGACTACATGATAATCTTCGTGATTTTCAAGAAGCATTCCTATAAAAGAGGAATGAGGTAGTGTTTTATGTATCTTATCTTTTATTTTGGCAAAAGCATCACTTTTTATTATTTCTTCTCTAAAGCCAGGTCCATCATGGCTAAATATTTTTTTTATACGAGGAGCAATTCTATAATTACAATTCATAGAGGCATAAACAGCAATATTCCCACCTTTAGAATGACCGCCAACATAAAGGCTATGAGGAATTAACTTTGCAATATTATTTAAATATTCAACACCCTCTATTTGAGAAGGAATGGCTTTAGTAAATGCCATATTAAAATCTTCTTTCCACCCTACAACACTGTAATCTGTTCCACGAAATGCTATATAAGCATATGTATTATTTAAAATAAAGGTTGTTGCAGAAAACTGTTTTTCAGAGATAGGATCAGTTTTTGAAATATGATAATTAATCCGTATGTCTCTAAATCTAGGACTTGAAGCAAGAGCGAAAAGTAATTGTTTAGTAGATTCTTCATAAGGAACTTTATCAAACATTCTAGGAAATGACTCTGCTTTTAATAAATCTTTAAATTTTACTGGTTTCCTATTTGAATTTATACAGCCTACCAGATTATTAAGTAGTATATTGCTAATTTGAGATAGTATCAAAGAATCTATAGCATTAAACTCTTTTTCATTTAAGGTGGATAGCTCTTTTTCTGCATAATTAACAATATTTTCCATAGTAAACTCCAATTATAAAAATATATTATGTGAAATAAAAGTATTATTAATTATTGTTTTCTCTCAAATAGCAAGAAAGATACATTAAATTAGTATATAATTAAATTAACACATATTTTACATTTAAAAACTTTAAGAAGAAATGAAGCAAATTTGTGAATATAACATTAGAAAGGAAAGAAAATTATAGGGGAGTTAAAGTAATAAAATAAAAATGGCATTATATAAGAAAGATTAAAAGGTGAGTAACAGATGAAAAGTTTAGATTTTATTTATAATAGAAAGAGTGTCAGAAAGTTTAAAGATAGTGAAGTACCAAGAGAAGATATTATAAAAATGCTTGATGCTGCAATACATGCACCATCTCCAAAGAATCAGCAAACATGGCATTTTGTTGTAATTCAAAATAAGGAGTTAATAAATAAAATTGCTGATATAGTAGAAAAAAATCATACTAACTTAGCAGAAATGGCTAAAGTAGAAAAGCAAAGAAAGTTAATGATGAATTTATTACCTTATTATACATGTTTTAAAAATGCACCTGTATTAGTTGTAGTATATTCAAAGGAATATTACATGGTAGAGGAAACTATTCTTAAAGATAATAATGCAAGTGAAGAAGTATTAAATGAGTTAAGATTTCCAAATTCAGCAGCTCAAGGAATCGGGGCGGCTATAGAAAATTTCTTATTAGCAGCAACAGAGTTGGGGTATGGAACTTGTTATATGACAGGACCTACTCATTCTAAGATTGAGATTGAAGAGCTTATTAATTTTGAAAAGGATGAATATAAATTAATGGCAATGATTTCGCTTGGAATTGCAGAAGATGACACTCCAAATTCACCACCACGTAAGAGTTTAGATGAAGTAGTTACTTTTGTTGAATAGAATATAGAGTATATGTAAAAAAATGTATTGGCCTCCGGGGAACATCCATATATTGTTAACTGGGGCTTAACAAAAGTAAAACAGTAGATAGATATGTATGTATAAATCATGTTTATCTACTATTTTTATAGTTTAAATTGTGAAGAATGAATAAAAATAGATTATAATATCATATAAAGGCATAGATATAATTAAGGAGAAAATAATATAAAGCTACTCTCTAAAATCTAAGCCTAATACATTAAGATTATTTTTATCTAAATAGATAACTATTGGGCCTAATAATTCATCTTTATGAGTAGTAAAAGTTACTTTATAGGCTTCGATATTTCTAATGTCTGCGCTAGCTGTTTTTGTAGCAACTACATGTTCTTCTTCAAAATTAACTTCTTCTACAGTAGCTGTTTCCCAATTGAGTATATCTGATTTACTTGTATTATCTAGCCAATTATAAGCTGTTTTCATAATCTTATTTTTTGATTTATTTGAAGATATGTTACTACAACCTATTAATTGCAAAGTAAATAATGTAACTAATAATCCACACCTTAATATTCTTTTCATAAAATCACATCCTTTAATTTAATTATTAGATTGTTTAGACACTTAAAAAGTTCTAATTAATTATCATATAACTCAATATTATATTTTATTTATATTTAAGTATTTTATTTCTTTTATGTTTTATATATTATAGATCTAAGTTGAAGATCTCAGTTAATATAGATTCTATAGAATTTATAATTACGCTTTATAGTTAATATACAATTTACTATAAATAAAAATTAAAAAACAATGTTTCTATTTGCGTGGATTTTAAATATAGTCTTTTAGAATTATAAAATAAAAATAACATACAAAATATGGTATAATTACACTATAGATAAAATAAAAGGGGAAAAGAGAAAAGATAATGAGGTTGAATGTTGAACAAAGAAGAATAATTGAAAACAAACCAAATGGTCATTCATTAGTTAAAGGGGTTGCAGGCTCAGGAAAAACTACAGTGGCAGTGCATAAAATACCATTCCTATTAAAAGATTACTGCTATGAAAAAGATGATAAAGTACTTGTTATTACATATAATAAATCACTAATTAATTATGTTAAATATATATACGAAGAAATAGAAAAAAATAAAGAAGCGGAACAATTATCATTAGGGATATATGAAAGTGGAGATAAGGACAAGCTACATATAGAAACTATTAACAATATAATGTTTGAATATTTTACTTTAAATATAGAAAATGAGAATTTAAAAATTGCTAATAATAAGCAAGTTACTAAGGCTTTAATAGATGCAATTATTAAAGTAAGAGAAAATTATAAAAATGTAAATGTATTAGAGGAAAAAAACTTAATATTTATTGAAGAGGAAATTAGATGGATGAAATCCTGTAATTATACAGAAATTGAAGAATATCAAATTATAGATAGAATAGGGAGAATATCTAATAATAATATAGAATCACCACATAAGTTAAGAAAGAATTCTCAGATAAGACAGGCTATTTTTGAAGTTATGCTTCAGTATAATGAAAATCTTAAAAGAGACAAATTAGTAGATTATCAGGATGTTGCATTAATAGCATTAAAGCAGGCTAAAAGTCAAGTAGAAGAGAAATATACTCATATTATAGTTGATGAAACACAGGATTTAACAAGAGTACAATTAGAGTTTATTAAAACATTATATATGAATAAAAATTATTCTAGTATACTATTTGTTTCAGATACAGCACAAAGTATTTATCCAGAAGCTTGGTTAGTAAAGGGAAGAAGTTTTACAAGTATAGGATTTGACATGAAAGGTAAATCCATTGCATTATCTAAAAGCTATAGAACAACAATTCAAATAGCATATGCAGCATATAGCTTAATTGCAGATGATAAAAATATTATTGAGGAAGATAACTTTGTAAAACCATCATTAATTGATAAGCAGGGAGTTTATCCAGTATATAAAGGATTTAAGAATAAGATATTAGAAGCTGAATATGTTACTGGAATAATAAAAGATGAATTAAAGGACAGGTATAGTTATAAGGATATTGCAATTATAAGTAGATTCAAAAATCAGTTAAAAGAAATAAAAAATTATTTAGAGAAAAATAACATTCCTTATAAAGAAATTGAAAATGATGATGAGTTAGATTTTAGTGATAATTGTATTAAACTACTTACTATGCATTTAGTAAAAGGATTAGAATTTAAAGTGGTTATGATAGTAGGACTTAATGATAAATATATGCCTTTGAAATCATTTGCAAATGAATTTGAAGATAGTGATTTTGTTGAATCTATGGATAGAAAATTATTGTATGTAGGAATGACTAGAGCTACAGAGCAATTATTTCTAACTAGTTATGGAAATCCATCTAAGTTTATTAAAGATATAAGTTGTAAATACCTAAGAATTAATTCAAAAAGTAATTTTAGAAAGTTACATAGGATTAATATTGATGAGTATTTATTTACTTATAAAATTGATGATATTTATAGAAATGAAGAGGTCACAAGACAATGGATTATTAATGAACTTATAAATAGATATGGCTATCCTAAGGAGTTAATAGATGTTGAAGTTAAGGTTAATATTGAAACTAAGGCTGAAACAATAAATGTTGTTATATATTTTTATGAAAATAAAAACAAGATACCATTTATATTTATTAAAACTAATAGATTAGGGATAGGTACTGAAAGAGAGCTACTTCATCTTAAAGAATATATGAGTAATTATGATACTATTAAATATGGAATTGTTACTGATGGAAATGAGATTGTTATTATTAATGATGATTTTAAAGAGATTGACGATATTCCATGTTTTAGGAGTGGGTTGTAAAGCAACTTTTTATTAAAAAAGGGGAGAGTAGATAGGTTTGTTTGTTATTACACAAATCTATCTACTCTCCCGGCCTATACTGCAAATTTTTTAATTAAATTTATTTTTAACTAAAGTAAATATTTTATCAAAATCTAATGTTATATTTAAGTAATGACTTTTGAAGATGTTATCAATTTTAATATAGTCTTTATAATCATTACTTTCAAGGTTATATAATTCTATACTTCCGTCTTGAGAAACAAGAATATACTCTTTTACTCCTATAGCTTTATATAAATCCATTTTTTCAGTTCTATCGTATTTAGCTGTAGTAAAGCTTAAAACTTCAATAACTAATTCTGGAGCAGAAACTAATATTTCACCTTTCCATAATAAATCTCCACCAGCAAAAATATCAGGTTCCAAGTATTTATATTTTTTATTAGAATCTTTAAGAATATAGTTAACATCAATTCTAGTTGCCTCAGAACCAACATTATTTGCAGATTCAATTTGATCTAATAATTCATTAAATATATAATGCACTATAATTCTATGCAAATTAGAAGCGGGACACATCATCATCATAAAAATCACATCCTATAGTTATTTTATTATAATTATAATATGTAAATATAGTTTTATCTACTATTATTAGTAATGTAAGAAAGCTTAATATGCTATAATAAGACAAGAAAAAAGTTGAAATATAAAAAACTACTTTAAATTAAATATTTCTAGAAAGAAGTGATGAGATGGGTTCAATTAAGTGTAGCTTAAGAAAAGAAACAAAAAATGAAATAGCTAAATATATAGATAATGAATTTATTAATGAAACAATTAAAGAAATTGTAAAATACATAAAAGAAGTTAATAAGGTTAAAATAGATGATTCAAATTACAATAAGTATGATATAAATTCTAAAGTTGAATTAAAGGATAATGGACCATTTAATATTTATGATTATACTTATGTGAAGGATTTTATATATGAATTATCATGGGAAGGTTCATATATTGAAGAGTTAGAGGAGTTTGAAAACAATAGTAATGATAAGATTGCATTTAAGTATGAACCAAAGGATATTGCCACTGTTCTATATGAAAAAGTAGAAAAGATAATGGATCAGAAAAAGGGTGAATTATATAAAAGGTTTAAAAGTAGATATAATGAAGAATTTCTATGGAACAGCGTTAGATGGTATAAGAGAACTAGAGATGGTAAAATATATTGTGATTTAAATTTAGATGAATTAAGTGATGATAAAAAAAGAAGTTTAGAAGAAAAAATAAAGGTTGAAGTAGGAAATGGCTTTAAAAGTAGATGGGGTAGTTCAGTAGCTACAAAAGTAGCTTTATTAGAAGAAAAACTTTTATTAGATATTTATGATAAAGGTTGTGCAGAATTAGGAATAGTTAATGATTGCTATACAGAAGTTGTAGAAGCAGACCAAAGTAGTGACGAAGAAAAATTAATACAAGTTATGGTTAAAAGCTGTGAAGAAGCAAGTTCATCTACAAAGGGAATAAATAGACTTAAGGTTAAGGTTGTTAACTCAATAGATAAAAGGTTAGATAATCTTATTAATGTGAATATTTATAAGACACAGGAACATATGAATTTATTTTTAGAAGATGCTAGAAATATGGTCTTTGGATATTATAAAAGTGTTAATTTACCAGGCTTTAGAAGAAACCTTATATCTAAAGAAGATAAAATAAATGAAATAATAAAAAGAATTGCTGTAGTTGAAAATATTCTTTATAAGGAATACTTAAAAGAAAATGAAAAAGCACCATCTATTGATGATATTCTAGATTTTAAAGAATGTATTTCATGGATATGCATAAAAGGTTTAGTTTGGACATCGGAAAATATATATATTAAAAATAAGGCAAAAGACGAAATTCAAGAAATAATTTTAGATAATCCAATATATGAATATAAAGAAACAAGAGATATGAAAAGACATTTCTATCTTCATGTTGGTGAAACTAATACAGGAAAGACATATTCAAGTATTGAAAGACTTATGGAAGCAGATTCTGGTGTTTATTTAGCTCCGTTAAGATTATTAGCACTTGAAATTCAAGATAAACTTAATTCTCAAAATATACCTTGTTCATTATTAACAGGAGAAGAAGAGGATATTATTACATACGCATGTCATGTTTCCTCAACTATTGAAAAGTTACAGCTAGGAACTCCTTATGATGTATGTGTTATAGATGAAGCTCAAATGATTTCTGATAAACAAAGGGGATGGGCATGGACAAGAGCTATAATAGGTGTAATGTCACCAGAAATCCATATATGTATGGCTCCAGAAGCAAAAGATGTAATAATTAAGCTAATAAAAGATTGTAATGATACATATGAAATTATTGAACATAAAAGAGATACAGAACTTATATTTGAAAATGAAAAGTTTGATTTAAATAAGGATGTTAAGTCAGGAGATGCTTTAGTTGTTTTTGGTAAAAGGAAGGCCCTTGCAGTTTCTGCACAACTTCTTAACAATAATATAAAAACAAGTATAATTTATGGCTCACTTCCATATTCAACAAGAAAGAAGCAGTTTGAAAGATTTTTAGATGGTGAAACAGAAGTAATAGTGTGTACAGATGCTATTGGAATGGGAGTGAATCTTCCTATAAAACGTATTGTATTTTTGGAAACAAGAAAATATGATGGAATATCTTTAAGAAAATTAAATATCTCTGAAATAAAGCAAATAGCAGGAAGAGCTGGGCGTAAGGGTATTTATAATAAAGGATATGTTATAGCTATGAATGATAGCAATTTAATAAAAAATGCATTAACTGCTAAGACAAAGAAAATAGAAAAGTGTTTTATAGGAGTACCAGATTCACTACTTGACATAAATATAGATATTATAGATGCGTTAAAAACATGGAGTGTAATGTCTGTTAAAGGTTATTATGAAAAAACAGATGTTACAAGAATAATTTATCTTTTAAATAGGTTAAAGAAACTTAATATAAATGTATCTAAAGAAGAAATGTTAAAAATGGCTACAATTCCTTTTGAGGAAAATAATAAAGCTGTAGAAGCACTTTGGGAAGAGTATTGCAAGATGTATAGTGCTGGTGCAGTAAATTTAAAGAAGCCTGTTCTTAAGAAAAGTGTAAGTTCAAAGAAGGAGCTTGATGAACTTGAAAGTTATTATAAATCATTAGAGTTAAATTATTCTTTTGCAAAGAATTTTAATATGATGATAAATAATAGATATATAGCAGATGAGAAGGAAGAGACAGCTAATAAAATAAATGAACTTCTTTTAACTAATTTACTTGATCATGAAAGAGTTTGTAGTATTTGTGGCAAGAAGTTATCTTGGGATTATCCAAGTGATAGATGTAGAGTTTGTAAGGAAATGTTACATGAAGCTAGAGGGGAAAGGTATAAACCTATATTTAGAGGACGTAGAAGAAGAAAAAGATATTAATTAATAAGTCGTTACAAAGTTTAAATTTGTAGCGACTTATTTGATTTATAGTTTTATTATAAAAAATAATAAATTTACAAATGGATAGTTTGAATTAGTATATTAGATAAGGTTTTCTTAGTTAAAGAGTATAAAAAAATATAGAATAAAAAAGTATAGTTTAAATTTAGACAGATTTATTAATTTTACGTACTTCTTTAGGAGTGCAATTAAATTTTTTCTTAAAGGTTTTATAAAATAACTTATAGTTGCTAAAGCCATGTCTTTCCATAATATTAGATATTAATTCATTACTATTAAGTAAGTCCATATAAATATGAGAAAGCCTTAGTTCATTTAAATAATCTAAATAGGTTTGTCCCATATATTGTTTAAATTTTCTACAAAAATATTCTGGTTGAAGATGAGCTATCTCTGAAATTTCCTTAATAGAAATATGTCTATAATAATTTTCTTTAGTAAACTCTAATACAGGTTCTAGATTAGAAAAAGATAAATGAGAATGTTGTAATTTATTATTAGTTATTGAAATACTGAAGTTTGTATATAACTGATAAAGAAATTCAAACAAAAGACTTGCAAAGCGTAAATGAGAAACCTCACAAGGATTATTTTCTAAATCTCTCATACTTTTTAAAATATTTTTTATTATATTTAAATTCTTTTTTGCTTCATTATTACTTGAATTAATATTTAAATCAAAATAATAGTTTTTATAATTTGGTATATAACGTTTTAATAATTCAGGTGGTATTTGTAGCAAAATAGATGTATTTCCATTAATACAATGAGTTGAATGAACTCTTCCTGAATTAATTAATATACAATCATCTTCCTCTAAATTATAAGAGTATTTTCCAATATCAACCTGTAAACTACCAGATGTTATATATAAGATTTCTATTGAATTATGCCAATGACTAGCTGTATAACTTCCAGGATCATTGAACAGTTTTAAAACTGCATCTAAATTTTCAGTTGGTTGTATTATTTCATGCATAAAATTCTCTTTATTCAAAATTCTCACTCCCTTTACAGAATTATAAAATAAATTTATTTATAAATCAATTTAAAAAAAGATAATATTGACATATAAATTAGATAATAAAGATACTTAATTAAATGGATGTAATTGTATACAATGGGTGTAGATAAAGAATTTACAACGGCTATAAGAAATATTAAGCAAAAGTATATATATTTGTAGATTCCTGAAAATATAAAATAGTCATATTTTAAGTAATGAAAGATGAGGTAATAATTATGTATGTAAAGGGTGTAAATTTAGGAAATTGGTTAGTACTAGAAAAGTGGATGAGTCCAACATTATTCTTTGGAACAGATGCAGAAGATGAATACTATCTTCCAAGAAGATTGCCAAGAGATGTTTATGAATCTCGTATTAAAATTCATCGTAGTGAATATATAACGGAAAGAGATTTTGCAACGATAAAGTCTATGGGATTAAATTCAGTACGTATACCTGTACCATATTTCATTTTTGGTGATTGCGAACCTTTTATAGGGTGTGTAGAAGAGTTAGATAAGGCATTTAGTTGGGCCGAAAAGTATGATTTAAGTATTTTAATTGATCTTCATACTGTGCCAGGAAGTCAAAATGGATTTGATAATGGTGGAATTTCAGGAGTTTGTAAATGGGCACAACAGCCAGAAAGTATTAAATTTGCTTTAAGTGTATTAGAAAGATTAGCGCAAAGATATGGTAAAAGAAAGGGGCTTTGGGGAATTCAAATATTAAATGAACCTGTTACAGAAAAAATGTGGGATACATTTAATGTACAAAATAGATATAAGCCTGTAGAACCAGAATTAGCAGAAGGAAGTAAACCTATTTCTTTAGGATTTTTACGTGAATTCTATATTGATGCATATAGAATAATACGTAAACATATGCCAGAAGATAAAGCTGTTGTTTTCCATGATGCATTTGAATTAAAATCATGGAAAGATTTTATGAGAGAAGAGGAGTTTAAAAATGTAGTTTTAGATACTCATCAATATTTAATGGTAGCAGAAGCCTTTGGATGTGAAAAAAGTATCGAAGGATATGTAAACTACATCAAAGAAAATTATGAAAAGGATATTGAAGAAATGAAAGAGTATTTCCCAGTTATTTGTGGAGAATGGAGCTTATTTAATTCTTATGGAACTGGAGTAGATACAAAAGGTGGACAATCTCCTTTAAATGGAATAGAGGCAATGGAAGAAGTATTATCAGCAGAGGAAAAAAAGAAATTATATTCATCAATAGCAGAGGCTCAACTTAATGCATGGAAAAAGGGGGATGGATATTTTTATTGGAATTATAAACTATTATTGGATACAGTTAATGAACCAGGATGGATTGGCTGGGATAGTTGGGATTTAGGAAAATGTGTAGCTCAAGGATGGTTTCCTATTGAAAGATAATTAGTAATTCTAAAAACAATTAAGAGATGAAAGTGAGAGGTTATATTATGGAAGTAAATTTAAAGAGTAATATTGATGATAAGATGAATCCTAATGCAAAACTTTCTTTTAAAGAACGTTTAGGATATGGGATTGGTGATTATTCAGGAAATTTAATATATTCTTCAATTAGTGCATTTTTATTACTTTACTATACAAACGTTATCAATGCAGATGCAGCAATGGCAGCATCAATAATTGCTATATCAAAAATATTTGATGGTATTTCAGATCTTATAATGGGTAGAATTGTTGATAATACTAAGTCTAAATATGGTAAAGCAAGACCATGGATATTACGATTATGTGTTCCCTTTGCAATATCATCAGTGCTTATGTTTTCAGTACCAGAAAGTTTAAGTGGAAAGTATATGTTTATCTACATGTTCCTAACTTATAACTTAGTATCAACGGTATTTTTTACTGGTATTAATGTACCATATGCTGCTATGAATGGTCTTATGACAACTAATCAATATGAACGTGGTTTATTAGGAAATTTTCGTATGTTATTAGCAACTGCAGGAACAATGACAGTAAATACATTTGTATTAAAAATGGTTGTTGCTTTAGGTGATGGAAATCAATACAATCGTGCTGGTTGGACTAAAACTTTTATAATAATAGGAATTGCAACTGTTATATTAAACTTATTTATGTTTGCTACTTGTAAAGAGCGTGTTGTAGAAAATCATGTAGAAGGTGAAAATAAAAAAGAAAAAGTTTCTTTTATAAAATCAATAAAAGGACTTATAACAAATAAATATTGGTTATTAATAGTTATAGTAATGTTTGCTATGTACTTTATGATGTCTTGTTTCTTTGGTTCTGCTGCATATTATGCACAATACGTAATGGGAGATATTGATTATTATGCACCATTATCAAACTCTTTATCTATTGCGCAGATTGTCACTATGTTTATTACACCATTTGTTATGAAAAAAATAGGAAAAAGAAATACTATGTTAATTGGGACAATAGTTTCAACAGCGGGATTCTTTTTAACTGGAGTTGCAGGTGTTAGCTTAACAGTTCAAATTACTGCTTCTATTATAAAAGGTATTGGATTTGGATGTTCAGCAGCTGTAATGTTTGGAATGTTACAAGATGCTATTACTTATGGACAATGGCAAAATGGATATGGTAGCTCAGGAATGGGTAATGCAGCATCTTCTTTCTGTATGAAAGTTGGATCTGGTATTGGTACTGCAGCATTAGGATGGATTCTTTCATTTGGTAAATTTAATGCAACCTTAGCGGAACAATCATCAGCTGCAATAAGTGCCATAGGTGTATCATTTGCATGGATACCTGCAATAACAATGTTTATTGGAGTAATATGTATTTTCTTCTATGACTTAGATAAAAAGTATGACAAAGTAGTATCTGATTTAGAAGCTGGTAAGTATAAAGATAGTATTTAATAAAGAATATTATTAAAAGATGCTAGATAAATTTTCTGGCATCTTTTATAAAAATAAAAGAGTGGGGTAATGATTATGGGTTTAGATATTTTATTTGGAAGTGCATATTACTTGGAGTATATGCCTTATGATAGATTAAAAGAAGATATAAAAATGATGAAAGATGCAGGAATGAATATAGTACGAATTGCAGAATCTACATGGAGTACTTTAGAGCCTAGTAATGGAAAATATGATTTTACATATATAGATAGAGTTTTAGAGATATTAGAAAAAGAAGGGATGAAAGCAATTATAGGTACACCCACTTATGCAATTCCTTCATGGCTTGTTAATGAAGATAGTGATATTATGGTTACAACTAAAGAAGGTAAAGCTAAGTATGGTCATAGACAGTTAATGAATATTGTAAACAATACCTTTAGATTTTATTCAGAACGTATAATTAGAAAGTTAATACAGCATACAGCACATAGAAGATGTGTTATAGGATTTCAAATAGATAATGAAACTAAGCATTATGGTATAGCAAATGAATATGTACAAAAGTTATTTAAAGATTACTTAATAGAAAAATTTAAAACAACAGAAAAATTTAATAAAGTATTTGGATTATCATATTGGAGCAATTCTATTGAAAGATGGGATGACTTACCTGATATGAGAGGTTGTATAAATGGAGGTCTTGCTAGTGAATTTGAAAAATTCCAAAGAAGATTAGCAGCTCAATATCTAATATGGCAGTCAGAAATTGTAAAAGAATATAAAAGAGAAGATCAATTTATAACACATAATTTTGATTTTCAATGGAAGAAGTTTGGAGCTGATATTGCACAAGATGGATATTCTTATGGTGTACAGCCAGATATAAATCATAATGAAGCATCGAGGTCAGTTACTATTGCAGGTACAGATATATATCACCCAACACAGGATAATTTAACAGGTGCAGAAATAGCATTTTGTGGAGATGAAATAAGAAGCTTAAAGAATGATAATTATTTTGTACTTGAGTGCCAAGCACAAGCATTTAAATATTGGACTCCATATCCAGGTCAACTTAGATTACATGCTTATAGTCATTTAGCAAATGGTGCTAATGGAATAATGTATTGGAATTGGCATTCAATTCATAATGGATATGAAACGTATTGGAAGGGATTATTAAGTCATGACTTACAAAGTAATCCCACTTATGAAGAGGCATGTGTATTAGGAAAAGAGTTAAAAGAACTTAGTAAAGATTTAATAGGTTTAAAAAAGAAAAATAAAGTAGCATTTATTATTGATAATGAATCATTAACAGCTTTTAAGTGGTTCCCAATAGATAAAGATTTAAGTTATAACGATGTAGTTAGGTGGATGTATGACTCTTTATACGAAATTAATATAGAATGCGATGTTGTATTTGCTAAAGATTTAGATATTGAAAAGTATAAAGTAATAATAACTCCAGCACTTTATAGTATAGATGAAGAATTTATATATAAATTAAAATCATTTGTAGAAAATGGAGGAATACTACTAAGTTCATTTAAATCTTTTGTATCAGATGAACACTTAAGTGTTTACCATGATAAACAGCCACACATATTAAATGAATGTTTTGGAATTACTTATAATCAATTTACTGAACCAGGAAAAGCAACAATTGATGGAAATAAGGTAGAGTACTGGGCTGAGTTGCTAAACTTAGAAGGGGCAGAAAGTTTATATAACTATGAGCATAAGTATTGGAGCAAATATTCAGCTATAACTAAAAATAAATATGGACAAGGATATGCATATTATATTGGATGTTATACCAATAAAGAAATTATTAAAGAAATATATATAAATGCATTTAAAACTGCTGATTTATTAAAGGATATACCAAAAGTTTCATGGCCTGTAATTATAAGAAGTGGAGAAAATTCCAAGGGAAATAAGTTACATTATGTGCTTCATTATAGTGAAGAAAATAATATATTAAAATGTCCTTATGATAATGTAAAAGATATATTAACAGGTAAGTGTTATAAAAAAGACGATATTATATCATTACATGATTGGGATGTAAAAATACTTGAAGAACAATAAAAAAGAAAATTAACAGATAATTAATATAGAGTATGAAAGTATAAGATAAATAGGAGGAGAATTTATTATGATTAAAAATCCAATATTATCAGGTTTCAATCCTGATCCATGTATTTGTAGAAAAGGTGAAGATTATTATATGGCAGTATCGTC
>URGW01000001.1 GCA_900547475.1 uncultured Clostridium sp. | reverse complement strand
GGTATTATTTAGTCTTGTAAACCTATTGTATTTCCTTAGGTTGAGAAGAGCAATGTTCATATAACTTAACAGATCGAAAAAACTATTCAGGAGGTTTTATTGATGGAAGAAAATAAAAATTTAGCCACAACGTATAATCCAAAAGAATTTGAAGAAAGAATTTATAAAACATGGGAAGAAAAGAAATATTTCACTCCTGTTGTTGATAAGAGCAAGAAGCCATTTTCAATTGTGATGCCACCACCAAATATAACTGGTAGACTTCATTTAGGGCATGCTCTTGATAACACTCTTCAAGATATGCTTATAAGATTTAAGAGAATGCAAGGTTACTGTACTTTATGGTTACCAGGACAAGACCATGCTTCTATAGCAACTGAAGTTAAAGTTGAAAATGAATTATTAAAGCAAGGTTTAGTAAAAAAAGAAATGGGAAGAGAAGCATTCTTAGAAAAAGTTTGGGAATGGTCTGATGAATATAGAGGACATATAAGAGAGCAGCTTAAAAAGATGGGGGTTTCTGCTGATTTTTCAAGAGAAGCTTTCACAATGGATGAAAATTTAAATAAGGCTGTAAGAACTGTATTTGTTAAGTTATATAACGAAGGACTTATATATCAAGGAAATAGAATAACAAACTGGTGTCCAAAATGTACAACAGCATTATCAGATGCAGAAATTGAATATGCAGAAAAAGAAGGTAGCTTCTGGCATATCAATTATCCATTAGCTGATGGTTCTGGATTCTTAGAAATAGCTACTACAAGACCAGAAACATTACTTGGAGATACTGCAGTAGCTGTTAATCCAAATGATGATAGATTTAAGCATTTAATTGGTAAAACATTAAAATTACCTTTAACTGATAGAGAAATACCAGTTGTAGGTGATGATTATGTTGATATTGAATTTGGAACAGGTGCAGTTAAAATAACTCCAGCACATGATCCTAACGATTTCGAAGTTGGTAAGAGACATAACCTTCCAATAATTAGAGTGATGGATGATCACGGTGTAATTAATGAGTTAGGTGGAAAATATCAAGGTTTAGATAGATATGAAGCTAGAAAGCAAATGGTTAAGGATTTAGAGGAGCAAGGGTTACTTGTTAAAGTTAAACCTCATACTCATAATGTTGGAACACATGATAGATGTGGAACTGTTGTTGAACCAATCGTTTCAAGACAATGGTATGTTAAGATGGAATCTTTAGCAAAACCTGCTATCGATGTTGTTAGAAATGGAAAAACTAAGTTCGTTCCAGAAAGATTCGATAAAATATACTACAACTGGATGGAAAATATCCAAGACTGGTGTATTTCAAGACAATTATGGTGGGGACACAGAATACCTGTATTCTACTGTAATGATTGTAACAATATGATGGTTGAAGTTGATGCACCATGCAAGTGTTCAAAATGTGGTTCTGAAAACTTAAGACAAGATGAAGATGTACTTGATACTTGGTTCTCATCTGCTTTATGGCCTTTCTCAACTTTAGGTTGGCCAGAAAAAACAGAAGACTTAGATTTCTTCTATCCAACTAATGTTTTAGTTACAGGATATGACATCATATTCTTCTGGGTTGCTAGAATGATATTCTCAGGAATACACAACATGGAAGAAACTCCATTTGATACAGTATTAATCCACGGTATTATAAGAGATGCTGAAGGAAGAAAGATGAGTAAGTCTTTAGGAAATGGTGTTGATCCACTAGAAGTTATTGATGAATATGGTGCAGATGCATTAAGATTCATGCTTGTTACTGGTAACTCTCCAGGTAATGATATAAGATATATTCCTGAAAGAGTTGAAGCAGCAAGAAACTTTGCAAACAAGATGTGGAATGCATCAAGATTCGTTATGATGAACTTAGATAAAGAAGTAATGAATAAATATGCTGACTGCAAAGAATATAGCTTAGCAGATAAATGGATATTATCTCAAATGAATACTTTAGTTAAAGAAGTAACTGAAAACATGGAAAAATACGAGTTAGGAATTGCTCTTCAAAAGGTTTATGACTTTATGTGGACTGAATTCTGTGACTGGTATATAGAACTTGTTAAACCAGTATTCTTCAGTGATGATGAAAAAGCTAAGGGAGTAGTTTATAATGTATTAAATACTGTATTAACTACAGGATTAAAATTATTACACCCAGTAATGCCATTTATTACAGAAGAAATATACACTACTTTAACTGATGGAGAATCTATAACAATTTCTTCATGGCCAGAATATGCTGAAAGCTTAGCAGATGTTAAGGCAGAAAAGGATATGGAATTTGTTATTGAAGCTATTAAGGGATTAAGAAACGTTAGAGCTGAAATGAACGTTCCACCATCAAGAAAAGCAAAGGTAATTTGCTACATTTCTGATGAAGCAAAAGATGCATTTACTGCTGGTATTCCTTACATGGAAAAACTAGGTTCAGCTTCAGAAGTTGAATTCATAGCTGATAAAGCATTAGTTCCTGAAAATGCAGTATCATTAGTAGTTAAGGGTGGAGAATTATTTATGCCACTTCTAGACTTAGTTGATAAGGAAAAGGAACTTGAAAGATTAAATAAAGAAAAGAAAAAATTAGAAGGTGAAGTTACAAGAATTGAAAAGAAACTTTCTAATGCAGGATTCGTAGCTAAAGCACCAGAAGCTGTAATTAATGGTGAAAAAGAAAAGCTAGTTAAGTATCAAGAAATGCTTGATGCAGTATTAGTTAGAATAGATACTTTAAAATAGTTAGAAGTTAACATTTTGGCAAGTGACAAGTTTATAAGATTTGTCACCTACCATTTTTATTACTTTCAAATAGAAATGGGGATATTATGGATTTACTAAAGGATAATGTAAATAAGTTATATTTTAAATATTTCTTTCCTACTATGTGTGCTGCTTTATCTACATCAGTTTATATTTTATTTGATACAATATTTATTGGGCAGGGAGTAGGAAGTAAAGGTCTTACTGCATTAAATATATCATTACCTATTTATTCAATTTATTTTGGAACAGGTCTATTAATTGGAATAGGTGGATCTACTTTAATGTCTATTGAAAAAGGAAGAGGCCGCTTGGATAAAGCAGATAAAATATTTACTTTATCATTTATATTAGGACTTATATTAGCTATTATTTATTGTATAATTGGATTTGTTTTTTTAGAAGAAATTGCTTTAATATTAGGTGCTACAAAAGAAATTATGCCACTTGTAAAGGAGTATATGATAGTAGTTGTAGCTGGTACTATTCCATTTGTTATGGGAAGTGTAATGGCTCCATTTATTAGAGCGGATAAAGCACCTAAAAAAGCTATGTTTGCTGTTATTTTTAGTGGATTTTTAAATATTATATTGGATTATATATTTGTTTTCCCTTTAAATATGGGAATGAGAGGTGCTGCAATAGCAACAGTTTTTTCTTATACAATTAGCTGTTTGATTTTATTAACTCATCTTTTATCTAAAAATAATACATTAAGATTTATGAAAGATTTTTATAAATTATCTTATATTAGTAGAATAATTAAATGTGGATTACCAAGTCTTTTTATAGAAGTATCTTTAGGATTTGTTATCTTTATTTTTAATATTCAGATATTAAAAATTATTGGTGATGATGGTGTAACTGCTTATAGTATTATTTCAAATACTGGAATAATAGCTGTTGCATTATTTAATGGAATAAGTCAGACAATACAACCATTAGTAAGTATTAATGTAGGTGCAAATTTAAAAGAAAGAGCTAATAAGCTTAGAAATTTAGGGTTAGCTACAGCTCTAATTATAGGAATATCATTTTTTATACTTTGTATTGCTTTTCCAGAGCAAATAGTAAGAATATTTGTAAAGCCAAGCAATACAGTTTTAGAAATAGCTATTAACTCAATTAGAATTTATTCTGCAGCATTTATTGTCATGGGAATAAATATGGTTAATGGTGCTTATTTTCAATCTATTGAACTTGCAAAGGAATCATTTATAATTGCTTTTTGTAGAGGTCTTTTATTTGTTTCTATTTGTGTATTTATATTACCTATATTTCTTGGAATTAACGGAGTTTGGCTTAGTGTTCCAATAGGTGAATTATTAACCTTAATTGTTGTAATTATTTTAGTCAAGAAAAATGCATAAAAATGTTCACCTCGTAAAAAATAGGGTTAAGAGGTGAATAATATGAGTAATAAAATAGTAGAAACAATTAAAAATAGTAGTGGCGAAATAATGCAATATGTATTAGAAAATGACCAAACAGTAGATAAAGCACAAGGGGTTGAAATGGCTAAAAATGGTGAAATTGATGGTGTTATAATTGCTCATTCTAAAAAAGGTGAGGAATATTTAAGAACTAAACCTGATGGAACACAAGGAAATAATTTATCATCAATGGCCAAAGAAGATTAATATTAAATTAATAAGGTTTTATGAAAAGAAAACAGCTAACAAAAATTAATTATATTTTGTTAGTTGTTTTTTATTTATATAGAACCTAAAATTATTTTAAATTAAATAATATATATTTTAAAAATATGTTATAATTATATAAAATTATTAGTCAATTTCTATTAGAATATAGTTTTTATAATTTACTAGATAGTAGTAAAAATAAATATATATAAATCAATTGGGGAGGTAGTAAGAAATATGGGTAAAATATTGTTAAAAAATCAAGATATAAATTTAGATACAGCAAGCTCATCAGATTTTATTGCTATAATTTTAAAGGGGCTTATACTTCAAAAAGAATATAATAAAGCAGAGAATATTCTTTTTGACGAAATAGAAAAAAATAAATCAGACCAAATGTATAAAATTGCACTTGATTTTTACGAAGTATTATCAGAAAAAAGTAATGAAGAATTATTAGAAGGAAATTTTTCGAAAGAAGAAATCCTTCAGGGGTTAAAAGATATAGAAGCTATTTTTAATAAGAGGTAAATTATGAGATATGAAGAAGCAATGAAATATATAACAGAGGTTGGGAATTTTGGGTCAAATTATGGTTTAGAAAGAACTCATAAATTATTAGAGTACTTAGGTAATCCAGAAAATGATTTAAAGCTTATACATATTGCAGGCACAAATGGTAAAGGATCTACTACTTCAATGATAACAGAAATTTTAATGGGGTCAGGATATAAGGTTGGAATGTATACATCTCCATTTATTGAGGAATTTGAAGAGCGAATTCAAATAAATAAAAGGAATATTCCTAAAGAAATCTTAGCAAATTTAATAGATGAAGTTAAAGTTGCTGTAGATAGGGTTATAGAAGAAGGATATAATCATCCTACAGAATTTGAAATAATAACTGTTTTAATGCTTTTATACTTTAAAAAAGAGAAAATAGATTTTGGAGTAATAGAAGTAGGATTAGGTGGAAGGCTTGATTCAACTAATGTTATTATACCAATACTTCAAGTTATAACATCTATAAGTTTTGATCATACAAATTTATTAGGAAATACTTTAGAAGAAATAGCAAGAGAAAAATCTGGAATTATTAAGAGGAATATTCCTACAATAATATACCCACAAGAAGAAGAGGCTTTAAAAGTAATAAAAAATAAATGCATAGATATGGGCTCAGATCTTTATATTGCAGATAATGATAATATAAAATTTGTAAATGTAGTAAATGAAGATAAGCCATATCAATTATTAAAATATAAAAGTAAAGAGGAATTTGATATACTACTTCCTTTACTAGGAGAACATCAAATACTTAATTTAAGTGTTGCAATGAAAACTATTGAAGTTTTAAATAATAGGAAAGTAGTAAATATAACTACTGAAAGTATTATAGAAAGTATAAAAAATGTTACTTGGAAAGGCAGATTAGAAGTTTTATCAAATAATCCTTATGTTGTTATTGATGGGGCACATAATATACAAGGAATAAAAACATTAAGTACAAATATAAAGAAATATTTTAAATATGAAAATTTACATTTAATTTTAGGAATTTTAGCTGATAAAGACGTTGATGAAATGATTAAAATAATAACACCTATGGCAAAAGAAGTATATGCTGTTACTCCAAATTCAATAAGAGCAGAATTAGCTGAAGACTTAAGAAAAGAGATAGTTAAATATAATAAAAATTGCAGAGCATTTGATGAATATGAAGAAGCTTATTTAGAAGCATTAAAAAATTCAAAAGAAAATGACATTATATTAGCTAGTGGTTCCTTATATATGATTGGAGATATGAGGAAGATAATTAATAAACTTTAAATTAAGTAAAGAGTCGCTTTATGCGGCTCTTATATTTTTATGAAAAAAATAAAAATAATTTATAAAAATATACATTAAAATAAAATGCTCGTAAATGATAATAAAACAAAAGAAAAAATCAAGTTTTAAAATTTATTAAAAGTATAATCATTTACTATTATTAAAGAATATACTATACTAATAAATAATAAAATAAAGGAGGGAATGTTTATGTCAAAACATTTACATATTATGGCACCAGAAGGTGCTATAGCAGAAACAGTATTATTACCAGGAGATCCATTAAGAGCTAAATTTATAGCAGAAAACTTTTTAGAAGATGTAGTTTGTTATAATGAAGTTAGAGGAATGTATGGATATACTGGAACTTATAAAGGTAAGAGAGTTTCTATACAAGGAACTGGAATGGGATTACCTTCACATTCAATTTATGTAAATGAATTAATTCAATTCTATGGAGCTAAGAGACTTATAAGAATAGGTTCAGCAGGTTCTTGCAATGATGATGTTAATGTTAGAGATATAGTTCTTGCTCAAAGTGCTTCTACTAATTCAGGAATTAATAAAAGAAGATTTAATGGACTTGACTATGCACCAACTGCTAATTTTGATTTATTATATAATGCATATAATGTAGCAAAATCAAAAGGAGCTAATGTTAAGGTAGGAAACATTTTATCTAGTGATTTATTCTATGATGATACAAATCATTTTTCATTAAAGACTTGGGCTGATTATGGAGTTTTAGCAGTTGAAATGGAAACTGCAGAATTATATACATTAGCAGCAAAAAATGGTGTCGAAGCATTATCTATATTAACAATATCAGATCATATTTTTAAAGGAGAGGAAACATCTCCAGAGGAAAGACAAAATACTTTCACAGATATGATGGAAATAGCATTAGAATTAATTAAATAGATTGAAAAATGACAAGTAAAAGCTTGTCATTTTTTTATAAGATTAATTGTTATTGTTTTTATATTCTATTAAGGCTTTTGATAATTGGTCTGGGCAAGAAGTTCCCCTTCCTCTGCAATCAATACCTTGTAATTTTTGAATTGCTTCGTCAATATTCATACCTTTTACAAGCATTGAAATACCAAATAAATTACCTGGACATCCCCTTACAAATTCAACATTTTCAATAACCTTATCTTTAACTTCTACATGTATCTCTGTAGAACATACTCCAGATGTTTTATAAACAAACATTTGTATTCCTCCTAATATATAAGTAATGATTTACTTTTTAATTATATATTGAGTTTGTAGAAAAATAAAGAAAAATAAGAAATACTGCAATAGTAGCCGATTTATTGAAAATTGCATATATTAAAATACATAGAAGTTTTAAGGGGGTGTAGTTAATGAGTTCTATTGTTTTATGCAATACAGGTGCAGATTCACTTTCTAAAATTGATCTAGATACATTTGAGGTAAAAAAAATATTATTTAAGCTTTCTGAAAGACCAGTTGGACCTCATGGTATAAGAAAATATGGCAATGAGATTATAACTGCAAATAGTTATAGTGATTCTATATCTATTTTTTCAGGTTTAAATTTTGAAGAAATAAAAAACATCAAGATTGGACCTAAGCCTAATGATTTAGTTAAAGTAGGGAATAAAATTTATACAATTTGTGGAGAAGCAAACTCTATAGTTGCTTATGATTTAAATCAAAATAGGGTGTTATGGGAGCTTAATATAGGTAATTGGCCTCATAGCATTGATTATTATTATGAAAAAGAATTATTATTTGTATCAAATTTAGAGGAAAATTGCACTAAAATTATAAACTTAGAAGATTATCAAATTGTTAAAACTCTCTTAACTCCTGAATACCCTACAAAAGTAAAAATATCAAATGATAAAAAATATATTTATATATGTGAAAGTTATCTAGGTAGTGATGATAATGGCTATTTAGATGTTTTTTCCATAGAAACATTTAATAGAGTAACAAGGATTGAAGTAGGAACTTCTCCAATTGATATGTATGAAGATAATAAATATATTTATGTTTCAAATTTTACAGAGGGTAGTATAAGTGTAATTGACAAAAATTTATTTAAATCTGTTAAAACACTATATATAGGTGGAATGCCAAAAGGTATTTTAAAAAAAGATAATAAAATTTATATAGGGGACTATTTAAAGGGAAGATTGATTGTTGTTGAAGAAGAAAAGATAAAAAAAATCATAGCAATCGAGTCAGAACCCAATGCTATGATTTTATTTTAGTTCTCATCAGAAAAAAGTACTTGAACTATTTTAGTATAAATAGCTGAAGGATTTTCTTTCCATCTATTGCAAAGTGATGTTGCCTGCTTTTTAGTTGGAACAGAAATTTTTAGATCTATAAGTAGTGTTTCATCCTCAAGAGCTTTTAAATCAACAATAAAAGAATTGTTCTTTTCTATAGTGTAATCACTATGAATAGTTAATTCTTTTTTTATATTGTCTATTGTTTTAGAGATATAATTATCGATTATATCTCTTTTTATTGGAGAAATTCTATCATTAAATATTGAAAGAACATTTTCTCCTTCAGTAGTTATAGTCAGTAATTTTTTATCATTCTTTTCAATATATTCAACAAATTTAGCTGTTTCTAATTCGCTAATATATTGTTGAAGAGTAAAGTAATTAATAAAATTGTTTTCAAGAATTATTTCAGTAAGTTGTGTTTTAGAAATTGCTTGTCTTAAGGATTTTATAACGTATAATACTAAAAGTTTATTTTCTGCTAGTTCAGCTGAATTTTCGTACATATTAAACCTCCAATATGAAAGTGTCTATTTAATTATAACATAAAATTTGTTATATGGAATATTGTAGTCATAATATTATAAATTAAGAATATAAATTAATAAAAATTAAGTTTAGGAGTAATGTAATGAAATTTAGTAAAAAAATTAATATTAATATTTTTATAATCTTTATGGTAATTATTGTATCTATAATTTATAGTGGTAAAATTCAAAATACCATAGCAAGTGAGTCTAAAAAGGTTCCAATATATAGAGTTTCAACTGAAGAAAAGAAAATAGCATTAACATTTGATGTAAATTGGGCAGAAAATGAATATATATACGATATATTAAATGTACTGAATGAAAATAATGCAAAAGGAACTTTTTTTGTTATGGGTGGATGGGTAAATTACTCTGATGAAAATAAAGAAAAGCTAATGAAAATAAATGATGGTGGACATGAAATAGGAAATCATAGTTATATACATCCTAGTTTTAGTAAAATCAGTCATGAAAGAATGGCTGATGAGATAAAGAAAACTGAAGATATTGTTTATGCCGCAACAGGTAGTAAAATTAAGTTATTTAGATTTCCAAGTGGAGATTATAATGAAGATGCTTTAGAGTATGTTAGAAGCTTAGGTTATGAATGCATTCAATGGGATGTTGATTCAATAGATTATAAGCAATCAGGGGCAGAAGTTGAATACAATAGGGTAATGAAAAATATTAAGGAAGGATCAATAGTTCTTTTTCATAATAATGCAAAATATACGCCTCAAAACTTAAATAAAATTATCACTAAATTAACTGAAGAAGGATATGAATTTGTTACTGTAAGCGAGTTAATTTATAATGATAATTACTATGTAGATGAAAATGGTGAACAAATAAAAAAATAAATATTAGAAAAATATTGAAAGTTATGAGGTATTTGTATTATAATGGAAATAAATCTTTGATATTTTTATAACAGCAATAAGAATTTTTATTAATTACTAAGGGAGAGAGGGGTAAAGATGGACAACTTGATGTTAAATAACAAGATTTATCTTGAAGGAAAAATTGTAAGCGGTATGGAGTTTAGTCATGAAATGTATGGGGAAGGTTTTTATACTTTCTTAATGGAGGTAACAAGATTAAGTGATTCTGTAGATTTATTAAATATCACAGTATCTGAAAGACTTATTAGTAATATGGATTTATCAATAGGTAAAGAAATAGTAGTATTAGGTCAACTAAGATCTTATAATAAGTTTGTGGATGGAGCAAATAAGTTAATATTAACAGTTTTCGCTAGAAACATAGAACCATGCATAGAAAAGAGTAAAAATCCTAATGAGATATTCTTAGATGGCTATATATGCAAAGAGCCAGTATATAGAAAAACACCATTTGGAAGAGAAATTGCAGATGTATTATTAGCTGTAAATAGAGCTTACAATAAGTCAGATTATATTCCAACAATTGCATGGGGAAGAAATTCGAGATTCTGCCAAACATTAGAAGTTGGTGATAATATTAGGGTATGGGGAAGACTACAAAGTAGAGAATATCAAAAGAAGATAAACGAAACAGAAGTAGTTAAAAAGGTCGCTTATGAAGTATCAATTTCTAAGATGGAAAAGGTATCTGTAGAAGAAACATCACAAAACACTAATACTGACCATGAAGAAGGTGCAGTATAATAAAAAGGCTCCCAATTTAATTGGGAGTCTTTTTTATTTTCTTAAATCATCTAAGATTTGAGTTTTATCTTTTGTTTTATCATCAACATTTTTAATTATTCTTGCAGGTGAACCAGCAACAACAACACCAGCTGGAACATCTTCAGTAACAACAGAACCAGCAGCAACAACAGCTCCAGCTCCAATTTTAACACCTTCTAAGATAACTGCATTAGCACCTATCATCGCATCATCGCCGATTTGGCAAGGTTCTTTACTAGGTGGTTCTAAAACACCAGCAACAACAGCTCCAGCTCCTAAGTGAACTCTTTTACCTAATTGTCCTCTTGCTCCAATTACAGCATTCATATCAACCATAGTACCTTCACCAATTTCAGCACCGATATTTATTACAGCACCCATCATGATTACAGCATTTTTACCGATAGAAACTCTATCTCTAATTATTGCACCTGGTTCAATTCTTGCATCTATTGATAAAAGGTCTAGCATTGGTATAGCTGAATTTCTTCTATCATTTTCAACTCTGAAAGAATTTATTTTGTGCTTATTTTCTAATATTATTTCAGTAATTACATCACTTTCTCCAAATAATATGTAAAAATTATTATTTCCATAATGTTCAATATTATCTAGTGAAGCATCGCTTAGGTCTCCATTAACATATACTTTTACTGGAGTTGTTTTTTTTGATTCTTTAATAAATCTTGCGATTTCATATGGATCAGTTAAATTATAATTCATAAAATCATCCTTTCTTCATTTGCCCCAATATTTTTATTTAAGCATTTATATTATAATAGAATTAAAGGTTATTTTAAAGAGACATTAGTAAAATAGTAGAAAAAACTTTACTGAATAGTATATTTACTATAAAATTACTTGAGAGTAAATTGAGATTTTATAATATTCGTTAAGGGGGCACTAAAATATGAATGAAAATCTAAATAACGTTAAAATATCAGGAATTAGAAAATTTTATAATGAGGTTCAGAAGGTAGATGGAGCAATTTCATTAACATTAGGTCAACCAGATTTTAAATTGCCTGTATCTATTGAAGAAGGATTAATAAATGCAATAAAAGAAAATAAGACTACGTATACAAGTAACTTAGGTATATTTGAATTAAGAGAAGAAATAAGTAAATATCTTTTAAATAAGGATATTAGTTATGAAGTTGATGAAATTTGTATTACAGTTGGTGGTAGTGAAGCTTTATTTAATATATTTACAGCATTATTAAATAAAGGTGATAAAGTTTTGATACCAACACCTGCTTATCCAGCATATGAAAGTATAGTTACAATATTAGGTGGATCTGTAGTAAATTACTCTTTGGATAATGAATTCAAAATTGATGTAGAAGATATAAAAAGAAAAATAAAAGATATGAATATAAAATATTTGGTATTATCATTGCCAAGCAATCCTACAGGGGCAATATTATCAAAAGAAGAGAAGGAACAGTTAGTAGAATTAATTAAGGAAAATGATATATTAGTAATTACAGACGAGATATATGAATCTTTATGTTATGATGAATATTATAGTGTTGCTCAATGTAGAGATATTAAAGATAAAGTTATTTATGTAGGTGGATTTTCAAAGATGTTTTCAATGACTGGATTGAGGATTGGATATTATGCTTGTTCACAGGATTTAATGAATGAAATTATAAAAGTTCATCAATATAATGTATCTTGTGCTCCATCTATTTGTCAATGGGCTGTTTATAATGGATTAAAGTATGGTTTAAATGATGTAATTCATATGAAGGAAGTCTTTAATAATAGGAAAGAACTAGTTGTAAATAAACTTAAAGATATAGGATTAGATGTTGTTATGCCCAAAGGTGCATTTTATGTGTTTCCATCAATAAAAAAATTCAATATTCCTACTGAAGAGTTTGCTTTAAGATTACTACATGAAGAAAAAGTTGCTTGTGTACCAGGAAATGCATTTGGTATTGGTGGTGAGGGGTATTTAAGAATATCATATTGTTACTCAGATGATGATTTAATAGAGGCATTAAAAAGGTTAGAAAGATTTATAGCAAAACTTTAAAAAATCACTTGAAATATATATTATTGAATTATAATAATATATATTTCTTTTTTTACCATAAAATGTCCGTGCGAGATAATACAAAATTTTAAAAATGTTCGTTTAAAATTTTACTGATGAAATTATTTATTTAACAAATTGTTAAGCAAATTTACAAATTAATAATTAAGAAAGTGTTATACCTTAAAGAGGATAGAATGGCTAAAATAGTAAATGTAAACGTTAACCCAAAATAAGATAATAAATTAACATATTGAGAAAAATATATAGAACTAATTAATAAAATATTAAGAATAGATGATTAAAATTAACGATGTATTTTGACAAAAAAGATATATGTATTATAATTAATATAAATTTATTAAAAATGGTTTAAATTAAAAAATAGTTTAAAAATTTATATGGGGGTTGTACACAAATGCTAAAGTATGTTGGAAAAAGAATTTTAACTAGTATAGTTACAATTTGGGCAGTTATTACAATTGTGTTCTTTCTTGTAAGAATAATGCCGGGAGGTCCTTTTGAAGGAGAAAAAATTACGGCTGAGATGAAAGAAGTATTAAATGAAAAATATGGGTTAGATAAACCAGTAGGAGAACAATATGTTATTTATATGAAAGGTTTATTAAAAGGTGATTTTGGACAATCTATGAAATATAAAGGTAGACAAGTTATTGATACTATAAATAATGGTTTCCCAAAATCAGCACAAGTTGGAGCGGTTGCTATTGTAGCTTCTGTAATAGTTGGTATTTTATTAGGAGTAGTTGCAGCATTAAATGCAGACAAGTGGCCAGATAGGATATGTATGATTATTGCAACTTTAGGAATTACCATACCAAGTTTCGTAATAGGATCGTTATTGATATTTGTATTTACTGTAAAATTAAAGGTATTAGGAGCTACTGGACTTAGTAAGCCAGAAAATTATATAATGCCTGTTATTGCATTGTCAGGAAGCTCTATGGCATTTATAACTAGATTAACAAGAAACAAATTAATTGATGTTTTAAAGTCAGATTATATTAGAACAGCAAAAGCTAAAGGTTTAAGTGGTGGAAAAGTAATATTCAAACATGCATTAAGAAATTCATTAATTCCAGTTGTAACATATTTAGGACCATTAACAGCTGGTGTACTTACTGGTTCATTCGTAGTAGAAAAAATATTTGCTATACCAGGGCTTGGAAATGAATTTACATTAACAATAACAAATAGAGACTATACAGCTTTATTAGGTGTTTTAGCATTCTATTGTACATTTATTGTAATTTGTAATTTAATCGTTGACTTATTATATGTAGTAGTGGATCCAAGAATTAAACTTGAAGGATAAAAGGGGGAGAGATAATGAAAAACTTAGTTGTAGAAAATTTAGATTTAGATATAGATAGCGAATTATTTTCTCCTTTAAGCTCAGAAGAGAAAAAAGCTGAAGAAATAGTGAGACCAAGTGTAGGATATTGGGCTAATGCTTGGAGAAGATTAAAAGCTAATAAAGTAGCTCTATTTTCATTAGTTATGATAATTATAATTATTGCTTTTGCAATATTAGGACCAATTGTAGTTGAAAAACTTTTTGGTTTTACTTATAAATCAACAGATAAAACAGCGTCAAACTTATGGCCAAATGCACAACATTGGTTTGGAACTGATAATTTAGGTAGAGACTTATTTGTAAGAGTTATGTATGGTGCAAGATATTCACTTATTATTGCATTTGCTGCATCTGTATTAAATCTTGTAATAGGAGTTTTATATGGAGGAATTGCAGGTTTCTTAGGTGGAAAAGTTGATAATATAATGATGAGAATAGTTGATGTTTTATATTCTATTCCTACATTAATATACGTTGTTTTATTAATGAATGTATTAAAGAAGGAAGGTTCAAGTGGAATGTTTGCTATTATAGTAGCAATGGCAATTTCTTCTTGGGTTGGTATGGCTAGAATAGTTAGAGGAGATATTCTTCAATTAAAGCAACAAGAATTCGTTTTAGCTGCTAAAACTTTAGGAGCATCAAAATCAAGAATATTATTAAGACACTTAATTCCTAACTGTTTAGGTTCTATTATAGTTACTATGACATTATTTGTACCATCAGCTATATTTACTGAAGCCTTCTTAAGCTATATTGGTTTAGGATTAAATGCACCACTTGCTTCTTTAGGGACTTTAGCAAATGATGCAAAAGGTTTATTAACAACACAACCTTATCAATTATTATTCCCAGCTGCTATGATTTGTTTAATCATTTTAGCATTTAATTTATTTGGTGATGGATTAACTGAAGCTTTAGATCCTAAGCATCAAAAATAGGAGGAGAAACAGATGAGTAAATTGTTAGAAATTAAAAATTTAAAAACATCATTTAAGACTCATATTGGAGATGTACAATCTGTTAGAGGGGTATCTTTTCATTTAGATAAAGGTGAAGCCCTTGGAGTTGTTGGTGAATCTGGATGTGGTAAGTCAGTTACAATGATGACAATAATGAGATTATTAGGCGAAAATGCAAAAATTGAAGCTGAAAATATAACATTTGATAATAAAGATATAACAAAACCTACTGAAAAGTTAATGCAATCTATTAGAGGAAATGAGATGTCTATGATATTCCAAGATCCAATGACATCGTTAAATCCATTATTTACTATAGGAGATCAATTAACTGAGCATTTAATTAAACATAAAAAAATATCTAAAAAAGAAGCAAAAGAAAAAGCTATTAAAATGCTTGATATGGTTGGTATACCAAGTCCTGAAAAAAGATTAAAACAATATCCACACGAATTTTCAGGTGGTATGAGACAAAGAGTTATGATTGCAATGAGCTTAATATGTGAGCCTAAGCTTATAATTGCAGACGAACCAACAACAGCTCTTGATGTTACAATTCAAGCACAAATTTTAGATTTAATGAAAGATTTAAAAGAAAAGTTAGATACTTCAATTATATTAATAACTCATGACCTTGGAGTAGTTGCTGATCTCTGTTCAAGAATTAATGTTATGTATGGTGGTCTTATTGTTGAAGAAGGTACAACAGAAGATATTTTCTATAGAGGAAAACATCCATATACATGGGGATTATTAAGAAGTGTTCCTAATCCAAAGAGTGAATTAAAGGAAAAATTAATTCCAATTGAGGGACAACCACCAGATTTGTTAAAACCACCAGTTGGATGTCCATTTACAGCTAGATGTGATTATGCTATGAAGATATGTAAGGAAAAACAACCTCCATTATTTGAAATATCAGAAGGGCATAGAGCAGCATGTTGGTTATGTCATAAGAATGCACCAAAAGTTGAATCACCAATAAAGGGGGAAGAATAATGGAAAATAAAAATGACGTTATTTTAGAGGTTAAAAACCTTTGTAAATACTTCCCTGCAAACAAAGGATTATTTTCTAAGAAGAGCTTTGTTAAAGCAGTAGATAATGTTTCGTTCTCTATTAAGAGAGGAGAAACTTTAGGGTTAGTAGGGGAATCAGGTTGTGGTAAAACTACTACTGGAAGAACTATATTAAAATTATATGAACCAACATCAGGACAAATAATTTTTAATGGACAAGATATTACAGGATTAAGTGAAAAGAAAATGGTATCTTTAAGAAAAAATATGCAAATGATTTTCCAAGATCCATATGCATCACTTAACCCAAGAATGACAGTTGGAGATATTATTGGTGAAGCAATTGATATCCACGGTCTTTTTAAAGGAAAAGAGAGAGAAGAGAGAATAAGATATTTATTAGATAAAGTTGGATTGAATGGAAGCCATATAAATAGATATGCTCATGAATTCTCAGGTGGGCAAAGACAGAGAATTGGTATTGCAAGAGCACTTGCAGTTCAACCTGATTTTATAGTATGTGATGAACCAATTTCAGCTTTAGATGTATCTATTCAAGCACAAGTAATAAATATGCTTGAAGAATTACAAGAAGAATTTGGATTAACATATTTATTTATTGCTCACGACCTTTCAATGGTTAAGCATATATCAACTCATATAGGAGTTATGTATTTAGGACAAATGGTTGAAAAAGGGCCAGCTGATGATGTGTATACTAAACCTAAGCATCCATATACTAAAGCACTATTATCTGCAGTTCCAATACCAGATCCAAAGGTAGCAAAGGCTAATAAGAGAATAGTTTTAGAAGGGGATATTCCATCACCTATAGATCCACCACCAGGATGTAGATTTAAAGGTAGATGTAAGGAAGCAATGAAGGTTTGTGGTGAAGTTAATCCAGAGCTTAGAGAAGTTGAACCAGGACACTTTGTTGCATGTCACTTATACAAATAATTTATTTATATTAAAAAAAGTTAGATTTTAGTTATCAATTGCAAAAGCAATTTAGATAAAAAAATAAGGGGGAAAATTAAAATGAAAAGTTCAAAACTAAAGAAGTTATGTGCAGTTGTTTTAGCTGCAACATTAGCTACTTCTTTATTCATTGGTTGTGGTGATAAATCAACTAGTAATGGAAGTAGCTCAGGATCAAATCAAAGCTTAATATTCAACTTAGGAGAAGATCCAGAAACAATGGATCCAACACTAAATAATTCTTCAGGAGCAGGAACAATGATTTTAAATGCTTTTGAAGGCTTAATGGTACTTGATGAAAATGATAAACCTACAGAAGGGGCAGCTGAAAGCTATGAAGTTTCAGATGATGGATTAGTTTATACTTTTAAATTAAGACAAGATGGGAAATGGAGTGACGGAGAGCCTGTAGTAGCTGATAACTTTAAGTACTCTTGGTTAAGAGCATTAGATAAGGCTACTGCTGCAGAATATGCTTATCAATTATTCTATATTAAAAATGCAGAAAAATTCTATAATGGCGAAGTTTCAGCTGAAGAAGTTGGAATTAAAGTAGTAGATGAGTACACATTAGAAGTAACTTTAGAAGCTCCAACAGAATATTTCTTACAATTATGTGCATTTACAACATATGTTCCTTTAAGAGAAGATATAGTATCTGCTAATCCAGATGGATGGGCTACTAATCCAGAAACTTATGTTTCTAATGGGCCTTTCAAATTAGTTCAATGGGATATGAAAGATCAATTAGTTTTCGAGAAAAATGAAAATTATTGGGATAAAGATAGTGTTAAATTAGATACTTTAACATTTAAATTAGTTACTGATGACACTACTGCATATTCTGAATTAAAAGCTGGAAACTTTGACATGGTTAACTCTGTGCCAACAAATGAAATTGAACCAGGTATTGCTGAAGGATTAGTTCATGTAAGTCCTAAATTAGCTAATTATTACTTTGCAATAAACGTTGGTAAACAAGATACATTAAACGAAGATGTTAAAAAAGTATTAAATAATAAATTAGTTAGACAAGCATTAAATCTTGCTATCGATAGACAAGAGATAATTGATAATGTTGGTAAAGCAGAACAAATTCCTGCATATAGTTTTGTGCCACAAGGTATTACAGATGAAAATGGTACTGAATTTGCTTCAAAAGAATATTATGATCCATCAGATATGGAAGGTAATATAGCAAAAGCAAAAGAATTATTAAAAGAAGCTGGATATGAAAATGGTGAAGGTATTCCAACAATTGAAGTAATGTATAACTCAGAAGGTGCTCATAAAGAAATAGCTCAAATTATTCAACAAAATTGGGAGAAAATTGGTGTTAATGTTGAATTAACTAACCAAGAGTGGGCTGTATTCTTAAATACAAGACAACAAGGTGATTATCAAATTGCTAGACATGGTTGGACAGGTGACTATATTGACCCAATGACATTCTTAGACTTATGGGTAACTGGTGGAGGAAATAACGACACTGGATTCAGTAATGCTAGATATGATGAATTAGTTGCAGCTGCAAAAGTTGAAACAGATTCAGTTAAGAGAAATGAAATGCTAAGAGAAGCTGAAGATATATTAATGGATGAAATGCCAATATTACCAATATATTACTATACTACAGTAACAGCTGCAAATGAAAATGTTAAAGGTGTTCAAATTTCTACATTAGGAAAGATATCTTTCAAACATGCATATAAAGAATAATTAATAAAAGAGAGTCAATTTCGACTCTCTTTTATTAATTTCCAGCTGGATTGTAGTGTTCACTAGAAACACCTTGTCTTTTTATTGATTTATGTTTAGCATTTGGATTATGATTATGACCTTCTTCAGTTATTGGAGTTTGATAATTGCACTTTTCCATTCTAGCTTGTTTATTATCTGGTTGACTATCTTTTGCCATAATATATATCCCTCCTAACATATAAAAATATACAATTTTAGTATGTACTTTTTATATAGATTTATTCCTTTTTATGAACTTAAAATATATAAACAAAAAAAGAGAGCTAATTGCTCTCTTTCATTTATAGCCCTAATACATCATCCATATTATAAAGACCAGCATCTTTAACTGTAGCCATATATTCACAAGCCTTTAATGCACCAATTGCAAATACGTCTCTTGATATTGCTTTGTGTGATAATTCAATAACTTCACCAGTTCCTGCGAAAATAACATCATGATCACCAACTATAGAACCACCTCTAACAGCGTGAATTCCGATTTCTGTTTTTTCTCTCTTTTTATGTCCATCTCTACCATGAACATAATGAGTTTCTTCAGAAATAGAATCTTTTATTGTATCTGCTAGAAGAAGTGCAGTACCACTTGGAGAATCTAACTTTTGATTGTGATGTTTTTCTATTATTTCTATATCATAATTTCCATATAATAATGGAGTTACTTTTCTTAAAAGTGAATTAATTAAATTTATACCTAAAGACATATTAGCAGATTTAAATAATGGCAATGTTTTGCTTTTTTTATTGATTAAATCTAAATCTTCTTGAGAATAGCCAGTAGAACAAATAACTAATGGTTTTTTTGTCCTTTCTGTTAATTCTAAAAGTTTGTGTAATGTGCTTACATTAGAAAAGTCTAAAAGCACATCATAGTCTATATTTACATCATCAGGTGTAGTGAATACTGGATAATTTAATTCTCTAGGAAATTTATCTATACCAGCTATAATTTCTAAATTAGGAAATTCACTAACTAAATTTGAGATAACAGTTCCCATTTTTCCACAGCAACCGCTTAATAGTATTTTAACCATATGATAAACTCCTTTTAAAATAAATTGTATTTCTTTAGTGTATTTACTAAAGTTTCTTTATTTTTATCATTCATTTTGTAAAGTGGTAATCTTAATTCACCAACATTCATACCTATTACGTTCATAGCAGTTTTTACCGGAATAGGATTAGTTTCTATAAATAAATTGTTCATTAATTCCAAGTACTCTAGTTGTATCTTAGTTGCTTTAAAGCAATCTCCTTTTAAATATAAATCACACATATCATGTACTGTTTTAGGAATTATATTAGCAGCAACAGATATAACCCCAATACCACCTAAAGATAAGATAGGAATTATTTGATCATCATTTCCAGAATAAATATCTATTTTATCTCCGCATAATGCTTTCATCCTAGCAACTTGACTCATATCACCACTAGCTTCTTTAATAGCAATAACATTATTAAGTTCTGATAATTTTAATAATGTTTCTGGAGTAATATTCATATTAGTTCTGCTAGGAACATTATATAAAATAATTGGAGTTTTAACAGCATCATTTATAGCTTTAAAATGCATTAGTAAACCTTCTGCATTTGTTTTGTTATAGTATGGTGTAATAACTAGAAGTCCATCTATACCTATACTCTCAGCATAAAGACTCATTTCAATAGATGTGTTTGTATTATTTCCGCCAGTTCCTGCAATTACAGGTATTCTTTTATTTACAACATCTACAGTAAATTTAATGGCATCTTTTTTTTCTTTTTCAGTCATTGTAGTAGCTTCACCTGTAGTACCACAAATAACAATAGCATCTGTAGATTCTTTTATATGCCATTCTAGTAATTCTCTTAATTTTTCATAATCTATACCATTTTCATTAAAAGGTGTAATTATAGCTACACCAGAGCCTTTAAATATTGACATTTTATCCTCCTAAAGCCATTCATTTTTAATTAAAACTTCTGCAATTTGTACAGCGTTTAAAGCTGCTCCTTTTCTTATATTATCAGCAACAACCCATAAATTTAAGCCATTATCTAAACTAAAATCACGTCTTATTCTTCCAACATATACGTCATCTTTTCCAGAAACATCTAATGCAGTTGGATATTTTAATTCATCTACATTATCAAAAACTGTTAATCCCTCAGTTTTTTCGAATAATTTAAATATATCTTCTAATTCAAATGGATTATTTAATTCAACATTAATACTTTCACTATGACTATTTAAAACTGGAACTCTAACAGTAGTAGCAGTAATTTTCAAGTCATTTGAATGAAGTATTTTTTTAGTTTCTTCAATCATTTTCATTTCTTCTTTTGTATAACCATTTTCTAAGAAAACATCTATGTGAGGAAGGCAATTACCTGCTATTTGATAAGGGAACTTTTTAGGTGCTAAACCTTTTAATCCATCCTCTAAATCTTTAATACCTTGCATTCCAGCACCTGAAACTGCTTGGTATGTTGAATATACTATTCTTTTTATTCCATAATTATCTAATAAAGCCTTCAATGGCACCATTGCTTGAATTGTAGAACAATTTGGGTTAGCTATAATTCCATTATGATTTTTTAAGTCTTCAGGGTTTACTTCAGGAACTACTAAAGGAACATCTTTATTCATTCTCCATGCACTTGAATTATCTATTACTACAGCACCATAAGATGAGAATATTGGAGCAAACTTTAAGCTTATATCTCCACCTGCAGAAAATAATGCAATATCTATTTTCTTACTTTTTATATTATCTTCACATGTTTCTTCAACTAAATATTCTTGCCCCTTGAAATTTAAATAAGAACCTGCAGATCTTTTTGATGCAAAAAGATAAAGATTCTTTATTGGAAAGTTTCTTTCTTCTAAAATTTCTAAAAATTTTCTACCTACATTACCTGTACTACCAACTATTGCTACATTATACATATTGGTTCCCCCTTTTTTATTCTTTATAAATAGATTTTATAAATTTTAATTACTATAGAATGTTCTGCTTTATAATATGATGTGACTATATTTAAATTTAAAATTAAATTTTATGTATAGTATTAATGTTTAATTTAAATATAATGTTAAAAAAACCTTGAGTTATCACTCAAGGTATATATACACCAAAATATATAAATAATCCTTAAATGATAGCTCACCACATAAATTATGTGACAGAAATATACATATTTTGTATACCCCCAGTTATATAGCTGTAAAGCTTAGGCTATATACTTCGGCGACAAGTCCTTTCTTATTATTTTAACACGCTTTAATCCATAATAATACTAATACGTATCGCACCTCTATCTATTTATAAATCTATATGGTTATGATTATACCCTGTATGTATGAAACTTTCAAGGAATATTTACAAAATAATATTACATACTTGATTTTATTATATGACTACTAAGAGAAAGTGCAACAAAGTATTTAGGGTATAAATATAAAGATATGGGAGAAAATATTTATATGAATTTATATAGGGGGAATTTTTATGAGTAAAACACCACTAAAAAAAATAATAAAATCAAAAATAAAAACTAATAAAGAGCTTACACCGGAAGAAAAAATGCGTGAAAAGATAAAATATGAAATTGCAGAAGAGTTAGGGTTAAGTGATAAGGTAGATACATATGGATGGGGAGGATTAACAGCAGAAGAAACAGGTCGAATAGGAGGGATAATGACTAAGCGTAAAAAAGAATTAAAGTTACCAACTAATGAGCAAATTTTAGGAAGGAAATAATAGATTGACTTAATATTCTATTACATAGTATTATAAAAGTTAGAAATTTGTTCAGTATAGTAATAACTATATTATGTATTTTTTCAGTGTAATAAATAATAGGATAGGGGGGATAGCATGGCGTATGGTGAATTTGCAAAAATATATGATGAATTAATAAATGAAGATATTAATTATGATGAAATGGTAGAACGAATTTTAGAAATTTGTAATTTATATAATGTAGAATTAAATGATTATTTAGATATTGCTTGTGGAACCGGAAATGTAACTATAAGGATAGCGAAATATTTTAAAAATATTTACGGAGTTGATTTATCAGAAGATATGTTAAGAGAAGCTTTTGATAAATTTAAAGAATCACGAATAAAAGGGAAAATAATTTGCCAAGATATGACAGAACTTTCTCTTAATAAAGAGTTTGATTTAATAACATCTGTATTGGATTCTACAAATTATATAACAGATCTAAATGATCTTCAAAATTACTTTAATGGAGTATATAATCATTTAAAAGCAAATGGATTATTTATATTTGATGTTAATTCATATTATAAATTATCTGAAATATTAGGGAACAATATTTATACATATAGTGAAGAAGATGTTTTTTATACATGGGAAAATGTTTTTGAAGATAGCTTACTTTCTATGTTCTTAACTTTCTTTGTTAAAAAGGGAGATCTTTATGAAAGGTTTGAAGAAGAACATTTAGAAAGAGCATATACTGAAAAAGAGTTAGAGCAGGAACTGAAAAAAGCAAATTTAGAGGTTATTGCCAAGTTTGATGGATATACTGAAAATTATGTACAAGCAAATACTGAAAGAATAGTATATGTAATAAGAAAAAAGCAATAGTTGGAGGAAAAATATGAGCGATAAAATTATTAGAGCAGTTGCAAAAAATGGAATGGTAAGAATAATAGCCGGAATTACTACAGAATTAGTTGAGGATGCTAGAGTAATACATGAATGTACTCCAGTTGCAGCAGCATCTCTTGGAAGAATGTTAACGGCTGGAGCTCTTTTAGGAGCTACTTTAAAATCATCAAATGAAGTAATGACTTTGAGAATCAATGGTGGAGGTGATGCCAACGGAGTAGTTGTTACTGCATATGAAGGTGCTAAAGTTAAAGGATATATTGGTAACCCATATGGAGATATGCCTTTAAATTCAAATGGTAAATTAGATGTTGGTGGATATATTGGAAAAAATGGTAACTTAATGGTTATAAAGGATTTAGGTATGAAGGATCCTTATGTAGGTCAAGTGCCAATACATTCAGGAGAAATAGCAGAAGATTTAGCTTATTATTTTACTGTATCTGAACAAACGCCATCAGCAGTATCATTAGGTGTTTTAGTTGATAAAGATTATTCAATTAAAGTAGCTGGAGGATTTATAATCCAAATGCTACCAGATGCAGATGAATTCTTAGCAGATATTATAACTTATAGATTAGAAGAAATTCCATCTTTAACAACTATGTTAAATGAAGGAAAGAGCATGGATGATATATTAGACTATATATTTGGAGATATGGACTTAAAGATATTAGAGGAAATTAAACCAGAATTTTCTTGCAATTGTTCAAGAGAAAAGGTTGAAAAAGCTTTAATTTCTATAGGAGAAAAAGATTTAAGAGAGATATATGAAGATGGTAAAAATGAAGAGTTAAAATGCCACTTCTGCAATAAGACATATGTATTTACTCCAGAGGAAATTGGTAGACTATTAGCTAATACTAATAAATCTGAATAATATAAATAAAAAAGTAGGCTATTTATAAAATTAGGCCTACTTTTTTATTAGTTAATTTAAAAAGAAAATATAAATACTAATCAACAATTAGTTTATACATACGTATGATATAAGAGGTTAAAAAACAAGTAAACTACCTCTATCTATTAATTTTGTATTACTAAGATATATAGGTTTAATATCATATTTATATAAAATTTTTTTTACTTCATTACCAAAAGTATAATTATCTAATGATCCAAAGAAAGCCATTGAATCACTTGAAATCATACCTCCAACACCTCCGATAAAACCATAATTAAATCCACTTAGTTCTATATCGCCAAATGGTAATAGTAATATATCAAAATCTTCACTTTTTAATATATTATATATACCAGCATCATTAGTTATAATTGCTTTTTCTCGTAATGGTAATATAGAGCATTTAGTGTAACCTTGATTTACATTTATGTTTTTTTTATTTTTACAGTAATCTAAAATTTTTTTATCGGTAAACTTTAAATTATGTACTAAGTAATTGTCAGTGATATATGCATTAAGTGATATATTGCTTGGATATTTAGATGATAACACACTATCACTTTCTATAAAATTTATATTTTTTGTTTCTAAAAGTTGTTTAAAGGATAAATTAATATTTTTATTAACAATAAGAGTATGTTTATTAAGTATATTTAGTTGAATATCTGTATGTCCATTTATTGCTTCATAAAGATTATTATCCTTTGGTATTTTTATTACATCATAATTTAATTTTTTTAGTGAGTTTATTTCATTTTCAGTTGTTCTATAGTCAACAAAACATATCATTAATATTCTCCTTGTTTAAATATATTTCTTATACAATATAAAATATTCATAAAAAAATCAATATTTTATTAATAAGTGTACAGACAGGTAAGTATAGAGAAAAAAATTTAATACATACTAATATTAAGAAAGGAGTGAAATCCATGCTTGTGATAAGATTAGTGCATAATAATGATTTAGACTTAGTAAAGGAATTACAAGAGCTTAGAGAATTGTTAAAGAAGAAGAATATCACTATTGGGCTTGTAGAAAGTGGTGAGGGTGATTCACATTTAATAAAAATTATGTGCGAAAAAGAGCGTTATAATGAAAAAGTTAAAAGAATGATATATTTATATATAAGCAATATTTTATACAATATAGTAATTGAAAAATATAGAAAAAAGGAACTTTTTGATTTTTTAACTGAAACTTATTTCTTTTTAAAACATGATGAAATAATAGAAGTAGAAGATATGATCATGAAAGTTCTAAGGAGTGAAGAAAATTTAAAAGATGAAAAAATGATATATTGTATAAGTAAAATAAATTCTATAATAGAAAAAATAAAAACTTGCTTGGAAGAAAATGAAGAAATAAACATAAAAGGTTTTATAACTTTTAGGATGAAGGAACTTAGAGAGGATATAGAAGATATTGTTGATAAAGTTGTAGAAGAATATATGGTTGAAAAAGAGTATAAAGAGTTTGTAAAATTATTAAAATATTTTGTTGATATACAAGAAAGTAAAATAGAAAAAATTAACATTTACATTCGTGAAGGTGGGGGATATGTCTTAAAAGATGGATATGGAAATGATATTTTTGGTGATTTTATGAAGGAGTTAGCTGAGTGTAGAATAGACACTGAAGCTGAAATAGAAGATATAATAATAAGTGGATTGATAACTAATGCTCCAAAACAAATAATAATACATCATAAAGAAAATTGTATAAATACAGAGTTTATTGAAACTATTGTTAATGTATTTGGAGATAGGATATTTTATTGTGCAGGATGTGCAAGTTGTATTCCATCAAAAATTAAAGTTTAAATAAATATAATAATTTTGAAAAAAATTAGGGTTGTTACGATTTATAAACAACCCTTTTATAATTTAATATATAATTTAAAATATTATATAAATTTTAATATGGAATATCTATCAAAAATAATATAAAGGTGGTAAAATACATGTTGAAGTTTATGATAATAAAAAGTGAGAAAAAGAATAGAATAATATCATAATTATCGAAATTAGGAGGTGATATGATGAAATGGAACTTTAAAAAAAATTTTAAACTTAAGGGAGTTCAAGTTTTAGCTTTAGGGTTTATATTATTAATATTAATAGGAGCATTAATATTAACTTTACCTATATCTACAACTAGTGGGGAAAGTGCCAATTTTTTAGATGCTTTATTTACTGCCACATCAGCTGTTTGTGTTACTGGATTAATAGTTGTAGATACAGGTACATATTGGAATATGTTTGGACAAACGGTTATAATGATATTAATAGAAATTGGTGGATTGGGATTTATGTCTTTTACAACATTAATTGCTATTATTTTAGGAAAAAAAATTACCTTGAGAGAGAGATTAATATTACAAGATGCTATGAATACCTTTAATATACAAGGGTTAGTAAAGATGGTTAAGTATGTGCTAGTATTCACAGTATCTGTGCAATTTTTTGGTGCATTATTATTTTCTACACAATTTGTTCCTGAGTATGGATTAGGAAAAGGTATATTTTATAGTATATTTCACTCTATATCTGCTTTCTGTAATGCAGGATTTGATATTTTGGGGAATTTTAGTAGCTTAACATCTTATAATTCTAATGCAGTTGTAATATTGGTGGCATCAGCATTAATTATAATTGGTGGGTTAGGATTTACTGTATGGAGTGAATTATATAGTAGTAAAAGCTTAAAAAAGGTTTCACTTCATTCAAAAATGGTAATATTAATGACTACAGTATTAGTTTTAGGGGGAACCATATTAATGTTTTTATTTGAAAATAATAATGTTAATACTATAGCAAATATGTCTTTTATGGATAAAGTTATGAATTCATTTTTTGCATCAGTTACACCAAGAACAGCTGGATTTAATAGTATTTCTACAGATGGAATGACTACGGCTGGACAGTTTTTAACTATAATTCTTATGTTTATTGGTGGATCTCCAGGTTCAACTGCAGGTGGTATAAAGACTACAACTATAGGAATATTGATTGTAACTATAATATGTGTAATACAAGGAAGAGAAGATTCAGAGGTATTTAAGAGAAGATTTAGTAAAGATTTAGTGTATAAAGCATTTACATTAATATTTATTGGAATAAGTTTAGTAATAGTTGTTACTATGCTATTATCTTATACAGAAAAAGGAGCAAGTTTCATATCATTATTTTATGAAACAGTATCAGCTTTTGGAACTGCAGGATTAACTTTAGGTCTGACTTCTGAATTAAGTGGTATAGGAAAAGTATTAATAATGTTTATGATGTATTTAGGTAGAGTTGGACCATTAACTGTAGTATTATCTATAACAAGAAAAAAAATAAACTCAGGTATTAAATATCCAGAAGGAAAAATTTTAATAGGTTAGGGGAATAAATATGGCAAATAATAAGCAGTTTGTAGTTATTGGATTAGGTAGATTTGGAGAATCAGTTGCTAAGACTTTGTATTCTTTAGGACATGATGTTTTAGCAATAGATATGGACGAAGACTCAGTACAAGAAATTTCTGATTCTGTAACCCATGCAGTTCAAATGGATGCAACTGATGAAAGTGCATTAAAAACTTTAGGGTTAAGAAATTTTGATGTTGCTGTAGTTACTATTGGATCTAATATACAAGCAAGTGTAATGGTAACTTTATTAGTTAAAGAATTAGGAGTTAAGTATATAATTGCAAAGGGTCAAAGTGATTTACATGCAAAAGTATTATATAAGATAGGTGCAGATAGGGTTGTTCTACCTGAAAAAGATATGGGTGTAAGAGTAGCTCACAATTTAGTTTCAGCTAGTATACTAGATTTTATTGAATTATCTCCTGATTATAGTATTATGGAGTTAAGAGTTCTTAATGAATGGAATGGAAAAACATTAAAAGAACTAAAATTAAGAAGTAGCTACGGAATAAATATTATGGCAATAAAAAGAGGAGATAATATAGATATATCTCCAAAAGCAGAGGATAGATTGTCTGAAGATGATATTATAGTTGCTATTGGTTCAGCTGATGATTTAAGTAATCTAGAAGACATTTTAATTAGAAAAAAATAAGAGGTGAAACTTTGATAGTTATTGAAAGTAAAGACAACACTTTGTTTAAGTATACAAAAAAGTTAAAAGAAAGAAAGCATAGAACAAAAGAAAATAAATATATTATAGAAGGATTTAGGTTAGTTCAGGAAGCCTTTAAGGCAAAGTGCAATATAGAGTATATAATAGTAAATGAAGGTGGAAAAGGTAAAATAGAAGTGTATTTAAGCCAGTATATGAATAATATTAAAATCTATGAAATGAGAAATGAATTATTTTCTCAATTAACTTCAACAGAAAACACTCAAGGAATAATTGCTGTAGCTAATATAAATAATTCAGTAAGTGATATAAATGGTAACTTTTATTTATTATGTGATAAGGTTCAGGATCCTGGAAATTTAGGAACAATTATTAGAACTGCTCATGCTGCAGGAGTAAATGCAATTATATTAACAAAAGGTACAGTTGATATATATAATGATAAAACTATTAGATCGACTATGGGCTCTATATTTTACATACCAATCATTTATGATAATGATTTAATATTATTAAAAAAGTTAAAAGATGAAGGGTTTAGTTTAGTAGCTACATCCTTAGAAGAATCAAAAAATTTCTTTGATGAAGATTTAAGTGGAAAAGTTATATTATCAGTTGGAAATGAAGGAAATGGTATAAGTGAAGAAATTTTTGAACTTGCAGATAAAAAAGTGAAAATTCCTATGCCAGGTGGGGCGGAATCATTAAATGTAGGTGTTGCAACTTCTATAATATTATTCGAAAAAGTAAGACAAAGTTTATTGTAAAATAAATTTAAAATAAAGTATTGAAAAAAATATTGGTTATTTGTATAATAAATTGTAAATAAATATTAAAAGACAGTGAATGAGAAAGTAGATATAGTGGAGTATACAGGGAGAAAAGACCTTAGACTGTAAGTCTTTTTATATAAAGTTATATTGAAATTCCCTCAGGAGTCCTAACTGTGAAATTATAGTAGTAGTTAGCGGTTAAAACCGTTATTTAATTAAGATGGATATTTTATTATTAATAAAATATCAATTAGGGTGGTAACGCGGATATTCCGTCCCTTTGTGGGACTGAATATCCTTTTTTTGCGCCAAATTTTAGGAATTAATAAGAAGGGAGAATAAAAATGCAAGAAAAGTTATTAGCAATTAAAGAAGCTGCTTTTAATGAAATATCTGCTGCGGAAAATAGTGGAGCATTAGAAGAAATAAGAGTAAAATACCTTGGGAAAAAAGGTGAGCTTACTACAATATTAAGAGGAATGGGAGCATTAAGTCCAGAAGAAAGACCAGTAGTTGGTAAATTAGTTAATGAAGCCAAAAGCGAAGTTGAAGAGAAACTAGAGGAAGCTGTAAAAGAAATAAAGGAAAGAGAAAAAAATGCTAAACTTGCAAGTGAAGTTATTGATATATCTCTTCCAGGAAAAAGAAAGGTTATTGGTAAGAGACATCCTTTAGATTTAACTTTAGAAAGTATGAAAGAAATATTTATTTCAATGGGATTCACTGTAGAGGATGGTCCAGAAGTTGAATTAGATCATTATAATTTTGAAGCCTTAAATATTCCTAAGGATCATCCAGCAAGAAGTGAACAAGATACTTTTTATATAAATGATAATATAGTTTTAAGAACTCAAACTTCTCCAATTCAAATTAGAACTATGGAAAATCAAGAACCTCCAATAAAGATGATATCTCCAGGTAAGGTTTATAGATCAGACGCTGTAGATGCTACACATTCACCAATATTCTATCAAATGGAAGGATTAGTAATTGATAAAGGAGTTACTTTTGCAGATTTAAAAGGTACTTTAGAATTATTTGCTAAAAAGATGTTTGGAGATAAGGTTGTAACTAAGTTTAGACCACATCACTTCCCATTTACTGAACCTTCAGCTGAAATGGATGCAACTTGCTTCGTTTGTGAAGGAAAAGGATGTAGAGTATGTAAAGGAAGCGGTTGGATTGAAATATTAGGATGTGGAATGGTTCATCCAAATGTTTTAAGAAATTGTGGAATTGATCCAGAAGTATATAGTGGATTTGCTTTTGGATTTGGTGTAGATAGAATGGTTATGCTTAAGTATGGTATTGATGATATAAGAGCATTATACGAAAGCGATATGAGATTTTTAAATCAATTTTAATTAGGAGGTAAAGTAAGATGAAAGTACCATATAATTGGCTAAAGGATTATGCGGAAGTAAACGTAGATCCACACACATTAGGAGATAAATTAACTCTTTCAGGATCAGCATTAGAAGAGGTTATTATACAAGGTGATAATATAAAAAATGTTGTTACTGGTAAAATTACAAAAATAGAAAAGCACCCAGATGCAGATAGATTAAATGTTTGTCAAGTTAATATAGGGCAAGAAGAAGAAATACAAATCGTTACAGCTGCAACTAATATGAAGGAACAAGATATAGTACCAGTTGCTCTTCATAAATCTATTTTAGCTGATGGAACTGAAATTAAGAAAGGTAAAATGAGAGGTGTAGTATCTAACGGTATGTTCTGTTCTGAAGAAGAACTTGGAATTGCTGGAGATGAGCCAGTTCATGGATTAATGATTTTACCAGCTGATGCTCCATTAGGAATGGATATTAAGGAATACTTAGGATTAAATAAGGCAATATTAGATTTTGAAATAACATCTAATAGACCTGATTGTTTAAGTATGATAGGAATGGCTAGAGAAACAGCTGCAACGCTTGGAACATCTTATAAAATGCCAAATTTCAACTATGAAGTTAAATCTTCAAAAAATATTAATGATGAATTAAAAGTTGAAGTTAAGGATGAGTTATGTAGAAGATACATGGCTAAGGGTGTTAAAAATGTTAAGGTTGAGCCATCACCAGGTTGGATGCAAGAAAGACTTTTAGAAGCAGGGGTTAGACCTATAAACAATATAGTTGACATAACTAATTTTGTTATGTTAGAGCTAGGTCAACCAATGCATGCTTTTGATGCAAGACAAATAGAAAGTAAGACTATAGTTGTTGAAAGAGCTCAAGATGGAGAAAAGTTTACAACTTTAGATGAAATAGAAAGAGAGTTAGATTCAAGCATTTTAATGATTAAAGATGGTTCTAAGTCTGTAGCTATAGCTGGAATTATGGGTGGATTAAACTCAGAAATTCAAGATGATACTACAGAAGTAATCTTTGAATCAGCTAATTTTGAAGGTACTAACATAAGAGTTAGTTCTAAAAAGTTAAATTTAAGATCAGAAAGCTCTTCAAGATTCGATAAAGATATAGATCCAAACTTAGCTAAACTTGCAATAGATAGAGCTTGTGCTTTAATATGCGAGTTAGGCTGTGGAGAAGTTATGGAAGGAACTATAGATGTTTATAACAATATAAAAGAAGAAGGTTCTATAACTGTAAATTATAATTGGATAAATAAATTCTTAGGAACTGAAATCTCAAAAGAAGAAATGAAAAAAGCATTAGATTCTTTAGACCTAAAGACAAATGTTGAAGGCGATGATTTAGTTATAACTATTCCAACATTCAGAATAGATATTGCTATAAAAGAAGATATTGCAGAAGAAGTTGCTAGAATTTATGGATATGATAAGATTCCTACTACTATATTTAAGGTTTCAACAGAAAGAGAACCAAAATATAAAAATGAATTATTAACAGATAAAGTTATAGAGATAATGGTAGGTAGTGGTGTTAACCAATCTATTAGTTATTCATTTGTATCTCCTAAGGTATTTGACAAGGTTAATATACCAGTAGATAGCGAACTTAGAAATGTTGTTAAAATAAAGAATCCACTAGGAGAAGATTATAGTGTAATGAGAACAACTACATTACCTTCAATGATGGAATCTTTAGGAAGAAACTATTCAAGAAACAATGACTATGTAAGATTATTTGAAGTTGGTAGAGTATACTTACCAAATGAAGATGAAAAACAATTACCTACAGAAAAGAATGTTTTAACTATAGGTATTTATGGTGATTGTGATTATTTAGATCTTAAAGGAATAGTTGAAAATGTAATTGATGGATTAGGAATAGTTAAAGCTAAATATGTTAGAGAAAGCGAAAATCCAAGCTATCATCCAGGAAAAACAGCTGCTCTTATGGTAAGAAATAAGAAAGTTGGTGTATTTGGAGAAGTTCATCCAGATGTAACAGAAAATTATGGCATAGGCGTAGATTGTTATGTAGCTGAATTAGACTTAGATGCTTTATTTGAAGCTTCAACTACAGTGAAAACTTATAAACCATTACCAAAGTTCCCAGCTGTAACTAGAGATATAGCATTACTTTGTGATGATTCTATATTAGTTGCTGAAATAGAAGAAACAATAAGAAAAGCTGGTGGAAATTTAGTAGAAAAGGTTCAATTATTTGATATATATAAAGGGGCTCAAATACCAGAAGGAAAGAAATCTATAGCTTATGCAATTGCATATAGAGATGAAAAGAAAACTTTAGAAGATAAAGATATATCTAAAGTTCATGATAAGATTCTTAAAGCATTAGAGCATAAATTAGGTGCTGTTTTAAGATAATAAATATATTTAAAAGAAGCTGATACCCTCAGCTTCTTTTAAATTATTATTAATGATTTTTTTAGTAAATATAATGGTTTATATGAAAGTTTAGATTTTCTTAAACCTTCACACCCACAATCTTCTTGTCTATTTATATACTTTGTTTTTGAAAAATCTCTTCTTATAAATTCTCTATTTATAAATGCATAGATTCCTTTATAATCAATGTTACATCTTTCTACATGAATTATGGCAATATCATTTAAAATTTCTCCAATTGAAAAACCAACTAAAGAATTTTTCACATAAACACAAATAGAATATAAATTTAGATAATTAAGGTTATAAAGCAAGTTAGCTATTTCTTTAGTTTCTATCTGAAGTTCTTCACAAAGAGAAGTTCTTTTTGAGTGCCAATTTGATAATAATTTTAAGCAGTCATTTATTTTTTCTTCACTATCAATAGAAGTAACTGTGTAGTCATATGAATTTATAAAAGAATTATAATGATTTTTCTTTTGATGATATTTTTTACCTTCTAAGTTTAATAAGTCGTTTGTTAAATAGATATATTCGAAAGTATCTCTATTTTCAATGATTTTAAAATGGAAATTAGTTAGTGTTTTTAAATCATAAATAAAGTTATCTTCTATATCACCTAACAAGTAAATACTATCATTAGTAGGTAGTTTTTTTAATTTAAGAATTAACTCTTGAAGTGTTGCTTTATTATAACCTATTGGCATCATAAAAAATGATCCATAATTAGTTTCCTTTTTTATTATTAAGCAATTATTTATTATAGAGTATTTAGTTTTACATAAATCCCTCCATAAATATAAAGAGGTAAAGGAGTATTCATAAGATGTATTGTTAAAATCTTTTAAATAATTATTGAATAAATCTTTATCTCTTAGAGTTAACTCTTTAAAGTTTTCCAATTTATCATCCCCTTTTGTTTATGAAGTTATATATTTATTCTATTTTTATTTTACAAAGATGTGTAAAAATATAGGTATTAAATTTTAACTAAAGAATATAATTTTATGAATAAAACTTTAATATTAAAGGAATGAAGTAATGAAATTAAAAAATTTAGTATTAAATTTATCCAAAGATGATATATTAAATTTAATATCTTTACAGGATAAAACAATAATTAAAAAGTTAGATCTTGGAAATAGGATTAATGCAAGTGGAATTTATAAATTAGTGGGATTAAGTATTGATTTTGATACATCAATGACAATATCTAGTTTTAAGAATAATATAATTTATATTGATATTGATAACTTTAAAATTTCTGGGAAAAGTTCTTCTAATCCGTTAGTTAAGGGTTCCATAGCGCTTTTGACTAAGTCTATAAATGATATAGAAGGAATGAATTTAAAGAATAAAGTGTTAACAATAGATATTGAAAAGATTATAAAAGCTTATTGTACTGACACATATGGGATTAAATTAGATAAGTTAGATATTAGCACATTAAAGACTATAAATGGATGTTTTGAGTTTGGAATTAATATATTAGATATAAATTTAGATAACTTAAAAAAATAAAATCTTAAAGGCTATATTACTTTGTTTTAAAAATATTTAGTTATATAAAATAAAGCAATATAGCCTTTTACTATTATAAAATAACAATGATAAAATCTTTATAATAGCATTAAAATATGCTATTATTATCAGTATTAGTATTTAATTAGGAGGTAAGGGGATGGATAAGTATATTTTAGCTTTAGATCAGGGCACTACAAGCTCAAGAGCTATAATATTTGATAAGGAGCAAAATATATATGGAATAGAACAAAAAGAATTTAAACAGATATATCCTAAAGAAGGATGGGTTGAGCATGATCCTATGGATATATGGGCATCTCAATATGGTGTATTACAAGAGGTTTTAGCTAAATCTAATATTCAACCCGAACAAATATCTGCAATAGGTATAACTAATCAAAGAGAAACTGTAATAGTATGGGACAAACAAAGCGGTGAACCTATATATAATGCTATAGTTTGGCAATGTAGAAGAACTGCAGATATTTGTGAAAAATTAAAGAGTGATGGATTTGATAAGTATATTAAAGAAAATACAGGATTATTAATAGATGCATATTTTTCGGCAACGAAGGTTAAATGGATATTAGATAATGTAGAAGATGCAAGAGAAAAAGCTGATAAAGGAGATTTGCTTTTTGGGACAGTTGATACATGGTTACTTTGGAAGCTTACAAATGGCAGAGTTCATGTAACCGATTATACTAATGCCTCAAGAACTATGCTTTTTAATATTAAAGAGTTAAAATGGGATAAAAAAATATTAGAAAAGCTTAATATTCCAATATCTATGTTGCCGGAAGTAAAAAGTTCTTCTGAAATATATGGATATGTAAATTTAGGTGGAAAAGATAATATTAAGGTGCCAATAGCTGGGATAGCAGGAGATCAGCAAGCAGCTCTTTTTGGTCAAGCAGCTTTTAATAAAGGTGATGCTAAAAATACATATGGAACAGGATGTTTCTTATTAATGAATACTGGAGATGAGTTAGTTGAAAGTAAAAATGGACTTTTGACAACTATAGCAATAGGATTAAATGGTAAGGTGAATTATGCTTTAGAGGGTTCTGTTTTTATGGGGGGAGCAATAATTCAATGGCTTAGAGATGAGATGGGAATGTTAACTGATGCTCAAGATTCTGAATACTTTGCTAAAAAAGTAAAAAATAATGGTGGAGTTTATGTAGTCCCAGCATTTGTTGGACTTGGGGCACCTTATTGGGATATGTATGCAAGAGGATCCATATTTGGATTAACTAGAGGTTCGAATAAAAATCATATAATTAGAGCAGCTCTTGAATCTATTGCTTATCAAGTGAGAGATTTAATAAATGCTATGGAAGAAGATTCAGGCTGTAAAATAAACACTTTAAAGGTTGATGGAGGAGCAAGTAAAAATAAATTATTAATGCAATTTCAATCTGATATAACTAATATTGAAGTATGTAAACCTATAATAACAGAAACTACAGCACTAGGGGCAGCATATTTGGCAGGGTTAGCAGTAGGATATTTTAATGGTATTGAAGATATATCTAAGAGATGGTATGTTGGAGAGAAATATGAATCAAAAATGGATTCTAAAAGTAGAGAAACTTTATATAATGGATGGAAAAAGGCAGTTAGTAGAGCACAACATTGGGAATATTAAATAATAGCTGGTGTGTGAATAATAATCTGATGTAAAAGTGAGGAGAAATTTTAATGCCAAAGTTAATAAAAATACAAAGTCCTAAATTTATTGATGATATGGAAAATGTTATAGATATAAGAGATGAACTTATATATAGTGAAAAAATACAGAATAAGCTTATAGAAAATATTGATATAGAAAGTAAGAATGATATAGGTATTACTATAGATTCATGTGTATTTAATAATGTAACTTTCATTAACTGCAGTTTTGAAAGAGTTGATTTAATAGATACAATATTTAAAAATTGTGATTTATCTAATGTATCATTTATTGGTGGTAGCATACATAGGACTCAATTTATAAACTGTAAATTAATTGGAGCAAGATTTGATGAATGCAACTTGAAGAATGTTTTATTTGAAAATATATTAGGAAAATATTCTAATTTTTCTTTTGGCAAAATAAATAGTGCAAACTTTGTAGAATGTAATATGATTGAAGCTGTATTACAAGGTGTTAAATTAGAAAAAACGATATTTGAAAATTGTAATTTAACTAACGGATTTTTTAATAAAACATTTTTAGGGAAAATAGATTTGACTACTTGTGATATTACAGGTATTGATGTAGATATTCCTAATATATATGGAGCGACAGTAACAACAATGCAAGCTTTGGATTTAAGTAGATTATTAGGGCTAAATATAAAATAAGGCTAATACTAGTTATTTATTATTTAATAATTCAATTTAATGTATATCATTAATAATGAAAAAATGATATTATATAAATTAAAATTAGATTATATTATTCATAAACAAGGTGGATGTAAATGGAAGAGTTAAAAAAAGCATTAGACGAAATATTTAAGGATAACATAATAAAGGTTGTTATAAGTAATAAGGTTAATAAGGAAATTAAATACAATAAAATATCAGTTAATTTGAAGGAAGCAAATAAAGGTAGATTTTATCAAATAGAAAAATTTACAGATAAGCAAGTTTTTCATGAAAATATAGATATAGAAAGTGTTAATGAAAAAGTATATGAATGTTTAAATGGAGCTTATAAGCAACTTTCAGCATGGTCAGATAATTATACATATGATATGAAAATATCTAAAAAAGGAAAAGTATTTTTAGGAAAGAAGAAAAGTGATAATTCTAAAGTTATTAAAAAAGGTCATAATAAAGAAAAAAATTATATATTAAAGGAAGGTATGATTATTGAACCACTTATAGATTTAGGGGTATTTACTAAAGAAGGTAAAGTTATTAACTCTAAATATGATAAATATAAGCAGATAAATAGATTTATTGAAATAATTGATGATGAAATAAAGAAAAATGATTATAAAGAGTTAACTATATTAGATTTTGGATGTGGTAAGTCATATTTAACATTTGTTTTATATTATTATTTTGTAAAAATAAAAAATATAAATGTAAAAATGATTGGCTTAGATTTAAAAGAAGATGTAATTAAAAAATGTAATGAAATAGCACAAAGATATAAATATGATAATCTTCACTTTGAATTAGGTGATATTAATGGATTTAAGTATAACAATAAGGTTGATATGGTAATAACATTACATGCTTGTGATACTGCAACAGATTATGCATTATATAATGCTATTAAATGGAATAGTAAAATGATTTTTTCAGTACCATGTTGTCAACATGAATTTAACTCTCAAATGAAAGCGGATGAATTATCAATATTAACTAAGTATGGTATAGTTCAAGAAAGAATAGCTGCTTTAATGACTGATAGTGTAAGAGCGAACTTATTAGAATGTGCAGGATATAAGACTCAATTATTAGAGTTTATAGATATTTCACATTCTCCAAAAAATATTTTAATTAGAGCTTCAAAATCAAATGTATCAAAGGAAAAAAGAGAAAAATCTCTTAAAGAAGTTAATAATTTAATTGAAACATTTAATTTTAATCCAACATTATTTAATTTACTAAAAGATGATAAGCTAATTTAATAAATATCATAAAACACTTAATAAAAAGAAAATATAGTATAAAATATTTCCTTAAAATAATAATGAAAGAGTATATCTATTTCATTATTATTTTTTTGTCTTAAAAGATAAAATAATTACATAAAATAGAGTGTACAAGTATTTTAATGAATAATAATAGGGGGGAATAGCTAGTTTGATTGAAAATAAAAAAAGCAGTATAACATTTATTATAATTAGTACTATTTTTACTTTACTAATAATATATTTTCTAATTTCTATTTATTTTAAAAATCACTTTTTTATAGGTACATATATAAATGGTGTAAATGTATCTTTTAAAACAATAGAAGAAGCTAATACTGAATTAGTAAATGAATCTTATAATTACGTTTTGGAAATTAGGGAAAGGAATGATGTAGTAGAATATATTGAAGGAGATAAAATTAATTTTGAATATAAAGGAAGCGATAAAATAGGTGAGTTAAAGAAAAAACAAAATGGATTTTTATGGCCTAAGTTTTTATTTACTCAAAATGTATATAATATAAATAATGTTTATACATATGAAAAAAGTTTGCTTGATGAGGAATTCAATAAATTATCCTGTTTTAATAAAGCAAATATTATTGAACCTTTAGATGCTTGCTTTTATTATAATGGTATGGAATATGATATAATCAAAGAAGTGTATGGAAATAAAGTTAATAAAGATTATTTACATGCTTATATATTAAATTCTGTTTTAATAGGAAGAGAATTTATTAATTTAGAAGAAATAAATGCTTATGAAAATCCAGACTTTACATCAAAAAGTGAACAGGTTATAGAAGCTCAAAAGCAATTAAATACATTTGTATCTACTAGAGTATATTATAATTTTGATAATGAAGTAGAGATTTTAGATGGAAGTATTATTAATGAGTGGCTAGAGGTAGATCAATTTATGAATGTCATACTTAATGAAAATAAGATTAAAGAATATTTAAATGATTTAAGTGTAAAATATGATACTTATGGAAAGACGCGTAATTTTAAAACTACTACTGGAAAAACTGTAGAGGTAGTAGGTGGAAATTATGGATGGAAAATTGATAAAAGTAAAGAGTTTGATGAATTAATTAAGAATATAAAAACTGGTGAAACTATAAAAAAGCAACCAATATATATACAAAAAGCATGGGGAACTAGAGAAAATGATATTGGTAAAACTTATATAGAAATAAATTTGACTAATCAATATTTATGGTTTTATAAAAATGGAGAATTAATTGCACAAGGAGATGTTGTAACAGGAAATGTAAGTATGGGGAATGCAACACCACAAGGTACTTATATATTAAATTATAAACAGAAAGACGCAACATTAAAAGGTGCTGGATATAGCTCAAATGTTAAGTATTGGATGCCATTTAACTGTAATATTGGGATACATGATGCAAGTTGGAGAGGGTCTTTTGGAGGAAGTATTTATAAGTCTGATGGAAGTCATGGATGTGTAAATGCACCTGAATATTTGGCTAAAAAGATATATGAAAATATAGAGCCAGGAACTCCTATTATATGTTATAAAGAAGAATAGAAATTTATAAAAAAATATGTACATTAGTATAAAAAAATAATATAATAAAAAATGTAATAAATTTTAAGAAAGGGAAAGGTATAGTAGAAATGAGAATGTAATCATCTTTAAAAATTAAAACAACCAAATAAAAAATTTAACCTTAAAAAGGTTTATTTGTGTTGTGTAAGTTTTAGAGAGTGATTACTAAGTGATACTATAACTTAACTGAATTATTAAATAAAATAAGTCTATATTATTATAGGTTTATTAATGATGGATTAAAAATCGATTTTAATAATGAAAATATAGTTTTGGTTCGTAATTATCTCTCTAGTAACAGGAGGGATTTTTTATGCAATTAATTAAAATAAATAAATTAAAAAAGTATTATGGAGATAGATTAATTTTAGATATTGATAAATTAGAAATATCTGATGGAGATAAAATAGGACTTGTGGGGATAAATGGTTCTGGAAAAACTACATTGTTAAATATAATTTGTGGTAAAGAAAGTTATGATAAAGGTAATGTTTTTCTAGATGCTAATTATTCATATATTAATCAATTAGATGAAGAGGTTCATATTGAAGAGAGTAAAATATCAAAAGAATTAAATTTACCAAATGAATATAAGAGTTTTTTTAGTGGTGGAGAAAAGGTTAAAGCTAGAGTTGCAAAGGCATTAAATAATAGTAGTAGAATTATTATTGCTGATGAGCCAACCTCTAATCTTGATGTTCAATCTATTAAATATATAGAAGAGAAATTTATAAGATTTAATGGAGCAATATTATTAGTTTCTCATGATAGAGGTTTTTTAGATAATATTTGTAATAAAATAATTGAGATAGATAAATCTAAAGTTACTATATTTAATGGTAATTATAGTAGTTATATTAAACAAAAAGAAGAGAGGGTTGATAGAGAAAATTTTGAATATAATCAATATATAAAGCAGAAAAGAAGATTAGAGGAAGCTATAGTAAAAAAAACATCTTTGAGGGAGGGAATGAAAAAGACACCTAAGAGATTTGGTAACTCTGAAGCTAGGCTTCATAAAATGGGAAATCAGAGTGCTAAAAAGAATATGGATAACTCAATAAAAGCTATAAAAACAAGAATTGAAAAATTGGAAGAAAAAGAAAAACCTAAAGAAAAAGCAGTTATAAAAATTGATATTTCAGAAGGAAATGAATTTTATTCAAATTATCCTATTGAAATAAAAGATATTAATATTTCATTCAATAATAAGATAATTTTAAAAAATGCTAGTTTTAAGCTTAAGAAAAATATAAGAGTAGCTTTAATTGGAGAAAATGGGTGTGGAAAAACTACTTTATTAAAATCAATAATAGATAAGAATGAAAGTATAAAGATAGCTAATAGAGTTAAGATAGGATATTTTCAACAAGATTTAATGATTTTAAATGAAGATAAAAGTATTTTAGATAATATTTTAGAAAGTAGTTCTGAAAATGAAACTTTTATAAGGATAGTTTTGAGTAGATTTCTATTTAGAGAAAGTGATGTATATAAGAGAGTTTCTGTTTTAAGCGGAGGAGAAAAAGTAAGAGTAGCTCTTTGTAAGATACTTTTAAGTGATAATAATTTGTTGATTTTAGATGAGCCTACTAATTATCTTGATATTCAGTCAATGGAAGCATTAGAAGAAGCTTTAAAAAATAGCAATAAGACTATGATTATTGTATCTCATGATAGAAGATTTATTGCTAATGTATGTAATGAAATATTATGTTTTGAAGATAACACATTAAAATACTATCCTTATGAGTATGATCAATGGATCAAGAGGATTGAAGAACCTAAAAGTAGCAAAGAAGAAAGAAGCAATCATGAAAAAAAGATAGTTTTACAAAATAGGCTTTCAGAAGTTATTTCACTAATTTCAATTGAATGTAATGATGATAAAAAATTAGAATATGAAAAACAGTATTGTGAACTTCTAAGGGAATTGAGATTATTATAATTAAATATAATTACAACTTGATGTATTATATCATTATTTACTATGATATAATACATCAAATTATTTGTGTAATATTTTATTAGTATACATAATAAAATATATTATATTAAATTATAAAATTAGAATCTCATTAAAGGGGTGGATATTTGTGGGGAATAGAAAAGAGACTATAATTTTAAAATTATCAAGAAATGATGAGATAAAGATAAGAGATAAAGCTATAAAAGATAATAAAAGCATAACTGAATATATAAAACAGATATGTATATATAATCCTTGGATTGAAAATTATGAGGAATAAGAAATATGGACTTTATAAATGTTAGTATATTACATAAGTTATTTATTGTTTTTTATAGCTTTATAATAATTTACGGATTTTATTATGATATTAAAGAGAAAAATAAAATTGAAAAAAGAATAAAAGAAAAAATATATGATCAATATAAAACAGAAATATTATTAGAAATAGATGAAGATGAAAAATACATGCTAAGGAATTTAGCTTATGATTATGGATATAATTCAATAGAAGAATTTATTATAACAATAATAAATGAAGAAGTTAAAGAGGAATAAATTATTTAATAATAATTATTATCTATTGATAGCATTCCGATATTGTAGTATAGTTAGATTACGGAAATATGCTACTCATATAAATTAGTAGCTGTAAGCTTAATTTACTAAATTAAAGATATAAAATTTCATTTAGTATAAATATATAATATTGGAGGTTTGCAGATGTTAAACATAGGATGTCACCTATCTACTACAAAAGGATTTAAAAATATGGGAAAGGAAGCTTTATCTATTGGAGCTAATACTTTTCAATTTTTTACTCGTAATCCTAGAGGTGGAAAAGCTAAAGATATAGATGAAAAAGATATTAACGGTCTTTTAGAAATAATGAAAGAAAATAATTTTGCAAAAATATTAGCACATGCTCCATATACTTTAAATGGATGCTCTGCAGATGAAAATACAAGGAAATTTGCTACTGAAATGATGGCAGATGATTTAGTTAGAATGGAATACTTACCTAATAACTTATATAATTTTCATCCAGGTAGTCATGTTAAACAAGGTGTTGAGGTTGGAATAGATTATATTGTAGAAATGTTAAATACAGTATTAAAACCTGAGCAAACAACTACTGTTTTACTTGAAACAATGGCTGGGAAAGGTACAGAAATAGGAAGAAGCTTTGAAGAAATAGCACAAATTATTGAAAGAGTAGAGTTAAAGGATCATTTAGGTGTATGTTTGGATACATGTCATGTTTATGATGCTGGATATGATATAGTAAATGATTTAGATAATGTTTTAGAAGAGTTTGATAGAATAATAGGATTAGATAGATTAAAGGCTATACATTTAAATGATAGTAAAAATCCTTTTAAGAGTCATAAGGATAGACATGAAAAAATTGGTGAAGGAAGTTTAGGTCTTGAAGGAATAAGTAGAATAATTAATCATCCAAAGCTTAGACATTTACCATTTTTCTTAGAAACTCCTAATGAATTAGATGGATATAAAAATGAAATAGAGTTATTAAAAGGACAATATAAGTAAAATAAGATAAATGAAAGTATTTTTATAAGTGCCAGACCTTGGTAAATAAGAAATACTTTCATTTTTTTTATAGATAAGAAGAATATAAAATCCTAGTCATAGGGATGTAGAGGATAGGTTAATATTGACAGATAAAGCAAGACTAGTTGGAGATGCAATTGCAGCAGTAGTAGCTAAAGATGAAATAATAGCTGAAAAGGCATTAAAATTAATAAAGGTTGATTATGAAGTTTTACCATCTGTATTTGATGCAGAAGAATCATCTAAAGAGTATGCTCCTAAAATTCATGAAGACAGAAAGAATAATATAATTGCCTCTTCTGTTATAAATATAGGAGATATTGAAAGTGAATTTAAAAATGCAGATTTCATATTTGAAGGCGAATATGAAACTAGCATAGTTCAACATTGTCAACTTGAAAATCAAACAGCATATTCTTATGTTGATAGTGATAATAGAATAGTTATAGTTACATCAACTCAAATACCTCATATAGTTAGAAGAATAGTAGGGCAGGCGTTAAATATACCATGGGGACGTATTAGAGTTATTAAGCCATATATTGGTGGTGGTTTTGGAAATAAACAAGATGTGATAATAGAACCATTAACAGCTGCTATGACTTTAGCGGTTAATGGAAGACCAGTTAGATTTTCCTTAAGCAGAGAAGAAGTATTTATTAATACAAGGACTAGACATGCTATGAAGTTTAATATTAAAAGTGCAGTTTCAAGAGAAGGTAAATTATTAGGGATTTATATGAAAAACATAGTTAATAATGGAGCTTATGCTTCTCATGGACATTCTATTGCAATGAGTGCAGCAAGTAAATTTAGATTTATTTAATAAGTCTGGACTAGGAGCTTATATTGGAAAAGTTAATATGGATATAGAATCTGCAGGGATATTAATAGGGGATACTAATAAATCAATTTCAGAAACTATGGAATTAATAAAAGAGTATAAGGATAAATATAAATTAGTAAAACCAATAATAACTCCAAGATTTGTTCCAACCTGTAGTTTTGAATTACTAAAAAGTTTAGGGGAAATAGCAGAAAAATATGATATACCAATACAATCTCACCTTTGCGAAAATTCAGGTGAAATAGAATTAGTTAAAAAGCTACATCCTGAATGTAGAAATTATACTGAAGTATATGATAAAGCAAATTTATTAAGTTAATGTTGGATTGGCTTCAGATATATCAGGTGGACATACTTTATCAATAGCCGAAGTTATAACTTCTTCAGCTCAAGTATCAAATTTAAGCTGGCTTAATAGTAATAAAGTTGAAGAAAAACTTACAACAGCAGAGTTATTTTATTTAGCAACTAAAGGTGGAGGAAAATTCTTTGGTAAGGTTGGTAGCTTTGAAGAGGGTTATGAGTTCGATGCATTAATCATAGATGATAGTGACTTAATTATTGAAAATAATCTTTCGATAGAAGAGAGATTGCAAAAGTTCTTATATATAGGAAACTCTAATAATATTATCGAAAGATATGTTTCAGGAAATCTTATTAATCAACCTATTTTTTAGAATTGATATAACTGGATTATATCTTATAAACTTAGATATAATCCAGTTTTGTTTATAATTGTAAAAAGGAACAAAGTTTATTTATGTGATATAATTAAAATAGAAATAAAAAAGAATTATAAGGTGGAGGGTATTATGGGAAATGAGGAAGTGGAGAGGCTTAGTGTTGAACATATTAGAATTTATGAAAGCTTTGAGAAAAAAGAAAAGTGTGCACTATGTAGATCTATAGAGGAATTTGAAAATCAAATATTAAACTCTATATCTACAGATTTAGTTATGGATTTAGATTTTTTTCCTAAATTCGGTGATGAGTATACATTTTGTGATTATCATATGAGCAAAATGGAGGATGTGAGAGATAAATTAGGTATGGCAATAATGTTAAAGAAGCTTATTGCATTAGAAATTAGAAAAATGGAAAATAGTCAAGTTGAAAATAAAACTTCGAAGTTTTTTATGAAGAAGTCACATGATAAGAAGTGTTTTGTTTGTGAAAAAGTAAATATTAAGGCTGTCAATAGTGATATTTCTATTACATTAGATTTATGGAAAAATAAAGAGTCTTTTAGAGAAAACTTTAGAAAGCAAGAATATTTTTGTTTTAAGCATAATAGACTTCTTATCAATGAAGCTAAGAATAAGTTTAGTAAAAAAGAATTTCAAATATTTAAAGAGGAAATAACAAATGTTCAAATGAAGTATTGTAAAGAACTAGAAAATGATTTAGAGTGGTTTATTAATAAATTTGATTATAGATATAGTGATGAACCTTGGTATAACTCTAAAGATTCTATATATAGGGCAAGGGAAATATTAAGAAAAGGTAATATTTAAATACGTTTTAGGGGTGGTTATATGTTTAAATTAAATTTAAAAGATGAAGATATTTTAATGAAAATAATAGTTAAAAAAATAGCAACTAAAAAAGATGTTGTTACTAATTTTGTAGGTAATCTTTTGACTGCTGCAGGGGGAGATGTTGCAGATACAGTGTACTTAATATTAACTAAAGATATTCTTTATTTAGAATATAAAGGACATGCAAGTATTGGATATTCTGAAGAAACAAGAAATGTTGAAAAGATATTGTTGGATGATTTAAAAGAGTTCTCGGTAAGATCTGATAAAAATGAAGAACTAATAGAAATAAATACTGATAGAAAGAACTTTTTATTTATTAGAGACAATATAAAAGGAAATGATTTAGCTTTTTCTATGTCTAAAGTAATAAAAGATACTAAATGTCAAGAAAATTAATTAGCGGTTAATGGAAGAGAGTAGGTAGATTTGTGGAAAAAACAAATCTACCTACCATTGTCCTATAATTATAAATTTGCCCCCTTTGTTTTATAGGGCATAAGAGAAATCTATTTTATTACTCATTTCTTTTAACTTTTTCATACTTACACCTAAATATCTCATAGTTGTTTTTATGTCGGAGTGATTTAATACATGTCTAACTAATTCTATATCATGTCCTGATTCTTCATATAGTGTATGAGCAAAAAGCTTTCTAAATGAATGAGTACCAATATTTTTATAACCTAAATAGTCAGTAATTATTTTTAATTGTTGCTGCATATTTCTTATTTTATTAGGATAAATGAAATCATCTTTATCCAAATTATTATTAACTGCATATTCCAATAATTTATTATACATTGCATCATTTAAATCTCTATTTTGCCATTTGCCTGTTTTTATTTCCTTAATAGCAAATTTACTTCTATTAAAATCTGAAACCTTCAAATTAACTATATCTGAAGCTCTAAATCCCAATGTTGCCTGAAGTGCTAATGCAAATGCTAAAGATGGATTTGGTCTAAACTTTTTTTCTCTCCCTGTGTTTTTATCTAAATAAGTAAAACCTTCTTTGCATAGCTTGATTATAATTTCATATTCTTCAACCTCTAATGGTCTTGTTGCTTTATAATTCTTTTTTTTACCCTCTTCTTTTATATTTTCCTCAATTTTATATGATTTTTTATCATTTAAAATTGCTCCCTCTGTTTTGATGAGATTTTCTTGAGTTTTTTCAGTAAACTCATTATTTTTTTTATATGCTTTCATTTGCTTATAAAATTCGTAGAATTTCATCATATCTATCATTTCATCATTTAAATTCATTTAAAATTTCCTTTCGTGTATAAATCGATTTTTACCTAAATAAAAACTGCGTATTTTATATTTTAAAACTGCGTGTTTTGTATTTTTGTACATTTATGATATCAGTAAAATGGCTTAAAATCAAGAGTTTTATAAAAAACTGCGCAGATTCGGGAATGTGCGCAGTTTTTGCGTTGTGTAATATTATTTTTTTATAGAATTTGAACTTTTTATATGTTATAATTATGTTATAAAGTTAACTAAAATTAACTTAGTTAACTTAAGTTAACTAAGTTAGAATGGAAGAGGTTTTGGAGTATGAAAAATAATGATACAATAAATGAAAATCAAGAAATAATAACTAAAAATGGCGGTGAAAAACCTTTAGAAAACAAAGTGGATTCTTTTGATTTACCTCAAGAAGAAAAAGATAAGCTTGAAACTAAGGGATTAAAGCTAAAAAAAACTACAAAAGAAAGATTAAATTCACTTCAAGCAAGCTTTGATGATGCGGAAAGTATGGTAGTAGCGTTGTTAAATCAATATGAGGTTTTTAAGCTTGAAAGTAACGATAAATTTTCAGATAGAAAAGGAGAAATTGACAGGTTTAATTTTCTTATGGATTCTATAAAAGGATGCTTTGTTAACTCTTTAGAGATGGCTATATATATAGAAGATAAATGTATGGAAAAAATGAAGGGGGAAATAAAGAAAAAAGATAGAGTTATAGCTTTATTACAAGAGGAAAATGGTTCTTTAAGTAAAAAAATAAAAGAAAATGAAATAGAAGTTAAAAATAAAGTTAGGGAATTAGAAGAAACTAAAGAAAGTTTTACTAGAGTTAACTTAGCTTTAACTACTGTTGAAAAAGAGTTGAATGAAAAGTCTAAAATTATTAAAAACTTACAATTAAATATAGTATCACTTTCTGATATATCTAAAGAGGATAAAGCTATTAAGGAAGAAAATAGTGAATTAAGAAAAAAAATAAAATTATTAGAAGAGCAGTTAACTAAGAATAAAATAGAGTTTCAGAGATTTGAATATCTAAAGAGTGAAAATGAAAGATATATTGTTGAAATTTCAGATTTGAGAAAAGAAAAGAATGAATATAAAGTATATAGCAATGAGTTGAATAATAAAATACAAGAGATTTTACTTGAAAAAGCTAATGAAATAGCAAAACTTAATAATGAAAAAAATAGAGTATTAAAAGAGTCTCAGGAAAAAAGTCATAGAGAATTAATGGAAGCAAATAATATTATTAGTAAATTAAAAGATGAATTATATGAATTAAAGTTAACGTTGAACCAATGGAATACAAAGTAGAGTTAATAAAAACGCTAGGGAGTTACCCTAGTGTTTTTTATTAACTACACCAGATAGACGTAGTTCACCATTATCTAAAATTCTTATAAACCATTTAAAACTTGTACTATTTAAAGTATTTTCGAAGTTTATTATATTTTTTTCAGGTAGTATAGGAATTAATATCGTATTATTTATTCTATTTTCAGTATTTATAAAAATAGAGCCTTCGTAATCTGTAAAGTAAGAACAAAGAGAGCTTAAATCAAGTGTTATTGTATTTGGGAGTTCTTTTGTAAATGGACAAGTAAACTCTTCTCTATTTTTAATGTTTTTAATAATTATCATTGAAAAGTTTAAGTTTTCATAATCTTTAGGTAAAAAGTAAAGTATTAATTTATTATTATTTTTAATACATTTTTCTAAGGAAATCCTTTTTATATATGAGGATTTAATATAATTATTCACTGTAAATGACAATATTGTATCTCCTATAAAATTATTATTAATAAATATATTATGCAAAAATTAAAAAAGTAGATATAAAATATTAAAATTATATTTTATGTAATAATGATAATACTAATACTAATACTATAAGCAAGGAGTGAGTTTTTTGCCTATTGCACTTATTACTGCCTTAATATCAGCTGGAGGATTAATATTAGGTTCGGTAATTGGAGCCATTTGTAGCTGGTTTATAAGTAAGTTTTCATTGAATGAGCAAAAAAGAATACAAAAAGAAAATTTAATTTATCAACAACAATGTAAATGTCAAGAAAAATATACTAATGCAAATATTATTAGATTAGATTTTTGCAATGCAATTTATCAAAGTATAAGATATTTGCAGAAGGAGGAAAAGTATAGATTTTATAGTTCTATACCTATTTATAAAGATTATCATAAAATAGTTGCATCTTTATGTGATGAGTATTCTTTAAAAGAATTAAGCTATATATATCAACTGTATGGTGTTTTAGAAGAATCGTCTAAAATGATAGAATTCTATTGGAGAAGTGATTTGTCAGATAATATTGAGTTAAGAAATTCCTATAAGAATGTACTCAAAAAGATTTATGGTGATAATTATCTTAAGGCTTTATCTAAAAATATTGATGATATTAGTTATAAAGAATTATATAGCGATTGTTTAATGAAAGATGGTTATAGACATATTCTTGAATCTTTAGATGAAATTTGTAATATAGAACATGAATAAAGTAAAAGATGATGTATATTCCTCATCATCTTTTGATTTATTTTAACATTTCAATCATCAAATCTAAAGTGTTTTTAGTCTTTTTTAAGTTATCTATGTAATCTGCTATATGATGTTTATAATAATAAACACCATCATCAGTAATAGAATAGATTTTTTTACTTCGTTTATTTAAAAAATCATCGCCAGTCCATTTGCTTATTACATAGCCCTTACTTTCAAGATCATATAAAGTTTCATAAATTGTACTTGATGATACTGGAAAAGGTAAATTTGAACTTTGAAACACATTTTTAAATGCTTCTAATACTTTATTACCGAATATAACTTCTCCTTTTGATAATTCTTTTAATATATAAAATGAATATAACATTTTTGTGTTTACAACATTTCTAGGTGCTATAAGTCTATTTCTATTAGTATTCATACATGTATCACTCCTTAGATTACCATATATGATTATAATAACAAAAAAAATAAATGATGTCTAATTATAAAGAATTATATTTTAGATTAGTGAACATAAAAAAGTAAAATTGAATACTATATATTAAAGTACCAATGATAGGAGATGGGAAACATGTCAAAGAAGTGTTGTAGAAGAAACAATTGCTGTCGAAACAATTGTTGCTGTACTTGTTGTAATCCTTGCAATTTTAATAATTGTGGTTGTGGAGGTTTTAATAATTGCGGTGGCTGTGGAGGTTTTGGTAATTGTGGAGGTTTTGGTAACTGTGGAGGCTTCGGCAATTGCGGCGGCTTTGGAAATTGCGGCGGTGGCTGGGCTTGGTGGATAATTTTATTATTATTCTTTGGTGGCGGTTGCTGGTAATTTATAGCTCAGTGTACCAAAAAGTGTATCAAATTTTTGGTGCACTTTTTTATTAATCATAAATTTATTTATAAAATTATGGGGAAACTATTTTAGAAAGAAACTCTAGAGGTGTTGTTAGATGCGAAAAAATATATTTCTATTTAACTTAATATTAATTATACTAATAACTTTAAATTGTAATATGGCATATGCTGAACCAAGTGAAAGTACAGAGCAGAATGAAGATATAAGGAATGAGCCATATAAAACTTTAGAAGAGTTAAAAAATGAATTAAAAGAGGAAAGGAGGCAAATAGACCAACAAAGATTAGAAGAAATTAGAAAGAAAGAACAGGAAAAAAGAGAGGAATTGGGGGAAACTGAAAATGTAGAAAAGAGTGATGAAAATGAAAAGAAAAAAAGTGAGGCTAAAAAGAGTAAAGAAAATGAATATATTCCATCATTAATAGTAAGATTGAGGGGGAAACATTCAGTTAAATATTTATGTTCATATCACTTTGTTATAGAAGATGATAATGCTGAAACTGAACTTGATAAAACTAATTTTGATGATTATAAAGTACTTTTGAAAAAACCTTCTTTGAAAGTTAGAGCTGGAGAAGTAATAAATTTTGAATTTAGTGAGAAACCTATTAAAGTTAGAGCTTATATTTGGGATGATGAAATTAAAGAATTGGAAATGAAAAGAGGTACTATAAAAGTTCCTCAATTAGATAGAAAAATAGTAGTTGGAGTTGAAGGTATATATAAAAATGGGAAAATACTTTATGCAGTTGTTTTAGATGTTAGAGGATAATGTATATTAAATTTCAATATTATATATGGAGGAAAATAATATGAATGAAGAAAGTTATAAAAAAAATATTTATCAACAATTAAAATGTGAAAATATAAATGAAGAAGAAAAGACAGAGGATAATGAAGGTGAAAAGTTAAAAAAGGAACAAGCAAAGATTTCTGAAATAAAGGAATTTGGAACTAGTAATATGTCAGGACCTGATCAAAGTATTCAAATTTTGCCGATAATTGGGCAAATTGAAGGGCACGTAGTTTTACCACCACAAACTAAAGCTACAAAATATGAACATATAATACCACAATTAATTTCTATGGAGCAAAATGATAAAGTGAAAGGAATATTAATTGTATTAAATACAGTAGGTGGAGATGTTGAAGCTGGTTTAGCTATTGCTGAGATGATATGTTCTTTATCAAAACCAACGGTTTCTATCGTAATTGGTGGTGGGCATTCTATAGGAGTTCCTTTAGCAACTTCTGCAGATTACTCATTTATTACTCCATCAGCAACTATGATAGTTCACCCTGTTAGAATGAATGGATTTGTAATTGGGGTATCACAAACATTCCATTATTTTAAGAAAATGCAAGAACGTATAAATAACTTTATTGTAAGAACATCTAAAATAGATAAAGATGAGCTAGAAAGAATGATGTTAAAATCAGATGAGCTATTAAATGATATGGGAACTATTTTGATTGGAGAGCAGGCAGTAGAATGTGGATTAATAGATAATGTTGGTGGAATAAAAGATGCTCTAGATAAATTAGATGAGCTTATAAGAAATAATCAAGAGAAAGATAAATAAAATAAAATGAAAAAGAAATTCCAATTAAGGAGTTTCTTTTTTATTTGAAATGTGTTTAAAATATTTATAAGCTATAATATAATAAGTTTGCTAAAAATGATGTTTTTAATATAGAGGTGATTTGATGGGAACAGGGAGTAAAAAAAGAAATACTAAAAAGAAAGGTAGCGAATCTACAGAGAAAAAAGGAGATGTTAAAGCGGTATTGTATATAGCTATAGGAGTATTATTGGCTTTTTCAACTTATACAGATTTAGCTGGAGTTTTATCGGTAATATCTAGAAGGACAATGTATAATATGTTTGGGATTATAGTATATCTTATACCAGTATATCTTATTTATTTTGGTATAGATACAATAAGATCTAAAGGGACAATAAGATATTCTAGAAGATTTTTTAGCATTACGTTACTTGCCGTAGTTATATGGTTGTTTTGTAGCACCATGTCAATTCAATTTGTAAGCGGATCTGCATATAATAATGAAGGTTTTTTAGAAATGATTAAAAAAATGAATTTTTCAAATAATTATTCTCTTCATGGTGGTTTTTTTGGTTTTCTAATTACATATCCATTATCAAAGCTAATGGGATATATAGGAAGTTATATATTATATAGTACTTTATTTTTAATAGGAATGATATTATTAATGGATATAACGTTATATGATATATATGTAAAAATGAAAAAGATCATAGCTGGGTTTATAGGAATTAGATTTTCTAAAGGGGAAATTAAGAAAGAGAGTGTTCGAAAGAAGAAAGAAAAAATCATTAATAATGATACTATTGAAGTTATAGTCCCTGATGGAAAAAATGAAAAAGATGAATTTATTAAGGGGATAAATAATAAAATACAAATTCTTGATTTTATGCGAAATTCAGAGTTGCAAGATGTAAATCCTCTTAAAAACTTTAATTTAGAGGATACTGAAGTTTATACTAAAAATAGCACTGTTGATAGTGAAATTAATACTTCGAAAAAGAATGGTAAAAAATTATCTCATGAAGATAAAGATGTTGTAAGTAAGGAAATAGAACATTCAATAAATGGAGTGGGTGAAACTATAAAGAAAAATTACTTATTTCCTAGTATGGATTTATTAAATATAAATTCTAAACTTAAATTAAAAAATGAAGATAAAAAAGATTTAATTGAAAATGCAAATAAGTTAGAAGAAACGCTTTCTAACTTTGGTGTAGAAGCTAAAGTAGTACAAGTTACTAAAGGTCCTTCTGTTACTAGATTTGAATTGCAACCAAGTCCAGGGGTTAAAGTATCAAAAATAGTCAACTTACAAGATGATATTGCTTTAGGTTTGGCAGCCAATGGAGTAAGAATGGAGGCTCCAATTCCAGGGAAAGCAGCTATCGGTATTGAAGTTCCTAATAAAAAACAGTCACCTGTATTTTTAAGGGAAGTTCTTGATTCTAAAGAGTTCACAAATACTAATAAAAATTTAGCTTTTGCTTTAGGAAAAGATATTACTGGAAAATGTATAGTTGGTGATTTGAGTAAAATGCCACATATGTTAATAGCGGGGGCTACTGGATCAGGAAAGTCTGTTTGTATAAATTCACTTATAATAAGCTTATTATATAAGTATTCTCCAGAACAAGTAAAGCTTCTTATGGTAGACCCAAAAGTTGTAGAATTAAGTGTTTATAATGGAATACCCCACTTGTTAATTCCAGTTGTAACAGACCCCAAAAAAGCTGCAGGAGCCCTTAATTGGGCGGTTAATGAAATGAATAAGAGATATAATTTATTCTCTCAAATGAAAGTAAAAAATATAGAATCATATAATAAGCTTTTTGACAGAGGTGAAATACAAGAAAAGTTACCTTATATAGTAGTAATTGTAGATGAACTTGCAGATTTAATGATGGCATGTCCAAATGATGTGGAAGATTATATTTGTAGGTTAGCGCAAATGGCTAGAGCTGCAGGTATGCACTTAATTATAGCCACACAAAGACCATCTGTAGATGTAATAACAGGTGTTATAAAGGCTAATATTCCTTCAAGAGTTTCTTTTGCTGTTTCATCTGGAACAGATTCAAGAACTATATTAGATCAAGTTGGAGCTGAAAAACTTCTTGGTAGAGGGGATATGCTTTACTATCCTATAGGAGAAAATAAACCAGTTAGAGTTCAAGGAGCATTTATTTCTGAAGAAGAAGTTGAAAATGTAGTTGAATTTATAAAACAATCTGATGAAGATATAGATTATTCAGAAGATATATTAAATCATATAAATAATGAAGTTACTACTGAAGCTGTAATAACAAACGAGGGTGATGAATTATTAGAAGAGGCTATAAAAATAGTTGTTGAATATCAACAAGCTTCAACATCCTTTATACAAAGGAAATTGAGAGTTGGGTTTAATAGAGCATCTAGAATAATGGATGAATTAGAAGAGCGTGGTATTATCTCCGAAAAGGATGGAAGTAAACCAAGACAAGTATTAATTGAAAAAGAGGATATATATGATAACCAATAGTATAAAATACTTGTAAATATAAGATAGTTAAATTACAATAAATATTATTATTTGAACTTAGGAGGAAATTATTTTGGAAAAATATAAAGTTGGAATGGTCAGTTTGGGCTGTGATAAAAATAGAGTTGATTCAGAGTTAATATTAGGATCTATAAATAAACATTATGAGATAACTAATGATGCAAAGGAAGCAGATATAATTATTGTTAATACATGTGGATTCATAGAAAGTGCTAAACAAGAATCTATTGATACAATTTTAGAAATGGCAGAATATAAAAATAAATATAAATGTAAAATGTTAATTGCTACAGGATGCCTAACTCAAAGATATGGAGATGAGCTATTAGATTTAATTCCTGAAATAGATATATTAATGGGCGTTAATGATTATATGAAATTACACAGATTAATATTAGACTTTATAAAAGATCAGAAAAGAATTTCATCAGCAACCTATAGTGATGAAGGAGTTAACGAAGGAATTAGATTATTAACAACTAAGCAACATACTGCATATGTTAGAATTGCTGAAGGGTGTAATAATTTCTGTACTTATTGTATAATTCCTAAAATTAGAGGAAAGTTTAGAAGTAGATTAGAAAAAAATATTTTAGATGAAGTAAAGATGCTAGTTAGTAATGGAGTTAAGGAAATAATTTTAATTGCTCAAGACTTAACTGATTATGGAGTTGATATTTATGGTAAAAGAATGCTTCACGATTTAATATCTAAAATATCTAAAATAGAAGGTGTTGAATGGATAAGGCTATTATATTGTTATCCAGAAGAAATTACAGATGAATTAATTGAAGAAATTTCTACAAATGAAAAAGTTGTTAAATATTTAGATCTACCAATACAACATATAAGTAGTAGTGTTTTAAAGAAAATGGGTAGAAGAACTAATAAGGAAGCTATTATTAATAAAATTGATACTTTGAGAAGTAAAGTCCCAGGAATTGCTTTAAGAACATCGTTAATTGTTGGATTCCCTGGTGAAACAGATGAAAATTTTGAAGAACTAGAAAAGTTTTTAGAAAATTATAAACTTGAAAATGTTGGAGTATTTGCATATTCTCAAGAAGAAGATACACCAGCTGCAAAAATGGAGTGTCAAGTTGATGAAGAGGTCAAAATACAACGTCAAAAGAAGCTTATGGCGGTTCAAAGAAATGTAGTTAAAGAACAAAATAAATTGAAAATAGGAAAAATTTATGATACTATTATAGATGGAAAAAATGGAGAATATTACATTGGTAGAAGCTACGAAATGGCTCCTGAGATTGATGGTCTTATTTACATAAAGAAAGAAAAATCATTAAATTTGGGTGATATAGTAAAAGTTAAGATTCATGATGTTATGGAGTACGATTTAACGGGAGAGGTTTTAGATGAATTTAGCAAATAAATTGACAATGATAAGAATATTTTTAGTCCCTGTTTTCTTAGTTTTTATAACTGTGAAAGAGATTCCATATGGATCAATAATAGCAAGTTTGGTATTTATAATAGCATCGCTAACTGATCAATTAGATGGATATATAGCTAGAAGTAGAAATCAAATAACTAATTTTGGTAAATTTATGGATCCCCTAGCAGACAAGTTATTAGTAACAGCTGCATTAGTTTCTTTAGTTGAACTTAAGTTAGTAGCAGGTTGGGCTGTAGTTGTAATTTTAGCAAGAGAATTTGCAGTGTCGGGATTGAGAACACTAGCTGCATCTGATGGTATAGTTATTGCTGCTAGTTGGTGGGGAAAAATTAAAACAGTAACACAGATGATAGCAATATTATTATTATTATTAAAGGTAAATATCAATACATCAGTAAATGCAATAAATTTTATAAATAGTAATAGTTTCTTAAATGGTTTCTTTACTTACGTACCAGAAACTATAATGTTTATAGCTGTTTTAATAACAATAGTTTCAGGAATTGATTATTTCGTAAAAAATAAACATGTAATTTCTATGAAATAGAAGTTTAAGAATAGCTTAAATGGATATAATTTTAAAAAAAGGTTCCTTCTATATTTTATAGTAGGAACTTTTAATATATAAAAACTATAATAAATATTGACTATAAATTAAATATAAATTATAATTTAGTCATATAAGAACAAATGTTCATGAAAGGGTGGTTATTTTATGGCAAATATAGATGAAAATAAGTTAAAAGCAATTGAGAATGCGATGAGTCAAATTGAAAAACAATTTGGTAAAGGTTCTATAATGAAATTAGGTGAGCATAGTACTTTGAACGTAGATTCAATTTCAACAGGTTGCCTTGATTTAGATATAGCTTTGGGAATTGGTGGAGTTCCAAGAGGGAGAATAATAGAGATTTATGGACCAGAAAGTTCAGGTAAAACAACAGTTGCACTACATGTAGCAGCAGAGGCGCAAAAGTTAGGTGGAGCAGTAGCTTTCGTAGATGCTGAGCATGCTTTAGATCCTAGTTATGCAAGAAATGTAGGAGTAGATACAGAAAATCTTATAGTATCTCAACCAGATACAGGAGAGCAAGGTCTTGAAATTGCGGAGGCATTAGTTAGATCTGGAGCTATAGATGTTCTTGTAGTTGACTCAGTTGCGGCTTTAGTTCCAAGAGCTGAAATAGAAGGTGAAATGGGAGATTCTCATGTTGGATTACAAGCTAGATTAATGTCTCAAGCATTAAGAAAGTTAACTGGTACTATTAATAAATCTAAATGTGTAGTTATTTTTATAAATCAATTAAGAGAAAAAGTTGGAGTTATGTTTGGAAATCCAGAAACAACTACAGGTGGAAGAGCTCTTAAATTCTATTCAAGTATAAGAATGGATGTAAGAAGAATTGATTCAATAAAACAAGGTGATGAAATTGTTGGTAACAGAACAAGAGTTAAGATAATGAAAAATAAGGTTGCTCCTCCATTTAAACAAGCTGAATTTGATATAATGTACAATGAAGGTATTTCTAGAACAGGAAATATTGTTGATGTTGGTGTTAAAGAAAATATTGTTCAAAAGAGTGGTGCTTGGTTCTCTTACGGTGATATAAGATTAGGTCAAGGTAGAGAAAATGCTAAGCAATACTTAAAGGAAAACCCAGAAGTTGCATTAGAAATTGAAAATAAAATAAGAGCAAAGTATGAATTACCATTAATGGAAGATAAAAATATAGAAAAAAAAGAAAATAAATAAGTGATTAAAGGACTAAATAATTAATATTAATTATTTAGTCCTTTAATATATCTGTTTAAATAGGAAATACTAAAAGGGAGGTGTATATCTATAACTTCTTATAGATATATAGCAATCAACTAATCTTGACATAATTTTGTTTTTAAGGTAAAATAATAACAAATACTGGTTTATCATATTCATAGGAACAGTGAGAATAATATGGCACCTAGACGTTCTCTATTCATTTATAAATAGAGATTTATACGAGGAGGTGTTAGTTTGGATAAGATATTACCAATGATATTGGTTGATATTTTGTTATTAGTAGTATTCGGTTTTATCGTATACAAAGCTATACAAAAGGCCACACAAAATAAAGTTTTATTTTTAGAAAAAGAAGCTAATGATTTAGTAGAAAAGGCTAAAAGAGAAGCTGAAGCGACTAAAAAGGAAGCTATTTTAGAGGCGAAAGAAGAAGTTCACAGACTAAGAAATGATTTAGACAGAGATTCTCGTGAGAGAAGAAATGAAATTCAAAGGCTTGAAAGAAGAATTCTTCAAAGAGAAGAATCTTTAGACAAAAAGAGTGATCTTTTAGAAAAGAAAGAAGAGACTATCAATAAGAGATTGCAAGAAATTGATCAAATGGAAGAAAATATTCAGCAGTTATATGTAAAAAGAAGAGAAGAATTAGAAAGAATTTCAAGTCTAACATCTGAAGAAGCAAAAGAGATACTTCTTGAAGAGGTTAGAAAAGAAGTCTCTCATGATGCAGCTTTAATGATTAAAGAGATTGAATCAAAAGCTAAGGAAGAAGCTGATAAAAAGGCTAGAGAAATTATAACTACTGCGATTCAAAGATGTGCAGCTGATCATGTATCTGAATCAACAGTTCATGTTGTTGCATTACCAAATGATGAGATGAAAGGCAGAATTATTGGAAGAGAAGGTAGAAACATAAGAACACTCGAAACATTAACAGGAGTAGATTTAATAATTGATGATACTCCAGAAGCGGTTATTTTATCTAGCTTTGATCCTATAAGAAGAGAAGTGGCTAGAATAGCACTTGAAAAATTAATTGTAGATGGAAGAATACATCCAGCTAGAATTGAAGAAATGGTTGAAAGAGCCAAAAAAGATGTTGAAAATGATATTAAAGAAGAAGGCGAACAAGCGACTTTAGAAACAGGTGTACATGGGTTACACCCTGAAATTATAAGACTTTTAGGAAGATTGAAGTATAGAACTAGCTATGGGCAAAATGTTTTAAAACATTCAATAGAAGTTGCATACTTAGCAAGTGTAATGGCTTCAGAGTTAGGTCTTGATGTTAATTTAGCTAAGAGGGCTGGATTATTGCATGACATTGGTAAGGCAATAGATCAAGAGCAAGAAGGACCTCATGCTTTAATTGGTGGAGATTTTGCTAAAAAGTATCATGAATCACCTTTAGTTGTTAATGCGATTGCAGCTCATCATGGTGATGTAGAAATGATGTCTTTAGAAGCTGTTTTAGTTCAAGCAGCTGATGCAATATCAGCAGCTAGACCTGGTGCAAGAAGAGAGACACTAGAAGCTTATATTAAGAGATTAGAGAAACTTGAAGAAATTGCAAATTCTTATGAGGGCGTAGATAAGTCATATGCCATTCAAGCTGGAAGAGAAATTAGAATCATGGTTAAACCAGAACAATTAGACGATGCTGGTTCTATTGAATTAGCACGTGATTTAGCTAAAAGTGTTGAAGAACAATTAGAGTATCCAGGGCAAATTAAGATTAATGTAATAAGAGAAATAAGAGCTGTGGATTTTGCTAAATAAATAAAAAATACATTTTGTTTAATTACAAAATGTATTTTTTTAAGTTTATAAAATTTTTTCAAATAAAAGAAGGAACTTTAAGTATTTTGTAGAATATATAATCATATAAGTAATTATACGTCATTAGATGTAAACGATTATAAAACGGGAGGTAGTAATATAAATGGAAGTATTAAAAGTATCAACAAAATCAAATCCAAATTCAGTGGCAGGTGCTTTAGCAGCAATTATAAAAGAAAAGAATATTGTAGAGATACAAGCTGTAGGTGCAGGCGCCATAAATCAAGCAGTAAAGGCTATAGCAATTGCAAGAGGCTTTGTAGCACCAAGCGGAAGAGATATAGTATGTGTGCCTGCCTTTACAGATATTGAAATTGATGGAGAAGAAAGAACTGCAATAAAACTAATTGTTCAACCTAGATAAGTAAATAAAAAAACATATCTAAAAATCAAAACTTAACTTTTTTATTAAAAAGTATTTGGGTATTGAAATTCTTTAAAAGACAGTATATAATGTAATCGTTAGATATATAATATATAATATATTATACGTAAAGAGGTGTGTTTAATGGTATCTAAAGAAGTAATAGTAAATAATGGAACTGGTTTACATGCAAGACCAGCGACTTTATTAGTTAAGAAAGCTTCATCTTTCAAATCTGATGTAAGCATTGAATTTAACGGAAAGAAAGCTAATGTTAAAAGCTTAATTGGAGTTTTATCATTAGGAGTTACTAAAGGAGCTAACATCACAGTAACAGCTAGTGGTGATGATGAAACTTTAGCAGCTGAAGAAATCGCTAAATTAATCGAAACTTTAGAAGACTAAAATAAAAAAAGTGCTTTATGCACTTTTTTTATTTTTCTATTTTTTATGTAGTGAAATTTTAATTGTTGATTGTTATTTTAAAAATATTAGATCTAAATAAAAGATAAATTAAGTCAATATCATCTAGTAGAATAATTAGGATATATGAAAAAAAATTAAAAAATTATAACTAACAAAATAAATAAAAATATGATATAATACGAATTATATAAAATAAATAACAATTAATATTCGGAGGTATTAAAATGACAAATTTATACAGCTCGCCATTAAATTCAAGATATGCATCAAAGGAAATGAGTTATATATTTTCTGATGATATGAAATTTTCAACTTGGAGAAAGCTTTGGGTTGCTTTAGCTGAAGGGGAAAAGGAATTAGGATTAAATATTACAGATGAACAAATAAATGAATTAAAATCTAATATAAATAACATAAATTATGAAGAAGCAATAAAAAAAGAGAAGGAAGTAAGACATGATGTTATGAGTCATGTTTATGCTTATGGATTACAATGTCCAAATGCAAAGGGAATAATACACTTAGGAGCTACTAGCTGCTATGTTGGAGATAATACTGATATAATAATAATGAGAGATGCGTTATTATTAACTAAAAAGAAAATAGTTACTGTATTATATCATCTTTCTAATTTTGCAATGAAATATAAAGATATGCCTACTTTAGGATTTACACATTTCCAACCTGCCCAATTAACAACTGTAGGTAAAAGAGCTTCATTATGGATGCAAGATTTAGTTTTAGATATAGAAAATATAGACTTTTTATTAACTAAATTAAAATTAAGAGGAGTAAAAGGAACAACTGGTACTCAAGCTAGTTTTATGAATTTATTTGAAGGTGATGAAAGTAAAGTTAAAGCATTAGATACATATGTTGCTGAAAAAATGGGATTTGATAAGAGTTATGGAGTAACTGGTCAAACATATCCAAGAAAAGTTGATTCAATAGTATTAAATACATTATCTGAAATAGCTCAAAGCGCTTATAAGTTTAGTAATGATTTGAGATTATTACAAAGTATGAAGGAAGTAGAAGAACCATTTGAAAAACATCAAATAGGATCATCAGCAATGGCTTACAAGAGAAATCCTATGAGAAGTGAAAGAATAGGTGCTCTTGCAAGAACGGTAATTGTAAATGCGCTAAATCCTGCGATAACAGCTTCTACGCAATGGTTTGAAAGAACATTAGATGATTCTGCTAATAAGAGAATATCTGTTGCAGAAGCATTCTTAGCATTAGATGGTGTGTTAAATCTATATATTAATATTGCTGAAAATATGGTTGTATATGAAAAGGTAATTGCAAGTCATGTTAATAATGAATTACCATTTATGGCTACAGAAAATATAATGATGGAATCTGTTAAAAAGGGTGGAGATAGACAAGAGTTACATGAAAAAATAAGAGTACACTCTATGGCTGCCTCTCAAAGAGTTAAAGGTGAAGGATTAAATAATGATTTAATTGAAAGAATTATATCAGATGAATCATTTAATTTAAGCAAAGAAGAAATCTTATCTATTATAGATCCGCAAAAGTTTGTTGGAAGAGCTCCAAGTCAAGTTGTTGAATTTATAGAAGAGTATGTAGAACCAATTGTAAAAGAAAATAAAGATGCTTTAGATATAAAGAGTGAAATTAATGTTTAAACATTTATAAAAAACTCGCTTTAGTCATAGTGTTATGCCTAAAGCGAGTTTTTCTATTAAATTATTATTGAGAGTAATGTAATTAGTTAGGAAAACATATCTTATAGTAATAATGGTATAAGGGGAATATTACTATGGATAGTGTTTACAGATTTATGTTAAATAATAAAGCTTTTGATGATATTATTGAAAATTTAATAAATAAAAGGTATGTTGCAATAATAAAGAAAAATGAGGAGCTTAATGATATAATTAACTATTTTAGTGATTTTATAATAAATGAATTTGATAAGAAAAGCTTATCTAAAATAATTAATGAAATTATACAAGATGATAATAATGAGAAATTAGATATCAAAAAAATGACAGTTTTAAGAAGGCAAATAAATAATAATGCAGAAAACATTATAAAAATATTCTCTACATTTATTAATAAGGATTCAATAAACTATTCCTTAAATGATTTATATTCAATAACTAATAAAAGTATTGAATTTAAAGATAAGGAGTTTGAATACTATTCTATATTAAGTAAATCTCCGATAATTTTAGAGGGTAATAGTTCTGAAATAATTAAAGAAGTTAATTATATAATGAAAAATAATTATGTAAATAAATTTCTTAAGTATAAGAAATTTAAAAATAACAAGAAATTCGATATAATAAAAGATGATATTAATAAAAATGATATTAATAAGGTTATAAAAAAGTTAAGTGGAATTTTAAATAATAATTTTGCATTTATACCTCCAATTTATTTTAATGAATATACAAGTGATTTTGAAAATGAAAGAATATATTATGAAAATTATAGCAATGATAAGATTAAGGATATAGTAAAGAATATAAACTATAAACATAATAAAGAAACACTAAATGAGGCAGAAAGTCTTAAGTGGTATAAGCATTTGGGAATTAAAAGTTATAAAGAGATGCTTGCTAGAAAAAAAGAGTTATATGATCATTATAAGGAAGAAGAAATATTGATATGTAACCAATATATTGAAAATATAGAATATTTACAGATGTTTTTAGGTTCATTTTCTTTTGTAAATAAAGTTTATAAAGGTGAAGTTTTAGAAGAGATAAATAAACGTATTATAAATGAAGAGGAGTTGTATAATTATATATATTACATTAAAGAAACATTAATTATATATAAGAATTATTTAGTGTTGAAAAGTAATATTGAAATGTTGAATGAAACTTCAATGGAGTTTTTAGATTATATATATGAAAAATTAACCGATAAAAAAGATTTAAATAGTATATTAGAATTTATACCTAATTATTACTACTATAAAAAGATAGAATCTATGGAAGATAATAATATAGATATAATAAATTCTTATAATAAGGTATATGAAAAAATAATTAAATTAAATGAAGCATTAAAATCGTATAATAAAATTTTGTTAAAAGGTTTAAGAGAAAATTGTAATATGGAAATTAAGAGATTTTCCATAGAAAATAATATAAAGATTAATGAATTGGATATTAATAAATTAACTTATGAAAGATATTTCCAGAAAAATATTAAATTTTTATTGAAAATGTTCCCTATTATAGTTTTAGATGAAAAAGAATATCTTGAATATAAGGATAATATAGATGAAGTTTTTGATTTAGTTGTTAAACAATCAGATTTGATAGAAATGTCAGGTAGGAGTTATGAGAAAGAAAATGATATTTGTAATGAAAAACTAGATAGAAGTATATTTAAAATGCTTAATAATTTAGGGTATACTACTTTTCAAAAAGAAGATGATATTTCAATTATATATGTAGATTTTGAAAAGGCAAAAAATAAAGTTATATATATAAATAATAAAGATATTTTTGATTATGAAGAATTAATTAAAATAATAGATTTAATTAATTTAGGATGTGAAATAATTTTTATATGGTATAGAAACTGGTGGATAAATAAAAATGAAGAGGTTCAAAAAATACACAAATTATTAAATGAATAATTAAGATGATTAAAATGGCAGCTATAAGAGGTTGCCATTAATTTTGTATTAAATTTGAACTATATTATTAAAATATGATAAAATTAGTGAATGAAATGAATAATCAAAGGAGAAAAAAATGAATTTATTAAATGTTGAAAATATTAGTAAAACCTATAGTGAAAAAATATTATTAAACAATGTATCTTTTGGTATTAATGAAGGAGATAAAATTGGTATTATTGGTCTTAATGGTAGTGGAAAATCTACTTTGTTAAAGATTGTTACTGGAAAAGATGAGTTTTTTGATGGTTTAATAACCAAGGGGAAAGGAGTTAGGGTAGAATACCTAGAGCAAAACTCAGAGTTTGATTCAAATGCAACAGTTCTTCAACAAATATTTAAAGGCGATACTCCAGAAATGAAATTATTAATGGAGTATGAGGAGCTATTGGAAAAGGTAAGTAGTAACAGTTTTAATGAAGAGGATAATAATAAGTTAATTAAAATACAAGAAAAAATAGATACATTAAATTTATGGAATTTAGAAAGTGAAGTAAAGGTAATATTAAATAAGCTTGGAATAACAGATTACACTATGAAAATGGGGACTTTATCTGGTGGACAAAAGAAGAGGGTGTTTTTAGCTTCAGCTTTAATTAAACCTTGTGAATTATTAGTTCTTGATGAGCCTACAAACCATTTGGATTCTGATTCTATAGAGTGGTTAGAAGAATATTTAAACAGTCGTAAAGGTGCTTTATTAATGATTACACATGATAGATATTTCTTAGATAGAGTATCTAATAAGATATTAGAATTAGATAGAGGAAATATATATCAATATTTAGGTAATTATAGTGATTTCTTAGAGAAAAAAGCTGAAAGGTTAGAAATAGAAGCTGCATCTGAAGAAAAAAGACAAAAGCTAATTATTAAAGAGTTACAATGGGTAAGAAGAGGAGCTAAGGCTAGAACAACAAAACAAAAAGCTAGACTTCAAAGATTTGATGATTTAGTTAATCAGGACTATATAGCACCAAAACCAAGTCTTGAGATGTCTTTTATAGGAACTAGATTGGGTAAGAAAATTATTGAACTACATGATATAAGCAAAAGTTATGGTGAGAAGAATCTTATAAATAAATTTAATTATACAATTTTGAAAGAAGATAGAATTGGGATAATAGGGGATAATGGTGTTGGTAAAACAACTTTATTAAATATAATAAAAGGTTCAATTAACCCTGACAATGGAGATAGAGAAGTAGGTGAAACTGTAAAAATAGCTACATTTACACAAGATGATTCGCATATGGATTTATCTATGAAAGCTATAGATTATATAAAAGAAGGTGGAGAGTGGATACCTACAGGTGATGGAAGTAAAATAAGTGCATCTCAACTGGCTGAACGTTTTTTATTTGATGGAACAATGCAGTATACAATGATTGAAAAGTTATCAGGTGGGGAAAGAAGGAGATTACATCTTTTAAGAGTTTTGATGGAAGCTCCAAATGTTCTTATATTAGATGAGCCTACAAATGATCTTGATATAGAAACTTTGAAGATATTAGAGGACTTTATTGATGAATTTGTTGGTGTAGTAATAGTTGTTTCTCATGATAGATATTTCTTAGATAGAATTTGTAATAAGATTTTCTCTTTTGAAAATAAGGGGTTAATTAATATATATAATGGAAATTACAGTGACTATCTAATAAATAAAGAAATTAAGTTCTTAAAAGAAAAAGAGGAACAAAGTTCTAAAGATGATAATACTAAGAAAAAGGAATATGTGAAGAATAAGGATGAAAGACCTAAATTTACATTTAAGGAACAAAAGGAATTTGAAAATATTTATAACGATATTGAAGCTGTAGAAATGAAAATAGCTGAGATAGAAGAGGAAATGAATAAGAATTCTAGCAGTTATGGATTGTTAAATGAATTGGATCAAGAGAAAACAAAACTAGAAGAAGAGTTGTTAGAAAAGTATGAACGTCAAGAATATTTAGAGGATATAGCTAGAAGGATAGAGGAATATAATAATAATAAATCATAAAATATTGACAAGATATTGAGTTTCTGATAATCTTGATTAGGTCATAATAAATGTTGCTTAATAAGCGTTACATAGGAGGAAAAAATGGAAAACACACAAAAAGTAAAAATTGTTGTTGCTGATCCGTCAGCGTTAGGGTTATTTGGACTAGCTATAATAACTTTAGTTGCTTCATCTCAAAAATTAGGAGTAACATCAGGAGTATCTTTAGTATTGCCTTGGGCTATATTTTTAGGTGCAACAGCTCAATTATTTGCATGTATAAATGATTTTAAACATGATAATACTTTTGGAGCAACTGCGTTTGGTGCTTATGCATTCTTCTGGTATTCAATGGGATTAACTTGGTTAATTCAAAATGGAGTATTTGGAGATAAGTTAGCTCAAGCTGCAGATACTAAGCAATTAGGTTTTGCATTCTTAGGATATTTAATATTTACTGCATTTATGACAATAGGTGCTATGGAAACTCACAAAGTATTATTTATAATATTTGTTTTAATTGATTTCTTATTCATAGGGTTATCATTAAACTCATTTGGTATTATCCCTGAATTTTCACATGGGTTAGCTGCATGGTCTGAGTTATTAATTGCAATAATGTCATTCTATGGTTCAGCAGCTGCTGTGTTAAATAAACATTTTGGAAGAGTGTTTTTACCTGTTGGAAAACCTTTCGGAATTTTCAAAAAGTAAAAATGTATTTATAAAGAAAAAAGGAAAAGTTTGTATAAACTTTTCCTTTTTTCTTTATAAACTTAATATGATGATGTATACTAAAAGTATAATTACACAAAGGAGTAAACTATGAAAATTAAAATTACTATTAAAGGGCAAAAAGAACCAATAATATATAGTGGAGATCGTATTGATGTTCTTGATTTTGAAATGAATGGAGAAATGTATAAACAAATACGATATTTTAGAAAAGGATTTTCTAAATCGGAATTATTGAAAGCTGATTTAGTTATTAAAATTGTAGAAATCGAAAAATAAAACGTATTTTTATATGCGTTTTATTTTTTCTAATAAAATTAAATGGATCTGTTGAAATAAAAATTACAATTTATATTTTTATAAAATGTATAAATTGTAGGATTGATAAAAAGTTGAAATTTAAAATTTGACAGAATCGAAGTTTGGAATTGATAAAAATTTAAAGAAGCCAACTATAAAAAAGGTAAGATTAAAAAGGTAAAAATCTAATCTCATAAAAACAAATATAAAACACTAAAAAATAAAGAAAAAAACTCTAAAAATTATTTCGCTAAATAACCATTTAGCGAAATAATTTTTATTGTTAGCATAAAATTACTATGATATAATGAAATTAATGCTAAAGTAGCATACAAGGGGGATTTAAATGACTGAAATATATAATTCAAGTGTAAAAAAAACTAAAAGTAAAATTGATATAACATCAATTATTAAAGATGATGAAAAATATATAAATAATATAAAAAATAGATTTGGTATTGAAGTTCAAGAGATAAATAAACTTCCTAAAGTTATTATGGATTTTTTAAATTATTTAGAAACTATTAAGGGTAAATCAAAAAACACTATTGAAGCTTATAAAATAGATTTGTGTTTATTATTTAAATATTTAAAGGTATATAAGGGTTATTATATACCAGATGATATAGAGTTTGAAGATATAACTATAAATGATTTAGGAGAAGATTTTGTAAGAAGTATTGTTTTAACAGATCTTTATGCATTTTTATCTTTTGTAGAAAAACAAAGGGGTAATGGAAATTATGCTAGAGCTAGAAAGGTAGCTACATTTAAATCTTTTTTTAATTATTTACAAGGGAAAGCTAAAATAATAAATTCTAATCCTGCAACAGAATTAGAATCTCCTAAAATAAATAAAAGACATCCAATATATCTTACATTAGATGAAAGTGTTTCACTACTCTCCTCTTTAGATTCTAGTAAATGTAATTATTTAAGAGATTATTGTATATTAACATTATTTCTTAATTGTGGAATGCGTTTATCGGAATTATGTTCGATAAAAATAGATAAGATAAAGGGAGATACTTTAACTATAATAGGAAAAGGGAATAAGGAACGTACTGTTTATTTAAATGATGCATGCATATCGGCTATAAATAATTATCTATCTAAAAGAAATGATTCTAAAGCTACAGATGAAAATAAAAAATATTTATTTCTATCATCTAGAAACACTCCAATAAACAAAAGAACTGTAGAATTATTAGTGAAAAAACATGTTAAAAATGCTGGATTAACAAATGCTAAGTATACACCGCACAAACTTAGACATACGGCAGCTACCTTAATGTATAAGCATGGGAATGTTGATATTAGAAGTTTGCAAAGTATATTAGGTCATGAAAATATATCTACAACGCAAATTTATACTCATGTAGATGAAGAAATTCTAAGAGAAGCAGCAAATTCAAATCCTTTGGCTAATATAAAAAATAGATAAAGAACAAATGTTCTGTATTAGTGAAAAGTCCATTTTTATATTAAATAGATAAAAAACATTTTATAAATTAAAAGAAACTCAAAAATAACAAGAGTTTCTTTTAAAATTAATATTTTCTATTTTTTCATTTTTCTTATGCCTGGATAAATTTCTTCTGTTAATTCTTCTAATTCTGTATTGTTATCTACTCCAAGTTCATCGAAGTAAACAATATTATCAAAAGCATCAACATAATCTTCGTTATTATCTAAGTTGTCTAAAATATCGTTATAATTTTCTAGTGTGAGCTCTTCCTTAGAAAGTTTTTCTTCTTCTTTTAATGCATCTAAAGCATTTTTTAGTTCTTCTTCAATAAATGAATTTTCTTCAACTGTCTTAGCTATATCATCAATATTAATGGCTCTAATATCAATACCATCTTCTTCTAAACATTTTCCACAATTATCACAGATTTTTTTAGAAAATAAATCACAATAATCATCTTCAGTATATTTATAAGTCATAAAATCACCACCTAGTTCTATTAACCTTATTATTCTATCAGTTATTTTATTATATTTCAATAATAAATATTATTTGTTATTATAAAGAACGTAAGTTTGATATTGTAATTGGTATATGTTATAATAGATTTAAATAAGTGAGGTGTTGAAAATGCGTGAAGTAAGCGAAAAACAAAATGAAATATATGAATTCTTAAAAACTTACACCGATAACAAAGGATACCCTCCTTCAGTAAGAGAGATTTGCGAAGCTGTAGGATTAAAATCTACATCATCAGTTCATGGACATCTTAAACGTTTAGAAAGTAAGGGCTTAATAAAAAGAGATCCTACTAAACCAAGAGCGTTAGAAATAATAGATAATTCAGTGAAAAGAGAGATGGTTAACATTCCTATAATAGGAAAGGTAACTGCTGGTTTACCCATATTAGCAAATGAAAATGTAGAAGATATATTCCCTATGCCACTTAATTATGTTAGTCATAATAAAGAATTATTTATGCTTAATATAAGTGGAGATAGTATGATTAATGCGGGGATATTCGATGGAGATTTAGCTATAATAGAAGAATGTAAAACGGCAAATAACGGTGAGATAGTTGTTGCTTTAATAGAAAATGAAGCTACTATAAAAAGATTTTATAAAGAAAAAAATCATATTAGATTACAACCAGAAAATGATAATATGGATGCTATTATAGTTGATGATTGCAAAATTTTAGGTAAATTAGTTGGACTATTTAGGACATATTAATATTTAAGGAGTCATACAATATTGTATGACTCTTTTTATTTTAAATACAAAGGTGTGTGATTAATATGAGAATAACTCTAGGAAGGATTATTAAGAAGCAAGGAGATTATGATAGTGAAAATATAATATGTCCTATAGAAAATTACAACAGAGATAAGTATTTAAATAGGCGAATTCTTATAAGAATACTATTTATTCTTTTATATGGATATGGCTTTGGATATATGCTAGCTAGCTACTCTACCAATATTCAGGATGTTAAAATAATTATTGTAAATTTTATAATATTTTATATTCTTAGTTTCTACTTAATTCAAATTCCACATGAATTTATTCATACATTGTTTTATAATAAACCTTTTAAAAATACCAATAATAGTTTAGTGTTTTTTAACAAAAAGAGAATTGTTACTAGTGAGTTAAATGAAGAAATACACCCTGCTCTATTATACTTTAATTTAATTATGCCATTTATATTATTTTCTATTCTACCATTAATAGCAATTGAATGGTTAGGAGAATTCGATTTATACTTATACTCTCTTTCCTTTGCTAATGCTATACTATCTTCAGATGATTTGCTTAATATAATTTTACAATTTTTTGTTAAGACTAATGAAAATGGATATAAGAGGTTGTTTATTATACCTAATAATTATGATTATTTGATTGAGAATGAGATTTTATCAGAAAGTAATAATATAAAAGCTGATAATATTAAAGAAAATTTTGTAGAAAGTGCTGTAAAAAGTGAGTTTGATAATGAGGAAAATAATAAAGAATTGAGTAGTAATATTAATAATAAGTTAGAAATTTTTGAAAAAAATGATACAGAAGAACTTAATATTGATAATAATGAAAAAACAGAAGATGTCAATATAGATATTAATGAAGAAATAAAAATATATGATTCTAATGTCAATAAGGTAGAATTAGAGTTTAATGATCATATTGAAGATATTGTTATACATTAATAAAATACTGCTTAAAAAAGAGGCTATATTTAATTATATGGCCTCTTTTTATGCTTAAACTATGTTATTTAGTGAAATTAATATACCTATTTTAGCGTGGTCAAATGTTAATCCACCTTGTAAATATGCTATATAAGGCTCTCTTATAGGAGCATCTGCAGATAATTCGATAGATGAACCTTGAATAAATGCACCAGCTGCCATTATGACTTCGTCATTATATCCAGGCATTGCCCATGGTTCACACTCAACATAAGAATCAATTGGAGATCCTTTTTGAATTCCCTTACAGAATTTTATTAAGTTATCTCTATCATTAAATTTAATAGCTTGAATTATATCGCTTCTTTTATCGTTATATTTAGGTAAAACTTCAAATCCTGCAATTTCCATTATTCTAGAACAAAATACAGCACCTTTAAGAGCTTCCATAACTATATGAGGTGCTAAGAATAATCCTTGATAAAGTTGTCTCATGACACCAAATGTAGAGCCACACTCCCCTCCTATTCCAGGAGTTGTTAGTCTATAAGCTGCTTGTTCTACGTATTTTGCCTTACCAGCTATATATCCACCAGTTGGTGCTATTCCACCACCTAAATTTTTTATAAGTGATCCAGCAACTAAATCTGCTCCAACATCTGTAGGTTCAATTTTGTCTATTAGCTCTCCATAACAATTATCTACAAAAACGCAAACATCACTTCTGATTTCCTTTATTTTTGAAATGATTTCTCCTATTTCAGAAACTAAGAATGATTTTCGCCATCCATATCCTGTACTTCTTTGTATATGTACTAATTTAATTGTAGAATCTTCTTTAAGAACTTCTATAATTTTTTCAGCATCGAAAGTTCCATTTTTTAAATCTACTTGCTTATAGTTAACTCCATACTCTTTTAATGAACCTATATTTTCTTTTCCGCTTATACCAATTATGTTATGTAAAGTATCATAAGGAGCACCAGTAATACATACCATAGTATCTCCTGTTTTTAAATTACCCATTAATGCGCAACCAATAGCATGAGTACCATTTACAAAGTGTGGTCTAACTAAAGCACTTTCAGTATTAAATATTCTTGCATATACTTTATCTAAAGTATCTCTACCAATGTCATCATAGCCATAGCCTGATGAATTAGTAAAATGCATATCACTTATTCTTTCTTCTTGAAATGCATTAAGTATCTTTAGTTGATTGTACTCTCTTATTTCATCATAAATTTTAAATTGTTCTTCTACATCACTTAAAGCCTTTTTATATAATTCAAATACATGTGGCTTTATGTTGTAAGATTCCATCATTAACTTTTCTGTTTCTCTTAACATTAAAGTTCCTCCATTATACATTATTTCATAATAATTATATATAATAATATGTTAAATATAAAGTTTTTTATATTTAAAAGTTATAAATTTAATATAATTAGAGAAAAAGAACTGCTATGAGCAGTTCCTATAGGTTTTCATTATCTAAAAAAGGTAGAGGTTTTGATGGGGTTATTGTTGTAATTGAATGCTTATATACTAGCATTTGCTTTCCTTCGCAATCTAAAATAATAGTAAAGTTATCGAATCCCTTAACAAATCCTCTTAATTGGAATCCGTTAACTAAATGAATAGATACTAAAGTTTTGCTTTTTCTTGCGTTATTTAAGAAAATATCTTGAATATTATTGCTTTGTTTATTCATAATAACCACCTCCATGGCTAAATATTTATTTTTATATAATTATAAACTTATTAACTGTTTAAATCATCTATTATTATTTGAAGTATTTCATCATCAGATAATAGATCTTTATTTAAGAATTTAGCTCTTGGATCCTTTCTAAACCAAGTTAATTGACGTTTAGCATAGTTTCTAGAACCTTGTTTAATCATTTCTATAGCCTCTTTTAATGCTATAGAATTTTCAAGATATAAAAGAACCTCTTTATATCCTATTCCTTGCATTGCCTGCATAGATGAATTATACCCATTTTCCTTTAATTTAATACATTCTTCTAAAAGTCCATTTTCAAACATTATGTCTACTCTTTTATTTATTCTCTCATAAAGTTTTTCTCTATTCATATCTAAAACATAGTAATGAACGTCATATTTGCTTTTATAGAAGTCTTCACCAGCATTAAATGAACTAAATGGCTTATTAGTTACTTTATATACTTCTAATGCTCTTATTACTCGCTTCCTATTATTAGGATGAATTGAGTTATAGCTTATAGTATCAATATCTTTTAACATTCCGTGAATATAATTATCACCTTTAGCTATTGCAAGTTCTTCTAATTCTTTTCTATATTCTTCATCACTTGGGGCATCAGTGAAATTCATATTGCAAGTTAATGAATTTATATAAAGTCCTGTACCTCCAGTTAAAATAGGAAGTTTATTTTCTTTTAATAAATCATCAATTATTGGTTCTGCTAAAGTTTTAAAATCTACAACTGAAAATGGTTTATCTGGAGTTGTTACATCTAGCATATGATGTTTTATACCATCCATTTCAGAAGGAGTTATTTTTGCTGAACCTATATCCATATATTTATATATTTGCATAGAGTCTGTTGATACTATTTCTCCATTTAATTTCTTAGCTAATTCTATAGATAAAGCTGTTTTCCCTACTGCTGTTGGACCAGCTAAAACTAATATTTTATTTTTCATATTATAACCCTTTCTATACTATCCTTCTAAACTTTTTATCCAGTTCATATTCTGTAAATTTGATTATTATAGGCCTTCCATGTGGACAGTTAAAGGGATTATCTATATATCTTAAATCAGAAATAAGTTTCTCCATTTCTATTTGTGTTAAATAATCATTTGCCTTAACTGCAGCCTTACATGCCATAGTAGCAATTTTATTTAGTTTAACTTCTACTGTTTTACCACTACCTAAGTTTTTTAAGTTATCAATTATGCTTAATAAGAAGTTTTTGCTATCTAGTTTTCCTAAGAAGTAAGGAACTTCTTTTAATGCAATTGTATTACCACCAAATTCTTCTATAACAAACCCTGAATTAGTAAATACCTCTATGTTTTCTTTATAACATTCATAGTCATCTAAAGATAAATCTATTATGCAAGGTATTAGTAATTGTTGTACTATAATTTCATTGCTTTCTATATCTTTTAAATATTTTTCATATAATATTTTTTCATGAGCAGCATGTTGATCTATTATATAAAGTGTATCTAAATATTCAGCTAATATATAAGTTTTACTAAATTGCCCAATAACTCGTAAATCCGGGAATTTGGCTTTATTTACTTCTTTTTCTGTTGTTATTTCTATAGAAGTTGTAGACGAATTGAATTTATTAGTTTGTTCTACATTAGATACATTCGCTTGTGAAGAAGCAAAATCATTTTTAGTATAATAATCACTATTATTTATATTTTCATTTACAGTTGTATTATTTAATGTTTCATAATTATTATTATAAGAATTAATAGCTTTATTTTTATTTAATTCCTTCAATTTATTATATAAGTCCTCTTCTTTAGCAATATCCTGTATAGTGACATTATTATATATATCTTTTATAGAAGGTTCGACTTTATTAGAAGTAATTGGTTCATCTATATTGTTACTTTTAGATGCAGTATCTAAATCTAATTTAATCTCTTCAACAATTTCTTCATTTACAAACTTATCTTCTACTGCAAAGGAATTAAATATATCTTCTTTTAAAGCAGTATGAACTGCATCAAATACTCTTTTGTAAATAACTCTTTCGTCTTTGAACTTTATTTCTGCTTTTGTAGGATGTATGTTAACATCTATTGAGTCTGGTGATAAATCTATAAAAAGTACAAAGAAAGGGAATTTATTAACTGTTGAGAATGATTTAAATGCATTTTCCACAGCAGCTACAATTGTTTTATTTTTTATATATCTATTATTAACAAATATACTTTCGTTGTTTCTAGAACCTCTAGCAATTGTTTCTTTACCTATATAACCATGAACTTTTAACGTTTCATCTTCGTAGTCAAATGGTAATACATTATCAGAGATATTTTTACCATAAATAGTTCGTATAACATTATTTAATTTGCCATCTCCGTATGTATGTAATGTTTTTTTACCATTATTAAATAGTTTAAAAGATATATCAGGGTTAGATAAAGCTATTCTTAAAATAATATCATTTATTAAACTACCTTCTCTTGAAGTAGATTTTAAAAATTTTCTTCTAGCAGGAACATTGAAAAATAACTCTTTAACTTCCATTACAGATCCGTTATTCATTCCTATATCAGTTAATGATAATTTTTCTCCAGCTTCTAAAATTATTTCCTTACCAAAATCACATTCAGAAGGTTTACTTCTAAATAGCAGCTTAGATACAGAAGCTATAGAAGGTAAAGCCTCTCCTCTAAATCCTAAGGTGTTTATAGAATATATATCTTCAACAGTTTTGATTTTAGATGTAGCATGTGGTAAGAACGCTTTTTCTATATCTAAATTATGAACTCCAACTCCATCATCAATAACTCTTATAAGTGATATTCCACCCTCTTCTATTTCAATAGTTATATTCTTAGAAGCAGCATCTATAGAGTTTTCTACAAGTTCTTTAACTACAGAGGAAGGTCGCTCTACAACTTCCCCTGCAGCTATTTTATTAGAAGTATGTTCATCTAATAAGTTAATTCGTTTCATAGAGCACCTCCTATTTTAATTTTTTAGCATCTTGAACTATTTTAAATAAAGTATTCATTGTATCTAAAGGTGTCATAGTCATAACTTCTATATTTGCAATTTCTGATAATAAAGACTCCTTTTCAAGCATAGTGAAATCTATTTGTAATATATCCTCTTTCTCTTTAACTATATTACTTTCAATAACTTTTTTAGGAGATTCTTTTACTGGAGCTTCTATAATAATTTCTTCTTTTTCTAGAGCTACTTCTTTTTCAGTAATATTTTCAGATTTTATTAAAGTTTCTTTTACTTCATAATTATTAAATAGTTTATCTATTTCTACTGATTTTTCATTTTCTAATTTAGCTAATATATGTTTTGCTCTATCTATTACTTCTAAAGGTAATCCAGCAAGTTTAGCAACTTCAATACCATAAGATTGATCTGCACCACCTTCAACTATCTTTCTTAAGAAGATAACTTGGTCATCAGTTTCTTTAACAGCAACTGAATAATTTTTAACACCATCAATTATACCTTCTAGTTTAGTTAATTCATGATAATGAGTAGCAAATAGTGTTTTACACTTTAAGTTATTATTTTTAGAAATATATTCTATAACAGACCATGCAATACTTAATCCATCATAAGTCGAAGTTCCTCTTCCTACTTCATCTAATAATACTAAACTATTAGGAGTAGCATTTTTTAATATATTAGATACTTCCCACATTTCAACCATGAATGTTGATTTACCACCAGCTAAATCATCTGATGCACCAATTCTTGTAAATATCTTATCACAAACAGATATATTAGCGCCTTTAGCAGGTACAAATGAACCTATTTGAGCCATAAGAGTAATCAGTGCAACCTGTCTCATGTAAGTTGATTTACCAGCCATATTAGGCCCAGTTATTAAAAGTAATCTATTATCATGTTTATTAATGCATGTATTATTAGATACAAACTCTCCGTTACCTATTACCTTTTCTACTACAGGATGTCTTCCATCTTCTATTTCTATTATTCCATCATTATTTATATTAGGTCTAATATAATCATTATCAACAGCAACTTTAGCTAAAGTAGTAAGAGCATCTAAAGATGATATTATATTGGCACTATTTTTTAACCTAGGAATTTGAGCTTCTACCTTATCTCTTAACTCTACAAATAGTTCATACTCAAGAGCCATTAAGTGTTCATCAGCCCCAAGAATTTTTTCCTCAACAACTTTAAGTTCTTCTGTAATATAACGTTCAGCATTTGCTAAAGTTTGTTTTCTTATATATCTTCCTTCTGGTATTAGATTATAGTTAGCCTTAGAAATTTCTATATAATATCCAAAAACTTTATTATATCCTATCTTTAATGATTTAATTCCAGTAAATTCTCTTTCTTTACTTTCTAGTGAAGCTATCCATTGTTTACCGTTTAATTTTGCTTCTCTTAGTTCATCTACTTTATCAGAATAACCAGCCCTTATTATATTACCTTCTTTAATAGAAGTTGCAGGATCATCTAATAAGGCTTTTGAAAGTAATGTACTTATATCTTCTAATACATCTAAGTTTTTATACCATTTATTTAATAGATCTGCTTTACACACAGATAATCTTTCTTTTATTTCAGGTAATTTTTTTAATGATATATTCAAAGATACTAAATCTTTTGCATTTACATTTTTATTAGAAATCTTACCTACTATTCTTTCAATATCATAAATGTCTCTTAAAGCTTCACGTAATTCTTCAGTAAAGTAAATATTATTAAATAGTTCATCTACGGAATTTAATCTATTATTAATTTCATTTATGTTAATTAGAGGCTCTTCTATCCATTTTCTTAATGCTCTTCCCCCCATTGTGGTAGATGTTTTATCTAAAACCCAAATTAAACTACCTTTCTTTGATTTTTCTTTAAGGTTTTCTGTTAATTCTAAATTTCTTCTAGAACTACTATCTATAGTCATATAATTTACTATATTGTAAGTTTCAAGAATGTTTATATTGGATAGGCTCATTTTTTGAGTATCTAATATATATTTTAATAATACAGAAGAGGCTATTTTACTTCTTAAATCTAATCCTGCAACTTCTACTTCACTAAATTGATTTATAAGTTCATCATCAGTACAGTTAAAATGAAGTATATCTTTTTTAGTTATTAATGCATTGCTTATATTATGAATTTCATTTATTAATTCTTCATCAAAGTTTATATCTACAATTACTTCTTTAGGTGAAATCTTAGAAACTTCATCTAAAAGAGTTGTTTTAAATTCTTTAAAGAAAGTAGTTTTAAATTCACCAGTAGAAATATCTGATGATGCAACTCCATAATATCCATCTTCATTGCAGATAGCCATTATATATGTATTTTTATATTCCTCATCTCCATTTGATTCTGAGAAGGTTCCAGGTGTAATAACTTTTATTACGTCTCTTTTAACAATTCCTTTAGCTTGTGCTGGATCTTCTACTTGTTCACATATACCAACTTTATATCCTTTAGCTACTAGTCTAGAAATATAGTTTGAAGCTGCATGGAAAGGGATACCACACATAGGAGCTCTTTCTTCTAGTCCACACTCTCTTCCTGTTAAAACTAATTCTAACTCTTTAGATGCAGTTTTTGCATCTTCAAAGAACATTTCATAAAAATCACCTAATCTATAAAAAAGGATGCAGTCTTGATACTTATCCTTTATATCCATATATTGTCTCATCATTGGAGTTAAACCCATGTTAATCACCTCGATTATAGTTTATAGCTAAATTCAATATCTTAGCCGTTTATCAACAATTATACAACATTTCTAAATTAATAGAAAGTAATAAAAATGAAAGTAATTTTTGTAATTTATTTAATTATAAAGATATTTAAATACTTAATATAAAAAGGATAACCTCTATATAGAAGTTATCCTAAAAATTTATTTAATTACTTCACCAACTAATGAGAAGTTTTGTGCTTTAGTAATTTTAACATTTACTATATCTCCAATATTTACTCCATCTCCAGCGAAGTTAACTAATCTTCCATTTCTAGTTCTACCTGAAAGCTTAGTTTCATCATTTTTACTAGTACCTTCAACTAATACTTCAACAACTTTACCATCATAAGCTTTATTTTTAGATATAACACTATTATTTACAGCCTCAACTAGTCTATTAAATCTATCATGTTTATCTTCTTCAGGAACTTGGTTTAACATCATATCAGCAGGTGTATTATTTCTTCTAGAATATATAAATGTAAATGCTGAATCATACTCTACTTCTTTTACTAAGTTTAAAGTATCTAAGAAGTCTTCTTCAGTTTCACCAGGGAATCCAACAATTATATCTGTTGTTATAGAAACATCAGGTATTTCTTGTTTAATTTTATTTACTAAAGACATATAATACTCTCTTGTATAATGTCTATTCATTTTCTTTAATATTCTATCAGATCCACTTTGTACAGGTAAGTGAATTTGTTCACATAGCTTATCACATTCTTTAATTGCTTTAATAACATCTTCATTTAAATCTTTTGGATGAGATGTCATAAATCTAACTCTTTCTAAACCATCAATTTCATTTATCATTCTTAAAAGTTCCGCAAATGAAACTTCATTTTCTAACCCTTTTCCATAAGAATTAACATTTTGACCTAATAAAGTAACTTCTTTATATCCTTTTGAAACTAAGTCCTTTATTTCGTTCATTATATCTTCAGGTTTTCTTGATCTTTCTCTACCTCTTACAAATGGTACTATACAATAAGTACAGAAGTTATTACATCCGTACATAATAGTTACAAATGCTTTTACATCACTTTGTCTATCTATTGGTAATCCTTCAACAATTTCCTCTTCTTTATTAAATATTTCCTTAATTTGAACACCTTCTGTTTTTACTCTGTTTAAGTATTCAGGGAATTTATATGCGTTGTGAGTTCCAAATATAATATTAACATAAGGGAATTGTTTTAATATTTTATCTGCCATACCCTCTTGTTGCATCATACAACCGCATATACCAATAATTAAATCAGGATTTTTTTCTTTTAATTTTTTTAATTGTCCTAAGTTACCAAATACTTTATTTTCGGCATTTTCTCTAACACAACAAGTGTTAAATAAAATTATTCCTGCTTCGTTTTTGTTTTCTGTTCTTGTATATCCAATTCTTTTAAGCATACCTGAAAGTTTTTCTGAATCTTCCTCATTCATTTGGCAGCCCCAAGTTTCTATATAGTATTTTAATAAGTTATTATTTATTTCGTTAACCATAAAAAAGTTTCCTCCATTGTTATTTATATAAATTTAAATACCAATGTATTATAACATAATATTTTGTTAAAAATAAAGAGTATGATTGAAACAGTAATTATTTATGTAAAGTAATATAACTTATATGTTAAAAATGTATATATTTAATCAAAATAAAAAAGCTAGATACCAATTAATAAATCTAGCTTTTTTATTTTATTTTTTAGGTATTTTAATAATGAATTCAGTAAATATATCATTACTTTCTACTTCTATAAATCCATTATTCTTTTCTACAAGTTCTTTTACGATTGAAAGTCCAAATCCATTGTCTTTATTTTTATTTTCTTTAGTTGAAAATCCTACTTGAAATATTTTATCAATTATATCTTCTTTAATTTTAGGCCCATTATTTTTAACCTTTATTATATTAAAATCTAAAATACAATACGTTTCAATCTCTATAACCCCAGTTCCATTCATAGCTGTAACTGCATTTCTCAATATATTAGATAGTACTCTTTGAAGATCTACTTCCATCATATTAATATCATTGAAATCTATTTGCTCATTTATAATAACATTTATTCCTCTATGATCTATTCCATTAACTATATCTAATATAATAGAATTAGAATTATTTATTGTTTTAAATTCTGATAATACAAGATTATTCCCATTAATTATTTCCTTCAAGGAAGCACCTAATTGCTCATATTCATCAACAAGATATAATCTATATAAATAAGAAATTTGAGCTTTGCAATTACCATTAAACTTATTAAGATCATTAATTATTTCTTCTAAAGAATTATTTAACTTAATAATTTCTTTAGCTTTTTTGTCGATGTTAGTAAAATAAATAGTAATTATCAATATAAATATACCTAGTAAAACAAATATTGTTTCTTTAAATAGAGGATTATCTAAATCATATACAATACCGTTATAGGACATTATAAAGTCAAATACTATAGAAATGATAATTAATGAAAATATTGAAAAATTTCTACTTCTAATACTTATATAAATTTTATAGATTTTACTTTTATATTTTAATATAAAATATGCCATTATATATTGAGGTAAATACATAAATATTAAATTTGCTATTTCAGTGTAATTTGATAATATCTTATAGTTAACATATCCAAAAAAACTATTACTACATATTATAAGATTTAATATTATGCATAACTGAACTATATTAAATGCAATTATTGCTCCTAACGAATCTTCATTAAAAACTATTGAAACAGTTATTAATAATATCATATGTAAAAAAATAGCACTTAAGCTTGAATTCCCCATAATAATGGTTGTAATTTGTATTATAATCCATAGTATAAATATAGAAAAAATTATTTCTTTTCTTTTTTTTTCTATATTGTGGAATAATACAATAGTTTGGAACTAATATAAACATAAAACACTGTAAAATTGCATTTATAGAATCTGCTATATTCAAAATCACTTTAATAAAAGCCTATTTATCTTATTTTTTTTATTGATTCTGGCATGTCTTCGTTTCCTATCATAAACGCTGATGCAGTACCTACATTTACAAAAATAGCTGTTAACATAAGCAAAAATCCACCAATATATTTTTTTAATTTCATTTTAATACCTTCTTTCTTTTACATTATTATACATTACAACCATAATTATATCATATTTCTTTATTTTTTCAATAGATTAAATTGTTATATTAAAAAAAAGAAGCTAGATTTTATTCTAACTTCTCTATGAATCTCATTTATTTATAAATACTTCTTCAATTTATATTTTAAATATAAATCATAATTTTATCTTTCCCATCTGTTAATTATAGATTTTGGAGTAAATCCTATCCAATTATATAGTTTTAATGCAGTATAATTAGTTTCTTCAACTCGTATATATAAATCACAAATATTCTTATTCTTAGCTGATTGAATTAAATCATTTAACAAAATTTTACCAAAACTATAATTCCTAAACTCTTTTAATATGCCAAAATTAACAACAGTATACATATCTCTATTATAAATAATTTGTCCATAGCCAATTGCTATATTATTAACTTTAATAAAAAGTGATAAATCTTTAAGATAATAGTCTTGCTCTATGTCATTTTCTATATCTTCAACTTCTAAAGGAACTCTAGTAGAAGAAGAAAAAATAGAATTTTGTAATTTACATCGTAGTTCTTCATCTTTATTTAAAATAGCTTTTTCTATAGAAATTTTTACTTCATTTATATTAGAATTATATAATAAATTTATTGTTTTTAATAAATCTCTATTATTTTTTAATGAGTTTATTAAATTATTTGTTTGTTGTGCTTTATTATAGTTTTCTAAATTCATACTCATTAAAATTGAAGGTTTTACTTTTTTAAATCCTAATTTTAAAAGCATTTCATTATTAGTTTTATTATCACAAGTTTCATAAGAGAGAATAGTATTATTAAAGCTATTAAGAATGTTAGGTGATAATAAATTTAAATATTCTTCCTTAACATATAATGACCATATTCGTACTGGAATTTCTACAGGAACTTCATACCATATATAACCTATAACTTTTTTATTATAGATAAATAGTTTAACAAACTTTTTTAAAAAAATTTTTAAAAAGAATTTTTCATTTTCATAGTATTCAAAAAAGTTTTTATCGTAGTTTTCTTTAGTGAATCTCTCTAAATTCAAAGTTTTAAAATTCTCAAAATTATTACTAGACAACCTTTCTAACAATACCATACTTAACCCCTATTTTTTAATTTTCTCATAACCCTTAATATATAAAAAGATTACACTTATATATATGTGTAATCTTTTTTTATTGCTAAAAATTATTGTGCATCTTTAATGCTTAATGCAATTCTCTTATTTTCTTTATCAATACTTAAAATTATACATTTAACTTCTTCATCTATTTTTAATATTTCAGATGGATGTTTAATATGATCGTGGCTTATTTTAGAAATATGAACTAACCCATCGATTCCAGGTTCTAATTCTACAAAAGCACCAAAATCATTAATTCTAACTACTTTACCTAAAACAGCTGAGTTAACAGCATATTTTTCTTCTACTACGCTCCATGGTTCTGGAGTTAAAGCTTTTATACTTAAAGATAATTTCTTTTCTTCTTTATCTAAGCTTAAAATTTTAACATCAACTATTTCACCAATTTTTAATATTTCTTCACAAGAATTAACATGCTTCCATGAAAGTTGAGATAAGTGGATTAAACCATCAATACCATTTATTTCAGCAAAGGCACCAAATTTAGTGAATCTTTTGATTTCAGCTTTTACAACATCACCTTCATTTAATGAATCCCAAGCTAATTTTTCTTTTTGAGCTTTAGCTTCTTCTAATATTATTCTTCTTGAAGCAACTATCTTTGAAAGATTATCTCTTGAAAAATCAATTAATCTAACATTTAAAGTAGTTCCAACTAACTCTTCTTTATTTTCTACATATTTTATATCTATTTGTGATGCTGGAATGAATATTCTAACACCATTATAATATGCTACTAGCCCTTTTTCTTTAGCATCTTTAATAATAACATCAAATTCTGATTTATTATTGAATAAATCTTCTAACTTAGATAGTGTTTCTTCTTTTTCATATTCTAATCTAGATAAAACTACATAGTTATCTTCATTTTTTAATTTTATTACTTTAGCCTTTATTGTATCTCCAACTTTTAAAGTTTCTAATACTGAATTAAGTCTATCGTCAGATGTTAATTCTTTAAAAGGAATTACTCCATCAGACTTATATCCAACTAAAGATATTTGTAATTGGCCATCTTTTATTGAAAGTATTTCCCCTTCAATTTCATCGCCAATTTTAAATCTTCTATCCATTTCATTCATTAATAATAATTGTTCTTCCATTTTATAATCCCTCCATAATTTTGATTACTTCCTTTATAATCCAATCTGGAGTTGAAGCTCCAGCTGTTATACCAATACTTTTAATATTTTTATTTTCTAATAAATCTTTAGGTAATTCACTAGCATTTTCAATGTGAATTGTATTATCACAGTTTGATTTAGCTATTTGATATAATTTAGTTGTATTTGAACTATGCTTACCACCTATAACAATCATGAAATCAACATTTTTTGATAAGTCATATACACTTTTTTGTCTTTCTTCCGTGGCTGCACAAATTGTATTAAAGGATTTTAATTCCTTAATTGATTCTTTAGATAAATTATTTATTGTTTTATCCCAATTTTCTTCTTTTTCTGTAGTTTGGGAAACTACACAGACTTTATTAGGAAGATGATCTTTAAAGCTACCATCATTAGTAATTATGGCATCATTATTACACCAACCATTAATACCAACAACCTCAGGGTGTTTTTCATCACCAAGAATAACGATTTTATATCCTTCATTAGAAAATTTATTAACCTTTTGTTGAATATTAGTTACAAATGGGCAAGTTGCATTTATAACAATTAACCCTTTTTCATTTAGATCATCAAATGTTTTTTTCGATACACCATGAGATCTTATTAGGATAACATCTCCTTTAGTTAAAGTATCTATGTCATTTATGTCTATTGCATATATACTATTTTCCTCTAAGTATTTTACTACATCACCATTATGTATTAATGGACCCAATGTATATATTTTTTTATTAAATTGTTTTTGAGTTTTTATTGCTTCATCTACTGCTCGCTTAACTCCAAAACAAAAGCCAGCATTTTCAGCTAATAGCACTTTCATAAATTTTCTCCTATATCTTTAGTTTTTAAATGAAGCTTACTGCTTATTCATTATTTTTAAGAGTAATTTAAATTATTAAATAAAAGATTTATCTTAATAATTTAAATATTATCTCTTAATCTATTGTAAAGCATTTTCTATAAAATTACAAATTATTTCAGTAACTTCAGTGATATTATAATTAGAACTATCAATTTCTATAGCATCATCAGCTTTTTTTAGTGGATCAACAGAGCGAGTACTATCTATATGATCTCTTTTTATTATATCTTCTAAAAGTTTATCATAATTAACATCTAGACCTCTGTTTAAAAGTTCTTTATATCTTCTTCTTGCCCTTTCTTCTGGTGATGCTGTTAGGAAAAATTTAAATTTAGAATCTTTTAATACCACTGTTCCAATATCTCTACCATCCATAATTACATTATACTTTTCTGACATTTTTCTTTGTAAAGTAACAAGCTTACTTCTTACCTCTGGAATAGAAGCATAATTAGAAACTATTTCACTTATTTCAGGCATTGTAATTTCATTTTGAATGTTAACACCATCTAATATTAAATCGTCATTTTCAAAATGCATTTCCATATTATCAATCATTGTCATTAATGCATCTATATTATTAGTAGCAATATCATTTCTTTTAGCTAATAAAGCTACTGCTCTATACATTGCTCCAGTATTTATATACATTAAATTAAATTTTTTACCTACTAACTTAGCTATTGTACTTTTCCCTGCACCAGCTGGTCCATCTATTGCTACAGATATTTTCATAATAATTTTTCCACCTTTCAAATAAAACCTATGTCTTATATTCTTATTAATTATATAATTAAAATTAAAATATAACAATCGTTAAAGGAAACTAGTTACTTATATAAATAAACAAAAATACACTATTTCTTCTTTATAATAACTAATTTTACTTTAAAATAATTAAATATTGCTTCCAGCAATATATCCAGTTGATAATGCTATTTGCACATTATAACCACCGGTAAATGCATCTACATCTATAACTTCACCAGCAAATGATAAATTTGAAATCAGTTTTGATTTCATAGTAGATGGATCAATTTCTAATGTATTAACACCACCAGCTGTAACTATTGCCTCTTCAATAGGTCTTAACCCTTTAATATTCATTTTTATATTTTTAATTATATGTACAAGATTCTTTCTTTCTTCTTTAGTTATAACATTTACTTTTTTATCTTCTTGAATACCACTTAATTTAATTATTAAAGGAATTATCCTTTGAGGCAATAAATCATTTAAAGAATTTTTAAATTCTTTGTTTTGATACTTTAAAAAGTCTTTTTGAATTCTCTTGTCAAGCTCATTAGTTTCTAATGCTGGCTTTAAATCAAGTAAAGCTATATAACTTGAATCATTTTTTATAAATCTTGAACCTTTTAAGACTAGTGGACCAGATACTCCATAACTTGTAAATAGCATCTCACCTTGTTCTTTATATAAAACTTTATTGTTTTTTAAAATACTTAATGAAATATTTTTAAGAGATAACCCCATTAAGTCTTTCAGCCATTTTTCATTTAATTCAATAGGAACTAATGAAGGCTTTAAATCTATTATGCTATGTCCAAGTTTTTTGGCAAATTCATAACCATCACCTCTAGAGCCTGTAAGTGGATAAGAAGCACCACCAGTAGCTATAATGAAATGATCACCCATTATTTTTTGGGAGTTATTTATTTCAACACCTAATATTCTATCATTTTTAGATAAAATATTAGTTACTTTAGAGTTTAGTTTAACTTGAACTTTATTTTCTTTTAATCCATTAGAAAGTCCTTTTATAATATCAGATGATTTATCAGATAATGGGAATATTCTTCCGCCCCGTTCTGTTTTTAGTTTGATTCCTTGGTTCTCAAAGAAGTTTATAGTATCTTCATTTGTAAAGGAGTAAAGTGAGCTATATAGGAAATGAGGATTTCCGTAAATATAATCAAAAAATTCACTTATATCTTTGGCATTTGTAACATTACATCTACCTTTACCTGTTATAAATAATTTTTTACCAACTTTATCATTTCCATCTAAAAGAATAACTTCATTATTTTTAGATGCAGTAATTGCTGCCATTATTCCAGCAGGGCCAGCGCCTATTACAATGACTTTTGCCATTTAAAATCCTCCTAAATTTTTATTTATAATAACTAAAGGAATTAACATTTGTTAATTCCTTTTTAGTGAATAAAATATCTTAATCATCTCCAAAATTTCTATTATTATAGGAGTAGACATTGTATTCTTGCCATATTTCTTCAAGACTATTAAATGTAGAAGAAATATTTTCTTTTTCTCTCATTCCAACTGCTATTATTAAAGCATTTATTACTGATAATGGTGCTACTAAGGAATCAACAAAAGATGCCATATTACTTTGAGCAATTAATGCATAATCAGCTCTTGTTGCTAATGGAGATAAGAAGCTATCTGTTACAGCTACTACTCTTGCACCTCTATCTTGAGCAAATGCTAAAGCATCAATAGTTCTACTAGCATAACGAGGGAAACCAATACCTATTACTAAATCTCCTTCACCAACATTTATCATTTGTTCAAAGATATCAGAAATACCATAGCCAACAGTTTTTACATTTTGTAAAATTATATTTAAATAGAAGCCTAAAAATTCAGCTAATGCCATTGAACTTCTAAGGCCTATTATATAGATTCTCTTAGCAGTAAAAATATTATTAACAACATCTTCAAATGTATTATAATCGATTTTTTCCATTGTAGATCGAATATTTTCCATATCTGCTTTTAAAACACCTTTTAAAGCATGACCTTCAGTTATATAATCACTAGATAACTCTAATCTTTGTACTGTGGTTAATTTATTTTTTATTAGCTCTTGAAGAGATTTTTGAAGTTTAGGATATCCTGAAAAACCTAATTCTATTGCAAACCTTACTACAGTTGATTCTGATACTCCAACTGAAGTTCCAAGTTTGGCAGCTGTCATAAATGCTGCTTTATCATAATTTTTTAATATGTATTCAGCAATTAATTTTTGTCCTTTACTTAATCTAGGAAATCTAATTTGAATTAACTTCATTAAATCCTTTGATTCATCATTAATACTTCGTTCCATTATTGTACTCTCCTAATTTAATTAACTTCAATTATTTTAGCATTATTTATAAATTTAATCAATGATAGCATATTAAAAATTGCAAGATTTATAAATAATAATTCAAACAAAAACTATTTTTTCTCCACAATTACTAACAACGGAGACTTATCAGATCTATTTATACATTCGTGTAGCATAACTCCAAACTTATTTTTAGGTAAGTTTCTCAAGTATTGAATAATGCAACTTTCTTCCTCTTTACCTTCATTGTGACCTCTATAAATAGCTATGGCCATTATTCCATTGCTAGATAATAAATTTAAAGAGATTTGTATACTTTTAAGACTTGTTTCTGCAAGAGTTGTTATTTGCTTATTACCACCTGGTAAATATCCAAGATTATAACATATACAATTAATCTCTTCATTAACAAATTCATCTATTTTATGATGAGATTCATTTATTATTATTACGTTATTATTCTTATCTATGTACTTTTCACAAGCTTCTTTTTGAATTTCGAAAGCATATACTTTTTTAAAGCATGAAGATAAAAAGTCACAATCATATCCATTTCCTAAAGTTGCATCTACTGCAACATTTTTATTTTCTACATATTCACTAATAATATTATGTGCTAATATACTGACATCTGAAACATATTTAAACATAAATAAACCCCTATAAACTTTTAATATAATTTAATTCACTATCAGTTAAAGGTCTCCACTCACCTTTTTTTAGATAACCTAATTTTATATTTCCTATTGAAACTCTTTTAAGACTTATAACTTCATGGTTTAAAGAAGAGCACATTCTTCTTATTTGTCTATTTTTACCCTCATGTATTGAAATTTCAACAGTTGATAAGATTTCATCACAGTTTTTTTTCTTATTAAATCTTTTTTCTTCAGATATTATTTCAATATCTGCTTCAGCAGTAACGTAACCGCCAATATCTATTCCTTTTTTAAAACGCTTAATATCACTTTCACTAAATTTACCTTTACACACAGCAATATAATTTTTCTTTATAGATACTCTAGGATGAATTATATTATTATAAATACTACCATCATTTGTTAAAATTAATAGTCCAGAACTATCATAATCTAATCTACCTATAGGATATATTCTTTCTTCAACATTAACTATATCTAAAATTGTTTTTCTACCCTTTTCATCTTTAACAGATGTTATATAGCCTTCAGGTTTATTAAGCATTATATAAACTTTCTTCTCTTCCACTTTTATAATTTCATTATTATACTCAACAATATCTTTTTCAGGATTAATCTTAGTTCCAACTTCAGTTATAACTGTGCCATTTACTTTAATTTTTCCCTCTAGAATTATTTCTTCACACTTTCTTCTTGAAGCAATACCACATCTAGCCATATACTTTTGTAATCTTTCTTCCATTTTATTCACTCCGTCTATTAATATTCAAAGTAATTATATATTTTATATTTGATTAATACAACTAAATATTTATAGGTTTATATTACGAAAATAAAATTATTTTCATTAATATTTGTAAGTAAAGAATAGTTATTTAGATTAATTTATAATATATAAGCTTTTAAATTACATTCGATAATTGTATATTTTTGTGATAATATATATATATTAGAAAAAATGTTTAGTATTATATATGGAATAGGAGGTTATATTATGTATTTAGAAAAAATTAAGGAAGCAAGAGAAAATATAAGAAATGTAATTACTAAAACCCCATTATTATATAGTAATGTATTTAGTAAAAGTAGTGATAACCATGTCTATATGAAGTGTGAGAATCTTCAATTAACAGGAGCATATAAAATTAGGGGGGCTTTAAATAAAATTATTTCTTTATCTGAAGAGGACAAAGCTAAAGGTGTTATTTGCTCATCCGCTGGAAATCATGCTCAAGGAGTTGCTTATGCATCCTCATTAATGGGAGTAAAATCATGTATAGTAATGCCTGAAACTACTCCGTATTTAAAGGTTGAATCAACTAAAAATTATGGTGGTAATATAGTGCTTCATGGGAAATGTTACGATGATGCCTTTATTAAAGCAAAAACAATTGAGGAAGAGGAAGGAAAAGTTTTTATACATCCTTTTAATGATATGGATATAATTTATGGACAAGGTACAATTGCATTAGAAATATTTGAAGAGATTAATAATTTAGATTATATACTTGTTCCAATAGGTGGAGGTGGATTAATTTCAGGTATAAGCCTTGCTGCCAAAGCATTAAATCCAAATATAAAAATAATTGGAGTACAAGCTGAAGGAGCACCTTCAATGGCATTAAGTATACAAAAAGATAAAATTTGCACATTAGATAGTGTTAATACTATTGCAGATGGTATTTCAGTAAAAACACCTGGTAATAAAACTTTTGAAATTGTTAGAGAATATGTAGATGAAATTATAACAGTTTCAGAAAATGATATTGTAGAATCATTCCTTTTATTAGTTGAAAAGCATAAATTAATAGCTGAAGCATCTGGGGTTGTAACTTTAGCTGCATTAAAAAATTTAAAAGTAAAAAATAAAAAAGTATGTTGTATATTAAGTGGTGGAAATATTGATATGCTTACAATATCAAAATTAATAAATAATGGGCTTGTTTCAAAGGGAAGGCTATTTTGTTTCTCTGTTGAGCTTAAAAATGTGCCAGGAGAGCTATTAAAAATATCTGAAATTTTAGCGAAAGAAAATGCAAATGTGGTAAAACTTGAACATAATCAATTTAAAGCTATTAATAGAATTCATAATGTATTGTTAGAAGTTACTGTAGAGACAAATGGGCATGAACATATTGAAAAGATAATTAATTCATTTGAAAGAGATAAATATTCTATTAAGATTATGTATTAAATAAAACTAAAAAATATAAGTTGGTAATTTAAATTGCCAACTTATATTTTTTATGCTTAAATTTTAAACTCCATATTTCTTGTAATATTCACCTATAGCATCTTTTATTTTATCATCAATATAGACAGTTCCATCAATTTCTCTATTATATAAGTATTCAACAACTTCAGCCATTGTAACTATAGGATAAGTTGTAATTTCAAATGCTTCTTTAATTTCAGCTTGGGCTGATTGTTCACCTTTACCCTTTTCCATTCTATCAACAGATATTACTAAGCCAGCAATTTCTACATCGCCTTGAGCTTTTAGTATTGGTGCTGTTTCATAAATTGAAGTTCCTGCAGTCATAACATCTTCAACTATAACTACTTTTTTTGTGCTATCTAATTTAGCACCAAGTAAAATTCCGCCTTCCCCATGATCTTTAACTTCTTTTCTATTTGAACAATATTCAACATTTGCTCCATATAGTTTATTCATAGATATAGCAGTAGTAACAGTTAATGGAATACCCTTATAAGCTGGTCCGAATAATACATCTACATCAGAACCAATATGCTCATTAATAGTTTTAGCATAAAATTCACCTAATTTTTCAAGTTGTTCTCCTGTAGTATAGTTTCCTGTATTAATAAAAAATGGTGTTTGACGTCCACTTTTTGTAACAAATTCTCCAAATCTTAAAACATTACTTTTTACCATAAATTCAATAAATTCTTCTTTGTATTTTTGCATAGAAAACAACTCCTTTAATATGTATATTTTTCTTAAATATTGTAACATTATTCGGAAAAAAAAGCTAATAAATATTTTAAATAAATTTATATTTATGGTTAGTATATTTTGAATATGTCAATAATTAAAAAATAAAAGTACGATTTGAAAAATTATACTTTAAAATTTTACTTTTAGGAGATAGCTATGAATATAAAAAAAAGGCCATTAATTATTATAATTATTATTTTAATACTAGTTATTATTTCAGTAACTAACATAAAAAAATTCAAATTTTTAGTTGAAATTATAAAATTAAGCGATAGTTTACCCACTATTTCTAATGATTTTTATAATGAACCAATTGAAAATATAACATATAAAGATTTGGTATTTAAAAAAAGAGATAATAAAGAACTTACATTAGATATTTATACCAATAAAGAAGCAAATGAAGCAACCCCAGTAATTATATATGTCTTTGGAAATGGATGGATGTATGGTGATAAAGTAATTCCTTCTGCTATAGAATCTATTATTGATTTACTTAAAGATGAAGGTTATGCAGTAATTAGTACATCATATGAATTAATGGATGATGAAGTTATCTTAGAAGAACAAATATCAGATGTTAAAGATACAATTAGATGGGTATATAAAAATAAAGATAAGTATAATTTTGATGTAAATAACATAGGAATAATAGGACCATCTGCAGGTGCTCAACTTTCAATGATGGCTGCCTTCTCACAGGATGATGAGTTTATAGGAGATCAATCCTTAAAATCATATTCATCTAAAGTAAAGTATATAATTGATTTGTTTGGCCCAGCTAGGTTAAGTAAAGTAAATTTATCAGTTGGTCCAGAAGAGGTTGTTGAAAAGTTTAGCGATAATGATATAGAAAAACTATCTAAGGAATTTAGTCCAATTGAATATGTAAGAGAGGATTTACCTAATACACTTATAATTCATAGTTTAAAAGATAATATTGTACCCTATGAAACTTCTGTAGAATTATATGAAACTGCCTTAAAGTATAATAATAAATTTGAACTATATACATTGCAGAATTGTACTCACTATCTAGAAAATTTATCAAACACTGAAGCGCTAAATTTATATATGAAAATTGTTGATTATATATTAAGTGAAACTAGTTAAATATTAAGGTTGCATTAAAGTTTATCCAAAGTAAAATAGAAAATATTAATGATATTACCGGAAGGAATATTGTAATTAAATTCTTAATGCAAATTACACCATTCCTAGAGGTAATATTATTAATTATTATTTGCTTATGGATGAACAGTATTATTCAAGGATTTTAACTTTTTTATTATTGGCATCAAGAAGTACTTTTTCACCTAAAGGCAGTGTTAAAGTTGGAAGACAATGACCACAAACTAGATTGCTTATAGTTGGTTTTTTTAAAGGTAAAATAATTTCATTAAAAACTTCTTGTAATGATAAACTTTTTTTATTATTTGGAGCAATACAATTAGTAAAAGCTCCTAAGATTATTCCATTTACATCTTTTAACTTTCCAGATTGTTTTAAGTGAGTAAGCATTCTGTCTACTTTATAAGGTACTTCTTCTACCTCTTCTAAAAATAATATTTTATTTTTTGTATTTATTTCATATTTAGTTCCTAAGGAAGAGCAAATTAATGATAAGTTTCCGCCAGTAAGTTGTCCACTAGCTATACCATTATTAATAACTTCAAGAGTATTTCCTTCAGGGTTAAACAGTTCTTCTACTTTCTCATTCCCAAAAATAAATTTTTTATAGTAATCAGCACTATATTCATCTAATCCTTTTATTAGTTCGGTTGATATCATGGGACCATGATATGTTATAAGTTTACTTTTTTGATTTATGGCAATATGAAGTGCGGTAATATCACTATAACCAATAAAAATTTTAGGATTTTTTTTAATTAGTTTAAAATCTAAAAGATCTAATAATCTAGCACATCCATATCCACCTCGAAGTGCAAAAATTCCCTTTATATTTTTATCTGCAAACATACAATTTATATCATTTGCTCTTATATCATCAGTTCCAGATAAAAATCCATGTTCTGATATACAGCTTTCCCCTATTACTACCTTTAATCCTAACTCATTTAATGAAGCTATACACTTATCAATTAATTTTTTATCACAGGGACTTGCAGGTGCTATTATAGCTACGCTATCACCTTGTTGTAATGGTTTAGGTTTAATCACTTTTATCATCCTTTTAACATTAATATATTTTAATATATTATTTATAAATGATAATTAGTAACTGTTTATGAGTATTTTTGATTTAATTTTAAATTAGCATACTAATAGGTATTAAAAGCAAAGACTCTCCAGGAACTCTAAATCGAGGTTGATCAGGTAAATATATACCTAAATTAGATATATTATCCATAAGTGGAGAGCAACATCCCAAAAAGTTTTCATAAAAATTAGGTTGACCAGATTTTCTTAATAAATGAATACATTCAGCTGAATCACATTTTCTAATAACCTTTCCAATTATGGTGCATGGACAATCTGCACTATCATATATATTTGCATAGTTACTAATGAAATTACTATTATTAACAGTTAATACAACATCCATATTACCACATTTTACAATCATATCCTGACTGTTATTAGTAGTTAAAAGTGATTTTAAGTAATTAACTTGTTTGTACATGATATCATAGTTTACAAATGAGCTATTAGTACTTTTTAAGGTTTGACAATATGAGTTTAGATTATCAGTTCCAAGACATGATAATAAATTAGATAAACTATCTATATAAGATACCATAGATTCACTAGATATTTGTCCACTTAATTTAACATAATCACCTGAATTTATGTTAGATGTTGAATAACTACTACTATCCAATTCTTTAATTAAATTTGATTGGTTTAAACCTTGAATTAATTGTTGATGTATTTCAAAGGTTGTAAATATTCGAGTTAACTCTTCTTCACGCCTAACAAATCTTCTACCTTCCAATGATTGATTTTCCCTATTAGCTGTTGTTACGGTATCAGCTTCAGTGAAGTTTTTTCCTTTATATCCATCACGTTCATCTCTTATGCATCTATCTTCACCATAATGTTGGTTACTACCTTCAGATCCTGTTTTGGCATTTAAGGTTCTATCTTCTATAAATCTAGAGGTCCTTTTTTCAATAAATCCATCTATTACTAGAGAGTTTAAATTCTTGGTTAAGGCCTCATCAAGATAAATAAGTAAGTCAAGAGCATCATTCAAAAGATATTACCTCCTTATAGAGTTTTATAAAATAGTATAAATAAAGCTTATAAGTCCTTTAAATACAAGAGACTTATATATATTATTCTAAACACCATAATTAATTACTTCTTATTAATGAAAATAAAACACTGCTTAATAAAATAATAGCAATAACTAATAATGATACTACTGTTGAGATATTAATTCCCCAAAATGCAATAAATAATTTTATTCCTGTAAACATTAAAATAAATGCAACCCCATATTTTATATGATTAAACATACTATTTAATTTAGCTAATAAGAAATACATACTTCTTAAACCTAAAATAGCAAATATATTGGATGAATAAACTATATATGGATTAGTTGTAATAGAAAATATTGCTGGAATAGAATCTAATGCAAATATAATATCAGAGCTCTCAATTAATACTAAAATCAATAATAATGGAGTTGCATGTAATACTCCATTAATTTTAACAAAGAAATTTTCTTTATTTAACTCATTTGTAACTGGAATAAAGTGTTTCATAATATTTAAAATTTTACTTTTTGAAAAATCAACTTCTTCTTCTTTATTTAATAATATTTTTAAACCACTAAAAAATAAGAAAAAACCAAAAATATATAAGATCCAGTTAAATTTATTAATTATTGCAACACCTAAAAAAATAAATATAAATCTTAATATTATAGCACCTATAATGCCATAAGTAAGTACTCTTTTTTGATATGAAATTGGAATGTTAAATGAGGTAAATATAATTAAAAATAAAAATAAGTTATCTACACTCAAACTTAATTCAATTATGTATCCACCTAAAAATTCAAGTCCATAATCTGCTCCAAAAATAAAATAAATAAATACATTAACTATAAAGGCAAGGCTAGCCCACGTTATAAAGTTTCTTAATGCACTTTTTGCTCTCAAATTAGTTCTCCTCATATTAAATTGATTCACAGAATAATTATATGATTTAACATATAAATTTATTTATAGTTAGTTATAATAAATAAAGTAAAGGTAAATTTAATTTTTTTAAATATAAGTTATACTTTTCATATCAGCTTAACAGATTCTATAATTTTAGCCTAAGATTTATATAATAATATATTAAAAACAAGTATTTAAATCGATATTTAACCATATTATACAATAATTGCAATAGCTTTTTATATTAAACCCCATAAAAAATAAGATAAGACATTTAATTAAATGCCTTATCTTATTTTATAACTTGTTTTTAATTTAAGTACTTTAAAACATTCCTTTAATAATATAAAAGGAAGATTAATTTTACTCAACTTGTGTTAAGAGTCTTCTCATTACATCTTTAAGTTTATTATATCCGAGATCTTCATTAGCCATGACTAAAACAGCCTTTATATCATTATCAGAAGGTTCCCACTTATATGCTTTAAAATCTATTATAGAGTCTTCAGGCAAGTATTCTTCAAGTTCAAAACCTAATTCCTCTGTAGAAGCCATATATTCATCAAATAAAGAATCTTCGTCTAATTCATTAATATTAATACCTTCCTCAATTTCTTCATTTAATGTATCTATACTTACGCTTAAATTAAAGGCAACTATATCTTCTCTTTTAGAACCTTTACTCATGTCTTTTATTACTTTAAACTCAGTATTTTCTTCAATTATATTTTTTATGTCTTTACTATCTAAAACTCTATTTCCAAATGCTATGTACATTATTATATTTCCTCCTAATTTTTTAATTTAGCTTTTACAAAAAGTGATTTCACTTTTTGCAAAAGCTAATATATCAAAAAAATCTTATTTATAATTTAACAAAATAAAGCATAAATATCAACAACAATATTAATTAAATCTTATGATTCTTTTTAAAGATATATTTATAGTTTGGTAAATAATAAATCCACCTATTGTGTTTATTAAAATAGCAGGAATTACTGTAGTTACAAAAAGTATTGAGAATTTTGCTGGTAATCCAACAATATATTGTGCTGATAGTAAGAAAGTAGTTCCACTTATTAATGTTCCTAATGGAAAGCTTATTATTACTAATAAGTTTTGTTTGATATTATTATTAATATTTATATATTTTAATGTTTTATTTACAGTTAATAAAGTGATATACATTAAATTTACAGTTATTAATTTATCTATAATATTAGGAAGTTGACCCCCAGGAAATTTAGTTGTTAAGGCGGTAAATACACCTGTAATTATTGCAGAGATAAGTGATGTTTTATAGTCATTATTATTAATTATCATAATAATAAAAAGCATTGCTAAAGCAAAATCAGGCTGCATTGGTAAGCCTAGAGCTGGAGTAATTTGATGTAATATAGCTCCTATAGCTAAAAGAAGAGCATTAATAACCATTTTTTTTGTATTCATATTTGTTTTCATTTTTATTCCTCCTAAATTTAAATAATAATTATAAATTTCAAAACTCAAATTTGATTTAGCCAATGTTCATACCATATTGATCACCTCCTTAAATTTATATGTATTAATAAAAAAACTCCGTCCTATAATATAATAGGACGGAGTAAATAATCCGCGGTACCACCTAATTTATGAAAATTAAATAATAAATTTCATCACTTAAAATCAAGTACTAACATACTTGTCCTACTATAACGTGTAGGTTACGGTATCCGGTACTAAGAAAACTTTTCCCTTTACTTCTCTAAGGCCCATTCATATAACTCCTTCTTGTTAAGATCTCACCATCCCTAACTCTCTTTATTGAAGCTAAGATATACTACTATCCCTTGTCTAAGAATTTAAATTTTATTATTAATAGTATTATATCCAGTTTATAGATATAAGTCAATGTTATTTTTTTATGTTATTTATTGATATATTTGATACTTGTGGAAATAAGTTTTCATAAAACTTATCAAAGCCATCATCAGCTAATAACACTTCTTCTTTATCATCAACATAAAATTTATTCATAGTACTAATTACTAAATCAAATTTTTTAAGATTATTTTCTTCAAGTAATACTGTATAAAGATAAGATAAGTGATTTTGCATATATGATTGCAAATCATTCATTTCTTCTTCAGAGATTTTTCCGGCTTTACACAATTCTTTGATTGGACCATTTTTAAATGCAAAGTAAGATGATGCCTTAGCTATATTAGCTATATATTCTTGTGGCTTTTTATTATCCATATTTATTTATTTCCTTTCATTTGTAAAATAATTAGATTTTATATAGAATATTTTATATTACTATTAATTTACTTACAATAGTAATATATTATATAAGTCTAAAAATTTAGATTTTCTTCAATTTCTTTTATGTGATTTTCTATTATATATCTAAACCAATAAGTATATTTTTCAGGATTATTTTTTAAATCAATTTTTATCTTATTTATTGACATCCATTTATAATCTTCAACTTCTAATGGATTTATATAAATCTTATCTGAATATTTACCAAAGTATACATGATCAAATTCATGTTCTATAAGATTATTATCAAACTTAATATAATATATAAAAGAAAATACCTCTTTTAAATCACAAGAAAATCCCATTTCCTCTTGCAAACGTCTTTTAGCAGCAGAGTCTGTACTTTCATTTTTATTAGGGTGTGTACAACAAGTATTTGTCCAAAGACTAGGTGAATGATATTTTCCACTATATCTTTTCTGCAGAAGTAATTCATTTTTCTCATTAAAAATAAATACTGATAATGCCCTATGAAGTATTCCTTTAATATGGGCATCAATTTTTTCAATATGCCCTACTTCATTGTCATTTTCATCAACGCAAATTATAATTTCTTCCATTTTAAATTTCTCCTTAATATTATTTATAATTAAATGAACGTTTATAAGATTACTATATTTAGATAAAATAAGCGTCGTTAGTAATTTACGACGCTTATTTTAAATATTCATAAATACTTTATTTTCTTTTAAGCAATTTATACAAACCAATTAATCCTATTAAAGCACCTACTCCAACCATAACTCCAACCTTAGAATCTATATTTTTCATTTTATCCATTAATGAACACCCATCACAGCATTCACATGAAGATTCAGAATCAGTATTTATAAATTCTTCATAATTATCATCTAAATAGCTAATATTATCATCATAATCCATATTATTATAATCAGAATCAGATTTATAAAAATTAATTAATTCTTCTTCACAATTATCTGAATCTTTGTAATATGATCTTTGAGTAATAGCAGGAACTTTTATTCTTTTTGTAGCTGCATCTAAATTTTTGCTTAAGTTTATTCCTATACTTTGGTACATAAGTATCACCTCAACCTTAGTATAATCACTTTTATAAAACTTAATGCAAATTTATAATTTTTCTATTTCTCTAATTTCTTTTATGTATATTTCGTTAGTGCTATCTGCATCATGTACTATGTGTAAATAAATTAAAGCATCATCATATTGTTTTAAAGCTTTGTAACACATTGCAATACCAAAATACACATCTATAGTTCCCTCTTGTAAATCTATTGCTTTTTCATAATTTACTAATGAACTATTATAATCTCCAATACTAAAATAATATTCAGCTAATCCAATATAGGCTCTACCAATATTTTCATCAAGTTCTAATGCTTTACTAAAATACTCTATAGATTTATCTTTTTTGTTTAGATATTTTAAATTAATCCATCCTAGATTAACTAATATATATGCAGTATCATTTGAATCTAGTACATTAGAGTTTAATATATCTACACCTAATTTAATCGCTTCTTCATATTTATTTAAATTAATATTTATATCAATTAAGTAAGCTGTAACAAAAAAACTATTAGGATTCTCTAAATTCAAGCTTTCAAACACTGATTTACTTTCTTCAAATTTATTTAAGTAAAATAAAGATTCTCCTAATAAACTTTTAGCATATGTGCTATTACTACAATTATTAGATAATCCTATTTTTAGAGTATTTACAGCTTTATCAAACTCGTCTAATGACATATAACAATCAGCAATATATGCATAAAAATCTACATTATTACTTTCTTTTAGTGCATTTAATGAAAACTCTAGAGCTAATTTAACATCTTCACTCATTAAATCATTATATTTTTCTAAAAAGTCTTTATTTAATTCCATTATACTACCTCTTTTTTATTGTGTTTTAGTTAATCTATTTAAATTATTCAAATAACCTTAATATTTCATCTTTTGATAAATCAAAAATATTATTAGTATCTAGAGAATTATCATCTAAAATTTTATTTATTAATTGCTTTTTCTCATTTTGTAGCTTAATAACTTTTTCTTCTATTGTATCTTTAGATATAAGCTTTATTACTTCAACTATATTTTTTTGACCTATTCTATGAGCTCTATCACTTGCTTGAGCTTCTACAGATGGATTCCACCATGGATCAAAGTGTATAACAACATCTGCGCTTTGTAAATTCAAGCCAGTACCACCAGCTTTTAAGCTTATTAGGAATATTGGAACATTATTTTTATTAAAGGAATCTACTTCCTCATTTCTTTTCTTATGTGACAGTGTACCATCTAAATAACAATACTTCAAATTTTCTACTTCTAATCTTCTTTTTATACTTTGTAAAATAGAAGTAAATTGAGAAAAAACTAATATTTTATGACCTTCATCATTAGCTTGATGTAATAATTCTACTAATGAATCTATTTTACCGCTTTCACCTTCATAATTTTCTAGTACAACACTTGGATCTAATGCTATTTGCCTTAATTTTGTTATATATGATAGTATTTCTATCTTACCACTAGAAAACTCATCATCACGTATTTTCTTTTCAATTAAATCTATAACTTTATTATTATAAATGCTATAGACTTTTTGTTGAGACTTAGGCAGCTCTACTTCAATAATTTTTTCAATTTTGGGTGGAAGTTCTTTAAGAACCTCTTTTTTTAGTCTTCTTAATATAAATGGTTTTATTAAATTTTTAAATTCTAGAGATAACTCATTATTATCCATAAATCTTCTATAATATTTTACTATAAAAGTATCCCTGTCAAATAAGTATCCAGGCATTATAAAATCAAATATAGACCAAATTTCTAATAAAGAATTTTCAATAGGGGTTCCTGTAAGAGCAAATTTACTTTTACTATTAAGTTGTTTTACATATATTGCATTTTGTGATGTATAATTTTTTATATTTTGTGCTTCATCTAATATTACACAATTAAAATCAATACTTAAATAGTTATCTATGTCATTTTTTAATAATGAATATGTAGTTATTAAAACATCATATTTTTCTGGATTTTTTAAAGTTTTACTTCTATCATCTTTTCTACCAGTAACTAACTTAACATTTAATTCAGGAGCAAATTTATTAAATTCTTGTTTCCAATTAAGGACTAATGAAGAGGGAGCTATAATCAAAGAAGTTTTGGCTTTAATAGATGATAAAAAGGCAATAGTTTGTATAGTTTTACCTAACCCCATTTCATCCCCTAATATTCCACCAAATCCTAGATTATATAAAGTTTTTAAAAAGCAATAACCTTTATGCTGATATTCTCTAAGCTCTCCAACAAATTTTCTTGGAATTTCATATTTTAATTTATTTATATTATTAAATTGAGATTTAAGTTTTCTTAGATATCCAATTCCTTTCATGAACTTTATATTATTTTCTTTTATAAATTCATTTGCATATAAGCCCTTACTCTTATGAAATTCAATTGTATTGTTTTCTATATTGTTACAGGAGTTAAGATTATCTAGTAGTTTTAAAAAGTTATTTAATTCTAAGGATTCTAAGTCTAAATATTCACCATTTTCAAGTTTATAGTATTTCAAATTATCTCTAAAAGCTCTTAAAATATTACTTATTTCAAAGTGTGGTATATCTTTTATATCAAATTTTAATTCAAAATAATCATATTTTCCTACAGATATATGACCTATTATTCCTTTAGAATCTATCCTGTGAATACCTTTAAAATTTTCAGAATAATAAACTTCACCAAATTTTTGTAGCTCATGAATTTTATTTTTAAAGAAATTATATATATAATCGTCACCTAATGTTAAATAGTATTTATCATTAACATAATCAAATCCAAGTGATTTTAAAGCTGACATAACTTCTTGCTCTTTACTTAAGTCTCTATATATTATTTTTTTATCAAATTCATTAAATATATTAAACTCAAATTTATCATATTGAACTTTTAAAGTCATTAAAACAAAGTTATTTTCTTTATTAAAATAAAAATTGAATTTTGGTTTAGCTAAGACAACCTTTTCTTTAATATTTGAAGATAATATTAAATTATCACTTATATTATTAAGGGTTGGAATAAGCTCTTTTAAAACTCTTTCTTCTTCACTTTTAGGTATAGTAACTTTATTATTTTTTTTGAATATTTCAAAATAAGGTTTTATTTTATTAATAAAGTTTTTTTCAGGTAAATATATAGTAGTACCTTTAAATAAAACATTATAGTTATTGTTTAGTATTATAGGTAAGTCAGACAGCAGTTTTAAATTATACTCTTTATCTATATAGTCTAAGTTCATTTCTATATAAGGATTTTCTAATAATACTTCACAGTCAATAGGTCTACTAAAGAAACCATCATTAAAGTAAATACGATGATCTTTTATAATATAAAATAATTCCTTAATTAGATATTTAGGTGGATATATGTATTTGCCATCAATCAATTTATCATCAGATTTTAAATATTTAGATTTACTCCCTTCAATTTCTAGAAGTTCATACATAAAGTCAATTAAAGCAAGATCATTACTTGAAAAATATTGGTTACTTATATCAAATGTGAAATCATTACTATATTTTAGAGAGATACTATTTTCGTAATAGACCAAAAACTGTCTTATATCTCTTATTATATTTAATTTATTAGAAGGTTTATTTTTTAAACCAATTTTAAATTCTATAGAAAGTTGTCCTTTATAATCTATTTTATTTAAATACACTTCTATTTTTAATTCTTCTTTATTTTTATTATTAAGAAGGATATCTAAAACATTTGAAGTTTTATTATTATACATAATTACTCCTCCTTTACAAGTTTTAATTATAGCATAGATAAATAAGTATTTAGAAGTAGAAAAAAGTTGCACTACATATAGTACAACTTTTTTCTTATTATTTTCTTTCAATTTTATCTAACTTTTTATTGTATAAGAACATATATAATGATACAGCAAATATAATTATGTATCCAATTACACTTAGATAATCTGGAATAACATTAAATAAAACTATACTTATTATTGCTGAGAATATGATATTACTATAGTCAAATATAGATATTTCCTTTGCTTTTGCATATTTATAAGCAATAGTAATACCAAATTGTCCAATACTAGCAAAGATACCTGCTAAGATTAAATAAACAAATTGTAACATTGACATTTCTTTATATACTATTAGCATAAATGGTAATATAGCTATTGTAGAAAAGAAGGAGAAGTAAAATACAATAGTATAGTATTTCTCTTTTCCACCTAAAGCTCTTAAGCAAGTATAAGCTGCAGCTGCACATATAGCACCTAATACACCAATTAATGATGGAACTATGTCAAAATTAAATTGTGGTTTAATTATAAATAATGATCCTATAAAAGCAACAATAATAGCTAATCCTTGTTTTGTATTTATTTTTTCTTTTAAGACAATGGCACTGAATATTATTACAAAGAATGGGCTTAATTTATTTAACATATTAGCATCAGATAATACTAATTTATCTATTGCATAAAAGTTAAAAACTATTCCTAGCGTACCAAATATTGAGCGTAAAATTAGAGTCTTCTGATTTTCTAATTTTCCAAAGAAACTTTCTTTATTAATAATTATTAATATAAATGCAATTATACAAGATGTTATATTTCTAAAAAATGTTTTTTGAAATGATGGTAAATCTCCTGAAAGTTTAACGAATGCAGACATCATAGCAAATCCAAATGCAGATATTATTATAAATAAAACACCTTTTGTTCTATTACTTAATGTTATTTTTTTCATATATCCTCCTAAAAACTTTTCTTTGTTATAGATTATCATAAATAATTATTATCATCTAGATATAATTATCAATGGATAGATAAATTTAAATAAAAAAAGATCTATTTTTAGTATTACACCTGTTTAGTATAAGATATAATACTAAGAATAAATCTTTAAACATTTATTTTAAAACTTAATGCTAGATACCTGTCTAACCATATTTAATTCCTTTTCAGATTCAACTTGAATTAACGTTTCATTCCAATCTTCATCAAAAGAAATTTTAAATATTTCTACATCACTTTTATTATTTACTGGCGCCATTGCAACATATTCAGTTTTATTAATTAATTTTTGCTCTAATATAGCATATTCAATCTTGTTTCCTGAATCATCTGTAAATTTCATAGTTTTTTCAGCCATTTTAATCTCTCCTTATAACATTAATATTATTAGTATTATAAAAAGAAGAGGAATTTATTATAGAAATTTATAAAAGCAGACAAAAGAACATATGTTTGTTATTATTGAAAATATCATTTTTCTATTAAACTATCAATTTAATATATAAAAAACTATTAAATTAATATTATAAGATTGTATTTGATGATATTTCAATTTTATCATTATATATATGTTTATCAATAATTACTCCAGAATCCATTGATATAATCTTATTAGAAACAAGTTTTGCAAATTCCATATCATGAGTAATTATAAGCATAGACATACCCTTTTTACTTAAACTTTTAATTAGTGTTGCAATATCCTTTGTTAAAGATGGATCCAAAGCTGAAGTTGGTTCATCAAAACACATTAACTTTGGATTTAATGCTAATGCCCTACCAATAGCTACTCTTTGTTTTTGTCCGCCAGATAGCTCACAAGGATAGTTATTAGCTTTATCTGCTAATCCTAAGAATGTTAAAATTTCATTTGCATTTTTTATTGCATCTTCTTTATTTTCATATAAGGCCCTAATAGGTGCTTCAATAATATTTTCTAATACAGATTTATGAGGAAAAAGGTTAAATCCTTGAAAAACAAGACCTATATTTTTTCTAATAGCATTAATTGATTTTTTGTCTGCATATTTTCCATTTTTACAAAGTACATCTCCAGCAATTTGTATAATACCTTCTTCACAAGTTTCTAAACCTGTTATTATTCTAAGTAAAGTTGTTTTTCCACCACCAGATGGGCCTACAATTACAACAATTTCACCTTCCATTATATCTAAATCTACACCTTTTAATATGGTAGTCTTACCAAAAGATTTTTTTAAACCTCTAATCTTTAACATAATTCACCTCTTAATTATAGTATTGATACTTTCCTTCAAGCTTGTTCAATATTTTAGTTAAAACTCCTATAAGCACTAAATAAACTACTCCTATAATTACTAATGGGAATAAAGATGCATCTCTATTGCTTGCTATTTTACCAACTCTTAAGAGTTCATCTATTCCTATGACATATACTAATGCTGTATCTTTTACTAAAGTAACTATTTCATTTGCTACAGGTGGTAATACTGTTTTAAAAGCTTGTGGAAGTATTATTCTAAAAAATGTATCTTTCTTTGATAATCCTAATACATGAGAAGCTTCGTATTGCCCAAGTTCTACAGAAGATATTCCAGCTCTAAATATTTCACCAAAGTAAGCTCCATAGTTTAACGTAAATGCAATTATAGCTGCTGGAAATCTATCAATTATAATATTTAGATTAGGAAGTCCAAAAAATATAAATACTATTTGTAGAAGAAGAGGAGTTCCTCTCATTATTAAAATGTAAGAACTTGTTAGTTTGTTAATAACTTTTATTTTAGATAACTTACCTAATGCTATGATAATACCTAATGGAATAGATAATACTAATGTTAAAATAAATATTTCAAGTGTTACCTTTAATCCTTCTAAAATTTGTGGTAATAATGTAAAAAAGTAATTTAAAAGTGTAGTTATTATATTTTCCAATTTAGTTACTCCTCTCTTTTGATTTATTCAACTTTTATTGTAATATCTTTATTAAACCATTTTTCAGATATTTCTTGTAATGTACCATCTTCTTGCATTTCTTTATAAGCTTTATTAAATGCATCTACCATTTCTGTATCACCTTTTCTAATACCAACACCATACTCTTCTTCACCAAAGTTATCATCTAAGATCTTAAATTTATCTTCTCCCTTTAAGCTTAAATAGTATCTTACAAGAATTTCATCTGCTACTACTGCATCAAGTCTACCAGCCTCTAAATCCATTAAAGCTTGGTTGTTATCTTCAAAAGTAATAGCACCTCCACTGTTAAAGCTATTATATAAATCTGACTCTTTTTCCATTGCAGCAACAGCTGAAGATTCACTTTGAGCACCAACTTTTTTATTGGCTAAGTCTGATTTTGAATTTATATCACTATCAGCTAGTGTTACTATGACTTGGTTATTTTTTAAATAAGGAACTGAAAAATCTACTTTATTTTTTCTTTCATCAGTAATTGTATATCCATTCCATATCAAATCAATATTACCTGATTTCAATTCTGATTCCTTCATTGTCCAGTCAATTGGTTGAAAAGTTATTTCCTTATTTATCCTTTTAGCTAATTCTTTAGCTAAATCAATATCAAAACCAATTATTTCGCCAGATTCATCTTTAAATCCCAATGGAGCAAATGCATCATCGATTCCAACAATAAGTGTATCCTTATCTAATGTACCCTGAGAAGATTTATTAGAGCATCCAACTAAGGAAATTCCTAAAGTTAAAATACTTCCCCCTAAGATTATCTTTTTCATTAATTTACGTAAATTCATAAATATATCCCCCTCAATTAACGCTTTTCTTATTTAATACTTTAACACACTAAATTAATGAAGGCAATAGTTTATAAATATTTTTCATAAAAAAATTAGAAGGACGAATAATTTAATCATCCTTCTAATTTTTTATGATATTAAAAATTAATCTAAAATATCAGTTAAATATTTTCTAAGGTCCATATCTAAGGAATTATCTTTTAGGTACATTAACTTACTATTGATTTCTTCATCTTTATTATGTAAAGAGTAAAAACTTAAAGCTGCTTTAAGTCTTAAATCTTCAGAGACAGATGATAAATCAAATTCACCATTTTCATTCTTTAAAATTAAAGATAGTTCTAATACTTCATCACTAAGTGCTACTGCTTTTAAAAATATTAATTGTTCTCTTGTAAATGTTCCAACATTATTTATTATACTTAATGTAACATCATATGCTGATTCAATATTATTATCATAAATATACTTTTTAAAATAGACTTCTAGGGTTTTTGAAACTTTTGCATTATTTTTTACTTGTGATAAAAATCCTAATGTCGAAATAATATTTTCATCAGTAAAATTCTCCATTATATAAATGATGGAGTCTATAATTTTATCTTCTTCAATTCCTTTAGCAGCCATTTTGCATAATAAGTTTACAGCTTTTATACTATTACTAGATTTATCATTAGCTATTTTTAATAGTTCATCAACACTATGTTCATTAAATGAATATAATATAGTTAATACTGCATTTTTTACAGCATTAGGCCAAGCTCCTAATCCATTATATCTTCCTTTTAAAGCATTAGGTTTAGAAATACCACCGTATAAATATTCTGTTAATGGTTGTATGTTTTCTATTCCTATTGCTTTTGCAGCCTCTTTTGCATATACTTCCATTGAATCAAAGCTTTGAGATTTATCAACTACTTTTAATATTTCACCAGTTATTAAAGATTTTAATTCTTCTGGCGTAAGTTCATTTCTATTATGGAACTCTTCTATATTATCTATTACAAAATTATAGTTAAAGCTATCAGTTTCATTATTTGTAATATTCATATTATTTATAGTATTATTATCTTCTTCTTTTATTTCTTTTATATCTAAAACTTCTTCTAAATTAATATCTTCATCAACATCTTTTTTTCGTTTAAAAAAATCAAATATCCCCATTTATGTTACCTCCTAATTCAAGTTCGCTTATTATATCAATAGATGATTCTTTTAATAATTGTGCTGTTATGCCCATACCTTTTATTTTACTTCCGTTAAAATTACCATTATATATATAATGAACACCACATGATGGGCTACCATCCTTTAGTATAGCTTTTTTAATATTTAGCTTTTTTGCAATTTGTAATGTTTCTTTTGCACCTTTTACAAATTGTGGTGTTACATCATTACCATTTTTATCAATTACCGAACCATTATTATTATTTAATATATTTGAAGATTCTCCTATAATTTCACTTGGTATACGTGGTGTAGGTAATCCCCCTAACTGCTCTGGACAAACTAAAATTGCTTTTCCAGAAGTAAATAATTTATCACATATTTCGTTATAATTATTTAATCCGTTGTATTTACAATTTACTCCACACAAACATGCACTTATTAAATACATAAAACCCCTCCTTGGTATGCTTTAATTATAGCATACTAGGAAAGGGTTTAAAATGAATTTAATTTATTAATTTGACTCTATTTTAACTCTACAATTGTTACTCCATCTCCACCTTCACCATATACACCTAGTCTATATGACTTTACGTGTGGATGTCTTTTTAACATGTCATTAATAGCTTTTCTTAAAATTCCTGTTCCTTTTCCGTGTACTATAGTAACTTCACCTAAGTTTCCTAAGTATGCTTCATCTAAATATTTATCTGTTCTATAACAAGCTTCTTCAGAGTCCATTCCCCTTAAATCAATTCTACTATCAACAGATTTCATATTTAGTTTAACTTCTCTTTTCTTTTTTTCTTTTTTCTTTGGTTCTTCTGGGACCTTTCTTAAATCTTTTAATTTAACACTAATCTTCATTATTCCTGCTTCTACCTGTACATCTCCTTTGTTATCAGGATTTGATACAATTATTACTCTTTGATTTAAAGATGGTAGGAATGCTTCCATACCAAGAGTAACTTTAGTAATAGCCTCACCAGTATTTTCTCTAGACTTAATCATAGCTGCTTCTTTTTCTTCAAGACTAGCTTTAAGTTTTCTTCTTTCTTCCTCAAGTCTACTTCTACCACCTGCAGCTATTCCCATTTTTTCAAGCTCTCTCATCGCTTTAACTATTTCATCGGCCTCATCTTTGGCATTAGAAATAATTTGCTTAGCTTCTTGACGAGCTTCATCATAAACCTTGTCTCTAACTGTATCTAGCTTTTTAAGCTTTTCATCATATTTCTTTTTTAAGCTTTCTGCCTCTTCTTTTATTCTTTTAGCTTCTCTTGCATCACGATTAGCTATTATACTTTTTTCCTGAAGATCTCTAATTAAATCTTCAAATTGTAAATTTTCTTCAGACATAAAGTCTTTAGCTTTTATTATAACATCTTCATTTAATCCAAGTCTTTTTGAAATTTCAAAAGCATTAGATTTACCAGGAACACCTATTAATAGCCTATATGTAGGTCTCAATGTTTCTACATCAAATTCAACAGAGGCATTTTCAACACCTACTGTTTTTAAAGCGTATCCTTTTAATTCGCTATAATGTGTTGTAGCTATAATTCTACATCCTCTTTTATTTAAGGTTTCGATAATTGCTACAGCTAATGCAGCTCCCTCAGTTGGATCAGTTCCTGAACCTAATTCATCAAATAGTATTAAGGAATCAAAAGAAGCAGATTCTAAAATTTTTACTATATTAGTCATATGTGATGAAAAAGTTGATAAAGATTGTTCTATACTTTGTTCATCACCTATATCCGCAAAAATATCCTTAAAGAAACCAATTGATGATCCATCTTTTGCTGGTATTAATAAGCCACTTAAAGCCATTAGATGCAATAAGCCCACAGTTTTTAATGTTACAGTCTTACCTCCTGTATTAGGTCCTGTAATCATAAGTGTAGTAAAATCTTTACCTAAATATATATCAGAAGGAACCACTACTTTAGGGTCAATTAAAGGATGTTTTCCACCTAATATATCGAAACTTCTATCTTTACTAATGTTTGGCTTTATCCCATTTAATGAAGAAGCATATTTCCCTTTAGCAAATATAAAGTCTAACTCTCTTAGAATATTAGAATTACTTCTTAAAACGTCAATATTATCATGAACCTTTGCAGAAAGTTCGCTTAATATTCGTTCTATTTCAGCTTTTTCTTTAAGCATTAATTCTTTAATTTCATTATTTAAATTAACTAAACTAATTGGCTCAATAAAAAGTGTTGCACCAGTAGAACTTTGATCATGTACAAGACCGGGTACTGCACCTTTATATTCTGATTTAACAGGAATTACATATCTATCTCCTCTCATTGTGTAAAGAGAATCTTGTAAATATTTTGAGTTAGCTCTAACAATAGAATTAATTTTTTCTCTAACAGATGAATTTTTTTCTTTTAGACTTCTTCTTATATTATATAACGTTCCACTTGCTTTATCGCTTATTTCATCTTCGGAAATAATAGAAGAATCAATTTCATTTTCAAGATTTTTAAGTGGTACTAAAATATAAGCTAAATCTTCAAGATGTTTATATCCTATTTCTTCTTCTTTTCTTGCAACATATTCTTTGAATCTTCTAGAACATCTAAGCATTGCTCCGATTTTCATTAATTGACCTGGATTTAATGTACCACCTTTAGCAGCTCTTTCAAGCTCTTCTTTTGTTTCATGTAAGCCTTCAAATGGTGGAGCTCCTTTTTTTATTAATATATCTAAAGCTTCATTAGTTTCTTCAAGTTTATTTTCAACTTCATAAATTGAATTGTAAGGAGAAAGAGAATCTATTAGTTCTTTTCCTCCACTAGTTACAGCATAGCTTCTAAGTTTATCTTTTACTTTGTTAAATTCTAAAATTCTAAAAGTTCTTTCCTTCATAAAATTCTCCTATATAAACACTATTTTTTTATATTTTTCGATAGTTTTTGGTTATTAATAATTAAGAATATTATTACTATAACACTTATAATTAAGATTAATATATTAATTATATTTTCATAATAATTAGTTTTTCCAATAAAAGAAGAAATTAAAATTAGCATTGCACAAACTATTATTGCAAGTAATACAATACTTGTTTTCCAATTACTTTTTATTTTAGAAGTTATTTTAAGTTTTTCGTTATAAGATAAGCTTTTAAACCAGTCTGTTTTAATTATAGATGATGATTTTCTCATTTGAATAACACCAAATATAAATACAGCAATTAATAATAATATATTTATTATTTTCATCGTTTACTCTCCTATTCTATTCCTCTTCTAAATTGCCCTTTAGTGTAATTGCTCCTATCATAATCTTCATTATTCTTATACATATTAATTACTTTTTTTACTTCTTCATAGCTTTCATCTCTAAAGTCAAATCTAAATGTCTTAATTCCTATTTCTTTCAAAGTACTAATTTCATCAAATAGATTTAGTGGAACTGGGTTTAAAATATAACTTCTACAGAATAAATCAGTCATTACCCTATTTTTTTCATTTACTCTATCTATAAGAGTAAATTTATCTCTAGTACAAATAGCATTACACTCTACATTAGTTTTTCTACCACCAAAAGTACTTCCTATTGGACAATATTCACTAATCATAAGTTCAGGTTTACCATAAATAACATAAGCATTATTTCCTTTATTTTTACGAGTTATTTCTTTAATTTCTGATCTATTTAATTCCATACTTAATGTAGGAATTTCAAATTCATTTTGATAAAATTCTAAGCTTTGAGAATTCATTATATTAAGTTTATAGTCACCAACTATCATAAGTGAATCTTTATATACGTTAATTAAACCTATATTAGAAGTTATTATTCCTTTTATATAAGGTTTTGCTTTATCTATAAATTTACATACCTTATTAAATTCACCTTTTATTATAGAGGAAGTTTTAATATATAAATTTACTTCTTTATTTACTTTTTCAAATGTATCAATTAAATCAGATATTCTAAGTGCACCTAATTCTCTACTAAATATGTCAAATGCTATATTTTTAACTTTACAATCTAATAATGCATTAAGTTGATCTTTCGTAATACAACTATATATTTCAGTAATATCTATATTATTATTTATTGGAGCTGATAAATTTTTATTTTCTTTCTTTGGACGTTTTCTTCTGGATTCTTTGCAAATACTTTTAGTGATACTTTCTAAAGCATCTCTTCTTAAATTATTTAAATCAGCAATACGCAAAAATCCATCTTCAAATTCACTAAACTCAATAAAATCTAACTTAAATGGAATATCACCTGATTTTTTTAGCGCTTCTTCAATTCTTTCTTTATCTAAAGGTCTTTTTTCTGCTTTTTGTACAATTTCACCAGTAAATATATATTCCTTATTATTATGTATTATTGTAAGTTCAATTGGAGAATTAACAACAAATTTAACTTTTGCATTTAAAGCTATCTTCTTATTATAAGGTCTAATATAGTCCTCTAATTCATCAAAAAGCTTTTTATTCAAACTCTTAAATAATTCATCACCTTTTTTATAATCTATAGGGAAAAGCTTAACAATATCTCCTCTTTTAGCATTTGAAACTTCTTTCCCATTTAATAAAATTTTACTTACTGAGAATCCTTTATCTCTATATCTAACTCCATCTCCTAAAGATAAACTTTCCTTTAGTTTAATTTCACCAGATTTTTCTACTATTCCTAATGGAACTCCAGCATTTTTAGGAGAGTTAAAACTCATCATATCTTTACCAGTATTACCTTTTAAATATGCGTTAGTAAATCCACTTCTATTAAAAAGTTGTAGTAATTGGCCTTTACCTTCTTGTACATTGTATTTTTTCTTAAATAATACTTTATCTATCGCTTTTCTATAGTTATCTACTACCCCAGCTACATATTCTGGTCTTTTCATTCTTCCTTCTATTTTTAAAGAATGAGTTCCACTTTCAACTATATCTTTAACATCATCTATGGTACACATATCTTTTGGACTTAATAAATGTCCCTTTTGTTCACCAGATTTTTCACCTTTTAATACATATTCCATTCTACAAGGTTGAGCACATCTTCCTCTATTACCGCTTCTTCCACCTATTATTGAGCTCATTAGACACTGGCCGGAATAACTAACACAAATTGCCCCATGAACAAACATTTCAGTTTCTATCATTAAATCTGTAGATATATATTTAATTTCATCAATTGTCATTTCTCTAGACAAAACAACTCTATGAAAGCCTTTTTCTTTAAAATATATAGCAGCTTCTCCATTATGAATTGTCATTTGCGTAGAAGCATGAAGCTCAAAATCAGGATACTCTTCTTTAATTCTTTTGAAAAGTCCAAGATCTTGAATTATTAAAGCATCGGCACCTATTTCATATAAATATCCAACATATCTAACAGCTTCTTCAATTTCATTTTCTTTTAGTATTGTATTTATAGTGACGTAAATTTTCACACCATAACTATGAGCATAATCAATAGCTTTTTGCATGTTTTCATTATCAAAATTTGATGCATAAGCTCTAGCAGAAAATTTATTTCCACCAAGGTAAACAGCATCAGCACCTTTATTTATAGCTGCATATAGACTCTCCATACTTCCAGCTGGTGCTAGAACTTCTATTTTGTTCATAAAAATCTCTCCTAAATTTAAAAAGTTAATATAATCTTTTGTTTAAAATCTATAAATATTTACTATTAATTTTAATATAACTATTATAACTACTTATTGTTATAACATAATTATTATTGTTTTTCTATACTAATTAAGATAAGTCCACTCAATGATGAGCAGACTTATCTTAATAGTGGATTTTTATCTCTTTTTTCTACAGCTAGATTAAATTGAGTATCAATAAGTTTTTTCTCTAAATCTAAAACTTTATATTTATAGTTTTGTAATTGGAAGTTAATATCTTTATTACGTAATCTATAAGTTTCTTTTTTCTTTAGGGCATCTTTTAGTTCTACTTCCAATGAATTAATCTTTTTTTCTAAAGTGTTTTTTTCTTCTAAACTTTGCTTTTCATTTAATACTTTAAACTCTTCTAATTCAGCATCTTTAAATTTTATTGTTTCTCTTAATTTATTTTCAGTTTCTTTTAACTCTGAATTTTCAATAGAATAGTTATTAGCTTCATTTTGATATGCTAATACTTTTTCCTTAAGATCATCATTTTCATCACTTAATATAAGATTAATTTTTTGTGTCTTTTCTAATTTTGTAATTGCTTCTTCAAATTTAGAAATTTCTACTCTATTATTTATTTCAGCAGTACAATTTTTAACTTTATCTTCAAGTTCTTTATTTGTGCTTTGTAACTCTAATAATTCTTTATTTAGCTCTGAGATTTGTACTTCATTATTACTATTTATTTCAGTTAATGCTTTTACTTTCTCTGTTAACTCTTCATTTAATAATTTATAGCTTTCTAAGTCCTTTATTTTTGATTCCATATTAAAAATAACAGATTTTAAGGATTCAACTTCTGATGCCCTTGCTTTTGCAGTTTCGTCTATTTCAACTTTAAGTTCCCTTAATCTTTCTTTTAATGTTAAATGACGTTCTTCAAGAGAATTTTTTTTCTTAGTAATATTTCCAATTTCTAAATCGCATTTAAAAAGTTCATCTGCAATGTTAACAGCAGTAAGAACTGCAGCAGAACTTGTATTTAATTTTTTATTGCTTCCTGAAATTTCTCTTATTTTATTATCTACATAAGCGGCAACTTCAGATAAATATCTTTCGTCTTCTTTTCCTCTTAAATTATATTCAATACCATTTATTATAACCGTCACCGTATTCATATTCTGCACCTCTCGAATTTTCATTATGCTAAAATTATAGCACAATTGACTTAAAATAACTATATGTTACATTAAATTGATTAATGTAATATATGCTGATATACTAATTTTTACGAGGTGTTTATATGAATTATATTAAATTATTGGAAAATTGTACTTTATGTATTAGAAATTGTAATGTAAATAGAAATAATGGGGCTATAGGAATATGTAATAGTACTAATAATATAAAAATTGCAAGGGCAGCTCTTCATTTTTGGGAAGAACCATGTATTTCAGGGGAAAAGGGTTCAGGAACTGTATTTTTTTCAAACTGCAATTTGAAATGTGTTTTTTGCCAAAACTATAAAATATCAAGTGAAGGCTTTGGAACAGAAATTACAATAGACAGATTATCAGAAGTATTTTTAGAGTTACAAGAGAAAGGAGCGAATAATATTAATTTAGTTACGCCAACTCATTTTGTACCACAAATTATAGAAGCATTAAAAATAGCAAAGAATAAAGGACTTGATTTACCTATAATATACAATACTAATTCTATAGATTCATTAGATACAATAAAAGCTTTAAATGGTTATATAGATGTTTATTTACCTGACTTTAAGTATTTTGAAGATAAGTACGCATTAAAATATTCAAAGATAAAAGGATATTCAGAAAATGTTCTAGAAATTATAGAAGAAATGGTAAGGCAAGTAGGTGATCCTAAATTTAATAAAGACGGAATAATTCAGAAAGGCGTTATTGTAAGACATTTATTATTGCCAGGATTACTATTTGACTCAAAAAAGATTATTGATGCAATTTATAAAAAATTTGGAGATAGTGTATATATATCATTAATGAATCAATATACTCCAATGTACAATGCTAAAATGTATCCTGAAATTAATAAAAGTATTAATGAAAAAACATATGATTCTCTTATTGATTATGCCCTTTCAATAGGTGTAAAAAATGGATTTATTCAAGAGTCTGGAACCAATTCAGAAGAGTTTGTACCTGATTTTAATAATGAAGGTGTATAAAATGATAAGGATAGTTTAATATTAAACTATCCCCATTTTACTAATAACACCATCAATTATTTGCTTTCTTTTTTGACTTAAATATTCACCATAAAAAGTTTCTTGTTCTTCTAAGCTTAATTTATTTAAAATTTCACTATTAATACTATTTAGTACTAATTTATTAATATCAAGTCTATAAGTTTTTTTAATTCTTTTAGTTATCTCGTTATATTCTTCTAATGATCTACTCTTTTTATACTTTCTTATTAATGAGTCTAAAGATGTATCATACTTCTTTATTTTATAAACTATTGAGTTTAGGGTGGTTAATTTATTCTTAAGAAAATAAATTTCATAAGCTTGTTTACATTTAATTAACTCATTAATACTATAATCAATATTATTTATATTAAATTTAACGATACCATCGCTAAAAGTCTTTTCTATAATATAGTTTAAAATTTCACTATTATCATCTGATAATAAATTAGATTTATAACCAACTATTTCTAAACCTTTTTTTAATTGATTAATTTTTTCATTTAATCCTCTATCCTTTATTTCCATGTACTTCCCTCCAATATTATTTATAAAAGTTTTTTATTTAGATTAATATAGCATATTTTAATTATTTTAGCACTGTTGATTATACAGGATTAAATATAGATTTGTAAAATATATTTATTAAAATAATAGACTTTCTTACTAAAAAAAGTTCTTAAATTTATATAATATTACTATTTCATTTTTGTAAATTATGATTTATAATGAAAAAAAAGGGTAGGGAGGAATTTGATATGATTTTAAGATGTATAAATAATAATTTATGTTCAAGTTTAACATTAAATAAGGAGTATCATGTAATTGAAGAAACTTCAGATTATTATGTAATAATTGACGATTTACAAAATGAAACAACTTGTAGAAAGTCAAGATTCGTTATTGTAGAAGATAACGATTTATCAAAAAAATGTAAGGCAACTATTAATGAGCTTTCATTCCAATTAGAAAATCAATTTAAAGATATTAAGAATTTTTCTATTAGAAAGAATTCAAAAGGTGAGATTAAAGAAATTATTGTAAAGTTTAAATATGAATAATTTATAAATGATTACTATAAAGAATCCCGCATTTATTACCACAAATGAGGGATTCTTTAATAATATGTTTAATAAATATTTGTGATTATTTCATTAATTTACATATATTATTTGTAAACTCAACAGGATCTGATATTGATAATCCTTCTATTAACAATGCTTGATTGTATAAAAGGTTAGTATATAAGTTAAATTTATCTTTATCATTCTCATATGCACCCTTTAGAGCAGTGAATACTTCATGATGAGTATTAATTTCTAATACTTTCTGTGCTTTCACTCCTTGATTATTTGGCATTGAGTTTAGTAATTTTTCCATTTCTATTGATAAATCACCTTCATTTGACAGACAAACTGGATGATTTTTTAACTTATTAGAAACTTTAACAGCATTTATTTTATCATTTAAAACTTCTTTCATAGCATCAAATAATGATTTATTCTCTTCGCTATTCTCTTCTACTTTGTTTTCTTCATCATTATTTTCAATTCCTAAATCGCTACTAGAAACTGATTTAAATTCTTTTTCTTTGTATTTCATTAACATTTTTATAGCAAATTCATCTATATCATCTGTGAAGTATAAAATTTCATAGCCTTTATCTAATAATAATTCTGTTTGTGGCATTTTTTCAATTCTATCTATAGACTCACCAACAGCATAATAAATATATTTTTGATCTTCAGCCATTCTTGTAACATATTCATCCAATGTAACCATCTTCTTTTCTTTTGAAGAATAGAACATTAATAAATCTTGAAGTACTTCCTTTTCAGCACCAAAATTATCATAAACACCAAACTTCAAAGTTCTTCCAAATGCTTTGTAGAACTTTTCATAATTTTCTCTTTCATTTCTAAGCATTTTTTCAAGTTCACTCTTGATTTTATTTTTAATATTTTTAGCAATAAATCTTAATTGTCTATCATGTTGAAGAATCTCTCTAGAGATATTTAATGATAAATCTTCTGAGTCAACTATACCTTTAACAAATCCAAAGTAATCTGGAAGAAGATCAGAGCATTTATTCATTATCATAACTCCATTAGAATATAATTCTAATCCCTTTTCATAATCTTTTGTATAGAAATCATAAGGCATATTTTCTGGAATATATAATATTGCATTATAGCTTACTGTTCCATCAACACTTAAATGAATATGTTTTAAAGGTGTATCAAATCCATAATGTTTTTCTTTATAAAAATTACTATAATCTTCTTGAGTTAATTCATTTTTATTTTTTCTCCAAATTGGAACCATGCTATTAACTACTTTTTCTTCTATGTAGTCTTCATATTCACTTTCAGTTCCCTCTTTCAGTTTTCTTTCAGTAAGGTTCATTTTAATTGGATATCTAATAAAATCTGAATACTTCTTTATTAAAGATTGAATTTTATATTCATTTAGATATTCATCAAAGTTTTCATCATCTGTATTAGCTTTTACATGTAATATAATATCTGTACCAACTGTATCTTTAGTAGAAGGTTCTATTGTATACCCTTCAACCCCAGTAGATTCCCATTTATATGCTTCTTTGCTTCCAAAGGCTTTAGTGATTACAGTAACTTTATCAGCTATTAAGAATGATGAATAAAAACCAACACCAAATTGACCTATTATATCGAAACCATCCTTAATTTCATTTTCTTTTTTGAATTGAAGAGAACCGCTTTTAGCAATAACTCCTAGGTTATCATCTAATTCTTCCTTACTCATACCAATTCCTGTATCAGATATTTTTATAGTTCTATTTTCTTTATCTATAGATACTTTAATAAAGAAATTTTCTTTATTAAAGTTTATGTTATCATCGCTTAAAGACTTATAATAGATTTTATCAATAGCATCACTAGCATTTGATATAAGCTCTCTTAGAAAAATTTCTCTATGTGTGTAAATTGAATTAATCATTAAATCTAAAAGTCTTTTAGATTCTGCTTTAAATTGTTTTGTTTCCATAAAACTCTCTCCTTTTTAACTTAACAACTATTGTTAGCACTCTATCTTAATGAGTGCTAACCCTACATTATTTATTTTACTCTTTTAAATGTTATTGTCAACATTTTATATGGATATTTATTCAAGTAATTCATTAAATTTTTATATAAAAATCCCTTTGGATTAAAATTTATTATCTTATCCAAAAGGATTATATTTAAATTAAAGTATGTAGTTTAATAATAAGAAAAAAATATTAATATTGTGTATAAAATATATAAAGTGTCAATAATCTTTAATGTAGATACATTTTGTGTATTAAGCTACACATACCTCTGTATAATTACCTTGAAATAAATGAGCAGGTTTTAATATTTCCTGCTCATTTTATTATTTATTAAAAATCTCTATAACGTAAATATCTTTTATTTAGAAGATCTCTTACAGTTTTGTTTTGTAAAAGCCTTACTTCATTTATTAAATTAGCTTTAATTTCATTTGCAACAAAATTAATATCATTTTGAGCCCCACCAATAGGTTCTTTAATAATTTTTTCGATTACACCTTTTTTTAATAAGTCATAAGAAGTAATTCCCATTATCTCAGAAACTTCTTGAGCTTTTGATGGATCCTTTAATAATATAGATGCAAAACCTTCAGGTGATAAAATAGAATATATTGAATTTTCTAGTGCCCATACTTGATCTCCACAAGCCAGTGCTATGGCACCTCCACTTCCCCCTTCACCTATAATTATAGAAATAATAGGGACAGTAAGTTGAGATATTTCTAATAAGTTTCTAGCTATAGCTTCTCCTTGACCACGCTCTTCAGCTTCTACACCACAATATGCTCCAGAAGTATTTATAAAACAAATAATTGGTCTTTTAAATTTTTCAGCTTGCTTCATTAATCTTAATGCTTTTCTATATCCTTCAGGATAAGGTGACCCAAAATTTCTTTCCATATTTTCTTTTAAGTTTTTACCTTTTTGAATACCAACTATAGTAACTGGAATATCTTCTAATAATCCGATTCCTCCAATAATAGATTTATCATCTCTATAGTTTCTATCTCCGTGTAATTCAAAAAAATTATTAAAGATTAGTTTTATATAATCTTCAGCATTTGGCCTTTCAATCATTCTTGCAATTGTTAATCTGTCCCATGCCTTAACTTTTTTACTCAACTGATGCACCTCCTTGAGGTTTGTGTAATTCTAATAATAAGGATAGTGTATTTTTTAATTCATCTCTATTTACAATATTATCTACAAATCCCTTTTCTAATAAGAATTCTGCACTTTGAAAATCATCAGGTAGTTTTTCTTTAATTGTTCCTTCAATAACTCTTCTTCCTGCAAATCCAATTAAAGCTTTTGGTTCTGCAATAATTATATCACCTAACATGGCAAAACTTGCAGTAACTCCACCTGTAGTAGGATCAGTTAAAACAGTAATATAAAGCAATCCTTTTTCACTAAGCTTTGCTAAGGCTGCACTGATTTTTGCCATTTGCATTAGTGAAAAAATTCCTTCTTGCATTCTTGCACCACCAGAAGCAGTAAAGATTATTATGGGAAATTCTTCATTAATTGCTTTCTCAATAGCGAATGTTATTTTTTCACCAACAACTGTACCCATACTTCCCATCATAAAGTTTGAATCCATTATGCAAATAATAGATTCCATTCCGTTTATTTTACATTTTCCAGTTATAACTGCTTCATTAATTTTAGAATTTTCTTTACTTAACTTTAACTTGCTATCATATCCTGGGAACTTCATTGGATTTTTAGATTCTAAACCTTTATTAAATTCAATAAAGGTATTTTTATCACAAATTAAATCTACTCTTTCATGTGCACCTAATCTAAAATAATACTTACAATTAGGACACATTTTATAATTTTCATCTAATGTTTTTTTATATAAAATCTTTCCACAATGATTACATTTTACCCATGCTCCATCAGGAACAAAAGGAGTATCATTATTATCAACATGTGATACACTTATTACACCGTATTGTTTTTTCTTAAAAATACCCATAATTTCACCAACTTATAGATTATATTCTTTGCTTATAAAACTTGTATCAAAAGTTCCTAAGCGGAATATATCATTATTTAAAATATTAATTTGAAAGTCTATATTACTTTCTATTCCTTCAATAATAAATTCATCTAGAGCTCGTAACATTTTATTGATTGCTTCTTCTCTAGTTTTTCCATGCGCAATAAGTTTTGCAATCATAGAATCATAAGTTGGCGGAATAGTATAACCATTGTAAACAGCTGTATCAACTCTAATTCCATTGCCACCAGGTATATTTAAAAAACTAATTTTCCCTGGACAAGGTGCAAATGATTTATTTGGATTTTCTGCATTTATTCTACACTCAATAGCATGGCCTTCTATTTTTATATCTTCTTGAGTTAGTTGTAACTCATCACCATTAGCAATTTTTAATTGTTCTTTTACTATATCTACAGAAGTTATCATTTCTGTTACAGGATGTTCTACTTGGATTCTCGTATTCATTTCCATAAAGTAAAAAGCACCATGTTTATCTACTAAAAATTCAATTGTACCAGCATTAACATAATTAACTGCCTTTGCTGCTTTTATTGCTGCTTCACCCATTTCTTTTCTTAACTCATCACTTAAGATATAAGATGGAGCTTCTTCAAGTACTTTTTGATTCCTTCTTTGAATAGTACAATCTCTTTCACCAAGATGAATTATATTTCCGAAGGTATCACCTAAAATTTGAAATTCTATATGTCTTGGATTTTCTATGAATTTTTCCATGTATACTGAATCATCACCAAAGTTATTTTTCGCTTCAGTTCTTGCAGTGAAAAAAGCATTTTCTAGCTCATCTTCATTAGCAACAATTCTTATACCTTTTCCGCCGCCACCTAAAGAAGCTTTAATCATAATTGGATATCCAATTCTTTTAGCTTCTATTTTAGCCTCTTCAATATTTTCAATAAGACCATCACTACCAGGAATAACTGGAACATTTGCATTTTTCATTATTTCTCTTGCTACCGATTTATTTCCCATAATGTTTATTGTTTCACTACTTGGTCCAATAAACTTAATATTACATTCCTCGCACATACTTGCGAAACTAGCTTTTTCCGATAAAAATCCAAAGCCAGGATGAATTGCGTTACAACCTGTTACTACTGCAGCACTGATGATATTACTTTCATTAAGGTAAGAATCTTTAGATTTTGAAGTTCCAACACAAATAGCTTCATCTGCAAGTTCTGTATGCATGGCATCTTTATCAATCTCTGAATAAATAGCAACAGTTTTTAATCCAAGCTCTCTACAAGCTCTTATAATTCTTACAGCAATTTCACCTCTATTAGCTATTAAAACTTTTCTAATCATAAAACACCTCTTTTTATTAACCTACCATGAAGGTTAATTCTCCTTCACAAACCTTCTTATCGTCAACATAAGCAATTCCATATCCTACACCAGCTTTACCACGTACTTTAGTAAGTTCAACTTCTAATCTTAACGTATCTCCAGGAACAACTTTTCTTCTAAATTTAGCATTATTTATTCCTGCAAAATATGCTATCTTACCTTTAAACTCATCTTTGCTTAAAAGAGCTACAGCACCAGCTTGCGCTAAAGACTCAATTATTAATACACCTGGCATAACAGGTTCAGCTGGGAAATGTCCTTGAAAGTAATATTCGTTTGCTGTAACATTTTTTATTGCAGTTATTTTATTTTCCTCAATTTTTATGACCTTATCTATTAAAAGAAAAGGATATCTATGAGGAATTATCTCCATAATTTCCTTAATATCCATTTTAAAATCTCCTTAAATAATAGATATTTTAATAAGTGGTAGTAAAAATATTTATTAGATTTTTACCACCACTAATACCTATATTATATTTATTATTATGAACGAATCTTAAATAATTCCATTCCAAATTCAACAATTTCTTCATCAGTTCTTAAAGCTTCAACTATTTCTCCATCAACTTCTGATGTGATTTCATTCATTATCTTCATAGCTTCAACTATACAAAGTACATCACCTTTTTTTACTTTAGATCCAATCTCAACATATGGAGCTCCTCCTGGAGTTGAAGATGAATAATAAGTTCCCACTAATGGTGATTTAACTATATTTAAGTTTTCTTCTATTAATTCTTCAGTTTCAACTAAAGTTTCCTCAGTTAAAGTTTTATTTTCCTTGGTAAATACTGTAGAACTTTCAGAAGATGTTGTATTAATAATATTTTCTTTATATAAAGAATTTTCTTCGTTTTTACTAAGTTTTAATTTTATATCGCTATTCTCTAATTCAAAAACTCTTAGAGACGATGAATCTATCTCCTTAATAAGCTCTTTTATTTGGTTATAGTCTAACATTCTAACTACCTCCATTTTTTAAATATAAGAGTGCCGTTATGTCCACCAAATCCTAAAGAGTTTGACATTGTATATTCTACGTTAGCTTCTTTTCCTTCATTAACAACAAGGTTCAAATCACAATCTTTATCTTCATTTACATAATTGATTGTTGCTGGAATAAAATTATCTTGTAATGCTTTTATTGAAACAATAGCTTCAATAGCACCTGCAGCACCTAATAAATGACCAGTCATTGATTTAGTAGAACTAACATATGCATTCATATAATTATCACATAAAGCTTTTTTTATAGCTAATGTTTCAACTCTATCATTAATTTCTGTTGATGTACCATGTGCATTTATATAAGATATTTTATCAGTACTTATATCAGCATCAACTAATGCATCTCTCATAGCTCTATATGCACCATCACCATCTAAGCAAGGTGATGTTATATGATAAGCATCACAACTTGAGCCATATCCAACTATTTCTGCATAAATTTTTGCCCCTCTTTTTAAAGCACTGTCTAAGTCCTCTAATATTAATGAACCTGCACCTTCTCCCATAACAAATCCATTTCTTTCTTTATCAAATGGGATTGATGCTCTATTTCTATCTTCACTTCTACTTAATGCAGTAAGTGATTGGAATCCTGCTATACCAAATTCGCATATAGAGGCTTCAGCTCCACCAGCTACAACAATATCAAGATAACCATCTTTGATACTTCTATAAGCTTCACCAATACAATGAGTTGAAGTTGCACATGCAGAAGTTAAGCTTAATGTACTTCCTAAAATACCATATTTTATTGCAATAGTACCTGAAGCAATATTTGATATAGCCATTGGAATAGTAAGTGGTGATACTCTATTAGGATCTTTAGTAACTAGAGTTCTTATTTGATTTTCAATAGTACAAAGTCCACCTATACCAGATCCAAACATTACACCAATTCTTTCTCTATTTAATGTATTAAAATCAAGATTGCTATCCTTAATAGATTCTTCTGCTGCTATTACAGCAAATTGAGTATATCTATCCATTCTTTTTGCTTCTTTTTTATCTATAAAGTTGCTAGGGTCAAAATCCTTAACCTCTGCAGCCATTTTTACTTTTAAATTTTCGGCATTAAATAAAGATATTTCATCTATTCCGTTTTTGCCTAATTTAATACTCTCCCAAAAACTATCTATATTATTTCCTATTGGAGTTATTGCTCCAAGTCCAGTGATTACCACTTTTCTTTTCAATTTAATGCCTCCCTTATGCCATCACCATTCCACCATCAACATTTATTACTTGGCCTGTGATATAATCTGATAAATTTGATGATAAGAATAATACTAAATTAGCAACTTCTTTTGGATCACCTATTTTTTTCATAGGTATACTTTTAATTATTTCTTCTTTAACCTTATCAGGTAGATTCTTAGTCATATCAGTGTTTATATATCCTGGAGCTACTACATTAACATTTATATTTCTTGAAGCAAGCTCTCTTGCTACTGATTTAGAGAATCCAATAACTCCAGCCTTTGAAGCCGCATAATTACATTGTCCTGCATTACCAGCTATACCAACTACAGAAGAAATATTAATTATTTTTCCATATTTTTGTCTAACCATAATAGAAGAAACTGATTTTGTAGTATTAAAAGTACCCTTTAAATTAACATCTAAAACATCATTAAAATCTTCTTCTTTCATTCTTAGAATTAATCCATCTTTAGTGATACCTGCATTGTTAACTAAAATATCTATTGTATTATAATGAGATTTTACTTCTTTTACGAAGTTATCAACTTCTTCAGTAATACTTACATCACATTTTATTGCCAAAGCATCTACACCAAAGCTTTTAATTTCATTGATTAAATCTTCTACCTCACTATTTAAGTTTCTATAATTCATAGCTATATTAGCTCCATTTTGCGCTAGAGTTAATGCAATTTCTCTACCTATTCCTCTTGTAGTTCCAGTAACTATTACATTTTTCCCTTTTAACATATAGCTTCCATCCCTTCTAGTGTTTTATTAAGTGATTTTAAATCTTCTACATTAAAGATTTTTACAGTAGCTTTTTTTTCTTTGCTTATTTCACGAACAAAACTGCTTAAAGTTTTTAAAGGTCCTATTTCAATAAATGTATCTATACCTTCATCAAGCATTCTTTCAATAGTTTCACTCCATCTTACAGAAGATTTAACTTGATTTATTAATAATTCTTTAATTTCATTTCCATTTTTAATAAAATCAGCTGTAACATTTGTTATTGTCTTTATTTTTGGATTATTAAAGTGTATATTTTCAAATTCATTTTTCAATTTAATAGATGCTTCATTTAATAATGAAGTATGGAAAGGACCAGATACTTTTAGAGGAATAACCCTTCTTGCACCACACTCTTTCATTAATTCACTTGCCAATTCTACAGCTTTACTTTCTCCACCTATTACTATTTGATTATTAGTGTTATAGTTAGCTATTTCTATTATTCCTTTTTCACTAGCTACCTTTAATACTTTTTTTATTTTATCTTCATCTAATCCAATTACTGCAACCATTGAACCAACACCTTGAGGTACAGCTTCTTGCATAAAACGACCTCTTTTTTTTACTAAGGAAACTGCAGTTTCAAAGTCTAAAGATTCACTAGCAACAAGTGCAGAATATTCTCCTAAGCTCAATCCTGCAACTATATCTGGATTGATACCTTTATCTTTTATAGCTTGTAGAATAGCTATAGAGGTTGTTAATATTGCAGGTTGTGTATTTTCAGTAATATTTAATTCTTCTTTATCACCATTAAATATTAATTCTTTCAAATCAAAGCCTAAAACTTCATTAGCTTTATCATATATTTTTTTACAACTAGGAATACTATCATATAATTCTTTTCCCATTCCTATATATTGAGAACCTTGACCTGAGAAAATAAATGCTATCTTCATAATTCCTCCATTAATCTATTAGTTATAGACTTCTTTTTACTTCTTCGTATTCATTAAACATTTCTTCGATTATTTCTTTAACACTTTGAATTTTCTTTACCATTCCAGATATTTGGCCGGCCATTAGTGATCCATTTTCAATGTCACCATCTACTACAGCTCTTTTTAGAGTACCTTTACCTAATTCTTCTAGAACTTCAATACTTGCATTAGCACTTTCAAGTTTTAAATATTCTTTTGCAAGTTTATTTTTTAATACTTGAACAGGGTGTCCTGTACATCTTCCAGTAACAACAGTGTCAATATCTTTTGACTTTATTACAGCATTTTTGTAATTATCATGAATTTGACATTCTTCTGATGCTAAAAATCTAGTACCAACTTGAACACCACTTGCTCCAAGGATAAATGCAGCAGCAATGCCTCTTCCATCACCTATACCACCAGCCCCTATAACAGGAATATTTACAGCATCAACAACTTGTGGTAATAATGCCATTGTAGTTAGCTTACCAACATGACCACCTGATTCACAGCCTTCTGCTATAACAGCATCGGCTCCACAGCGCTCCATTCTTTTAGCTAATGCAACAGAAGCAACGACAGGAATAACTACAATCCCAGCATCTTTCCATTTGTCCATATATTTACCTGGATTTCCTGCTCCAGTAGTTATAACTTTAACTCCTTCTTCAATTGCAATATCAGCTAATTCATCAGCATTATCTGATAAAAGCATTATATTAAGTCCAAAAGGTTTATCGGTAAGTTTCTTAGTCTTTCTTATTTCATTTCTTATATGGCTAGCAGGAGCATTAGCACCTGCTATAATACCAAGTCCTCCAGCATTGGAAACTGCTGCAGCAAGAGTACTTTCTGAAACCCAAGCCATTCCACCTTGAAAAATAGGATACTTAATACCTAAAATACCGCATATATCCTTTTTCATATATTTACCTCCAATACTATTTTTCTGTTGCTTTTTCAATAAAATTTACAGCATCTGCAACTGTTTTTATATTTTCTACTTCCTCAACTTTTACATCAAAAGCATCTTCAAGTTCCATTATTACTTGGAATAAATCTAATGAATCAGCTTCTAAATCTTCTATGAATCTTGTTTCTAATTTAACATCTTCTTCATTAACTCCTAATTGTTCTACTATTATTTTTCTAATTTTTTCGAATATCATTTCTATTTCCTCCTAAATTTTAACTAAAATTCTTTATTTATAAGTTATAATTTCGATAATTTACCGATTTCTACCATCCTAGTAATATTCCAGACCAAGTTAATCCACCACCAAAAGCAACTAAAATAATTTTATCACCTTTATTAAGTAAGCCTTTATTTACAGCCTCGCTAAAAGCAATAGGTATACTAGCTGCTGAGGTATTTCCGTAAGATTCTAAGTTAACATAGAATTTGTCCTTGCTTATATTTAACTTCTTAGCAGCATCATCTATTATTCTAATATTTGCTTGATGTGGAATAATATATTTAATATTTGATATATCCTCACCTGAATTCTCTAGTAGTTTCTTCACTACCTTAGGGATTATTGATATGGCAAATTTGAAAACCTCTCTACCATCCATTTGTATATATTCATCTCTTTTTAAAGAGGTATCTGCAAATGGTGTCTTAATTGGAAATTGATTAGCAGTTAATGCCTTAGTACCTGTTTTTCCATCAGAGCCGAAATAAGTGCTTATTATTCCACTATTATCACTACTTACTTCAAGAATAGCGGCACCAGCACCATCACCAAATAATACGCAAGTATTTCTATCGTTCCAATCTATTATTCTTGAGAGAACCTCACTACCAATAACTAAAGCTTTGCTTCCTTCTCCATTTTTTATTAATGAATTAGCAATTATGGATGCATATAAAAAGCCTGAACAAGCAGCACTTATATCAAATGCAGCTGCATTATCGCAACCTAATATACTTTGGACACTACAAGCAGTAGAAGGCATAATTCTATCTGGTGAAGTTGTTGCAACTACAATTAGATCAATATCTTCAGGACTACATTTTGCCATTTTCATAGCATTAATTGATGCTTTAACGGCTAAATCTACTGTACTTTCACCTTTTGAAATCTTTCTTTCACATATTCCAGTTCTCTTAACTATCCATTCATGTGATGTATCAACTAAATTTGACAATTGATTATTACTTACAGCATTTTCTGGACAATAATGTCCAATACCTACTATTTTTACTAAACTCATTCTAACACCTTTATTTTAAAAATATAATTATTTGATAATCAAACAATACTCTTAAAAATATGAAATATTAAATCCTTTAATATTTCTCCTTAGTTAATATCATAATATATAATAAGTTACCATTATATATATAATTCTATAATTTTATATAAATTTAAAATAATTCCTAACAATAAAAAATATAAAGATATAAAATAATTAAAACAATACCTAATTCCTAAAATTATCCACTCCTCACTCAAAGATTTTGACTATCAAACATCTTTATAATAAATCTAATTTTAAATTTTGTCAATATTTTTTCAATATTGCCTTTTCTTATAGTATATACTATACTTTCAAATATATTTTGATATTTTAAATATTTGAATTTTAATGTTGGCTTTTCTTTTTTTTAATAAGTATTTATAATAGTATCATAATATTTATTATAGGAGAGATTTTTATTTTATGAGCAAGATATTAACAGAATCTAATATTAAAAAATTACAAGAAGAACTGGATTACAGAATGACTGTAAGAAGAGCTGAAATTGCAAAAGAAAAATTAATTGCAGCAGCACATGGAGATAGATCAGAAAATGCTGAATATAAGGCTGCTTGTGAAGAATATAGAGAAAATGATAATAGAATTCAACACTTACTAACACTTATAACAACAGCTACAGTTATAGAAGATGAAAGTATTGATAAATCTATTTTAGGAATAAATACTAAAGCTAAAATTGAATTTATTGATGATGGTTTTGAAGATATTATTACTTTAGTAACAACATTAGACGCTAAACCTGAAGAAATGTTGATAAGTATTGAATCCGAACTCGGAAAAGCATTAGCAGGTAAAAAGGTTGGAGATATAGTTGAAGTTGATGCTCCTGGAGAGAATTATTCTGTAAAAATTTTAGAAATACTTTAAGAAAATGAGGTTATATTAAATTTTGATTTAATATAACCTCATTATTTAATTTAACTTTTATTTTGATAATCTATAGGAGTAGATATTTCTTTCATAGATTTTCTAAATTGAATAAAGAATATTATTGATGTAGTAGTAACAGCTAATAAATCTGCCACAGGTTCTGCTATAAACACTGCTGTTGTTTTATCAGACATAAACATAGGTATAATATAAATTAAAGGTATTAATAATATTACTTTTCTTAATAGTGCTAAGAATAATGAAGTTTTTGCATTACCTAAAGCAATAAAGGATTGTTGACAAGCTATTTGTACACCAAATATACATGAAACAGCCATATATATTCTAAGAGCACGACTTGTGAATTCAACAAGTTCTGGATCATTATTAAATATTAATACAAATGATCTAGGTGTTATCATCGCTAATGCCCATAATATAAAAGAATAAGATACACAAGAAATAAGTAATAGGTTAAATGCCTTCTTTACACGGGCTGAGTTTTTAGCTCCATAGTTATAACTTATTATTGGTTGTCCACCTTGTGTTAGTCCAGTAAGAGGAAGCATTGAAAATTGCATAACGCTTGTAAGAATTGTCATTGCTCCTACTGCAATATCACCACCATATTTTAATAATGAAGAATTAAAGCATACAGCTATTAAACTTTCTGTAGATTGCATTATAAATGGTGATAACCCTAATATTATAGAAGGTATAATAATATCTTTTGATAGATGTAAATTTTTCTTTCTTAATTTTAAAGTTGATTTTTTACCAGTTAAGAAAAATAGTATCCAAATCATAGACACTGACTGAGATATTATTGTAGCTAAAGCTGCACCAGATACTCCCATATTAAACCCAAATATAAGTATAGGATCAAGAACAATATTACATATAGCACCTATTAAAACAGTCATCATACTAACTGTAGCAAAACCTTGCGCACTTATAAATGAATTAAGTCCAAGAGTTAGTTGAACAAATATAGTTCCTAAGCTATATATCCCCATATAATCAACTGCATATTCTATTGTATTTTCACTTGCACCAAATAATAAAAGTAAATCTTTTGCAAAGAAAAAGAAAATAACTGTAATAATAAGAGATAATATTATTAATAGTGAAAATGAATTTCCTAATGTTTTTTCTGCATTTTCATGTTCGCCTTTTCCTAAAAAAATTGAAGCTCTAGGGGCTGCACCCATACTTACAAGAGCAGCAAATGCAGAAATAAGCATAATAAGTGGTAGACATACTCCAACACCAGTAAGAGCTAATTTACCAATATTATCTATATGTCCAATATACATACGGTCTACTAGATTATACAATAAATTAATAATTTGTGCTGCTATTGCAGGAACTGCTAATCTAAAAAGTAATTTTCCTACACTACAGCTACCTAATTCTTCTGTTTTATTTTGTTGCATCATATCTTTCTCCTTTAATAAAATTGACAAAAAATTATAATTCCCATAAAATAGTTTACAGAGAAACAGTTTATTTGTCAACTATATGGAGGATAATGATGAAAGCTAAATTTGATATTACGGAGATACTATATTCAGTTAAAAATATAAATGATTTATATTACAATTTATCTGTTAAAGTAGCTAATGAATGTGGTATTACTAAACCAGAGGCTGATATTCTAACATTTTTAAATAATAATCCATCTTGTGATACAGCAAAGGATATAGTTAAGTTAAAGGGATTTTCTAAGGCTTATGTTTCTAAAGCTGTAGAACCATTAATATTAAAAGAACTTATAAAAGTTGAAGTTAATAAAAATGATAGACGATGTCAACATCTAAAGTTAACAGAAAAATCTAAACCTATAGTAATAAAATTATATAATATGCAAAGTGAATTTATAGAAAAAATCACCAAAGGAATAGATCCAAAAGATATAGAAAAATATATTGAAGTTATGCAGCTTTTTTCACAAAATGCTTTAAAATAATTAAAAAGAGTAATTATTTAACAATTACTCTTTTTAATTACTTAGTCAATTTATAAATTCAAAATCTTTAAATGGAAATACTTTTATAAATGCTCTTCCCTTTATATCATTAAAATCTATATATTTATTTGGCCAATATCTAGAATCAAAGGAATTTCCTCTATTATCTCCTAGAAAAAAGTATTTTCCATCTGGTACAGTATATTCTCCAGTAAAATAATTTTGATCACCCCTATTAAGAGTTTCTTCATTATATATCCTAATTGCAAATAACCTATCCCCTATTTCTATTGAAGTAGCTCGTTGTTATTTTCATCAAAGTATTTTACCTCTAAACGAATACCTGCACTTTCATCTTCAGTTAAATTTTCTTTTATTAAAACCATAGATTTTTTTCCAATTTCTAAATTTGCATTATATTTATAAACATCATTTATAGTAATTTCAACTCTAGAAACCTTTTTACCATTGGATATTATAATATATCCATACTTAGCATTAGTTATATCGTTATAATTTTCATAAATTATTCTGTAATTTGAAATACCTAAACCATCTGTAGGTATATCTAATTTATTAGCTTGATTTAATACATAGTTTCCTTCATTATCCTTTTCATATACAAAAACACCTTGAGTAGTATCTGATGAAAAACCAACAATTTTTGTATCTGCAACATAAATCTCATCTATAGCATAAGAGCTGTATTCATCAACTATACTTTCTAATTCATCTTTATTAATATCTTTTAAATCTTCATTATTTTTATTTAAATAAACTTCAGATTCTGCACATCCTATAAGAAATAGGTTTATTAAAATAATTAAAATTAATAATATAATCCTTTTCATAGGCTTCCTCCTTTTTTATAGTAAGAAGATACTTAAATTATTTTATTATGTATAGTTAATTATACACTTAAAATGGTAATAAAATCTATACCTTATATTAATTTATATGAAAAAGCATCTAATTGTATAATTAATTAAACTTTTATATGCTATAATAAATCATAATAAATTTCTTTAAATTGAAAGGATACAAAAGATGGAAAAATATATTTCTAATATAAAAACACCTAAAATAAGTATAGCCCCCATGGTAGATAAATCTCATAGGCATTTTAGATATTTTTGTAGAATATTGAATAAAGAAGCCATTCTTTATTCAGAAATGGTAACAGCACAAGCTATAATTAATGGAGATTTAGATAAAATTCTTTATTTTAGAGAAGATGAAGGAAATGTTGCCCTTCAAATAGCAGCTTCAAATCCAGAAGATGCTTATAAAGCTGTTAAACTTGCTGAGCAATACAATTATTCAGAAATAAACTTAAATTGTGGATGTCCTTCTGATAGAGTATCAGGAAATTTAATGGGAGCAGCTTTAATGTCAGATAAGAATCTTGTTTATGAAATATTATCAGCAATGAAAGAGGCAACAAATAAGCCAATAACAATAAAGCATAGAATTGGAATTGATGGTACTGGAGTAATTGATAATAAAAATAGTAAAATTATAATAAGTGGTTATGAAGATTTACTAGAATTTTTATATACAGTATCTAAAGCAAAACCTGATAGATATACTGTTCATGCACGATCAGCTATATTAAAAGGATTAAGTCCTAAAGATAATAGAGAAATCCCTCCTTTGGATTATAATATGGTTTATAAATTAAAAAAAGAATTTAGTTATTTAAATATAGAAATAAATGGCGGATTTAAAAGTTTAGAAAGTATTGAAGATGCATTAAGAAAAGTTGATGGGGTAATGATTGGAAGAGCTGCATATGAGGATTGTTATCTTTTAGCTAATTTGCATAAAATTAATGAAGAAAATAAAAATATTAGCCCAATTTCACGTGGAGAAGCTATAAAAAAATATATATCATATGTTACTGAAGAACTTGAAAAAGGAAGTAATGTACATGCTTTAGCAGCTCCACTTCAAAGTTTATTTCAAGGACAAAGAGGAAGTAGAAAATTTAAACAGTTATTATCATCATCTAATATAAAAAGAGAAACTCTGATAGATGTTTTAAATAGTATATTAGAAGTTATGCCACAGGATGTGCTGTGGGACCTATAAAAAATAATAAAAGTACTTATATTTACTAAATAATTTATTATAGTAATATATAAGTACTTTTTAAGATTTCTAACTATTAAATATAAACTCTTTTATACCAATTGCAACACCATCATTATGTACTGTATCAGTAATTTTACTAGCATACTTTTTAACTTCATCGTCTGCATTTCCCATTGCTATACCACAGCCTACAGTAGAAAGCATTTCTATATCATTTTTACCATCACCAAAGGCATAGCTATTTTCAATATCAATATTTAAATGCTCTAGTGTTTTAATTATTCCTGTTGCTTTTGTATTTTTCTTTGAATATAATTCAAAAGATTTTAAGGCAATACTATTAACATAATCATAATCTTTATTTCTTTGAACTATTTCTAAACACGAATTGACAACTTCATCATTTGGACACATCATTTCAATTTTATAAGTTTTAATTTCATCTAAAGAAAATTCATCTTTTATTAATTCTTTAGAAACACCTACTGTATCATAAAATTGATGAAATTCTTTAAAGCTTTTTTTCATATAAGAATAGTATTCACCTTCTAATATATATTGAATATTAAGTTCTTCTAATTCGTTTACTAAGTTCCTTATAAATTCTTTATTTATATCTTCACAATATATTGTTTCATTATTAATAATTACATGAGCTCCATTTGCTAAAATATAACCATCAAAGCCAAAATCTAAAATTGATTTACTTAAAAATGCATATGGTCTCCCAGTTGAAATAAATACATAATGACCTTCTTTTTGAAGAGAACGAATTGCTTCTTTAACTTTTGGAGTAATATCAACTATTCCACCACAGTAATCTAATAATGTTCCATCAATATCAAAAAATATAGCTTTTTTCATTAAATCCCCCCTATTCCTGTTATTTCTTATTTTATCCCAGTATTTCCTTATTGTCAATTGACTTAATTGAAACAATATAATAAAATGGGAATAAATAAGAAATTAAATTAAAGGAGATTTTAAATGTTTACTGAAGAGCGTCATAAGTATATATTAGATCTATTAAATAGAGATGGAAAAATATTTGTAAAAGATTTAAGTAAAGAGTTTAAAGTAAGTGAAAGTATGATTAGAAAAGACTTAAAGGTATTAGAGCGAAAAAACTTACTTCAAAGAACTTACGGTGGAGCTATTAATATAGATAATACTGCTATTAAAATAAAAACTTTTAATAATCGTATTAGTGAAAATATAGAATTGAAAAATATAATAGCTCAAAAAGCTTTTGATGAATTAGATGATAATGACACCATTTTTTTAGATGCATCTACCACTTCTTTTATGATTGCAAAATTAATTGTAGAAGATAATAAACAATTAACTGTAATTACTAATATGTTTGAAATATCTTCATTAATTACTTCTGATTCTATCACAAAATTTATTTTTATTGGTGGAGATTATAACTCATATGTTGGTGGTAGTATTGGATCTCATGCAATTGAACAAATAAATAACTATAGATGTAATAAGGCATTTTTAGGCTGTACAGGAATTGATCTTAGAGATGGAACTATAAGTACTTCTCTTTCAGAAGATTCTGCAACTAAAAAAGCAATTACTAATATTTCAGATAAATTGTTTTTAGTTACTTTAAATGAAAAGTTCAAGAAAAATGGTTCATTTAAATTTTCTAATTTACTTGATTTTTATGGAATAATTACTGAGCAGTTGCCTGATAACTCAATAACTGTAAAGCTTAAAGAATATTATCTAAATATAATTTAAGATATTAAAATTAATTTATTATTTTAATATTATATTTAATTATATAATATAGTAATTTATCCTCTTAAATTAATTAATAAGTAATTTTTTCTTTAGATAAAGAATAAAAATTAAGTATACATAATTAATTAAGGAGGAAAATATGTATATTATTATAGCTATACTTGGCTTTAGTTTATTAGTAATTGTTCATGAACTTGGACATTTTATTATGGCAAAAGTAAATGGGATAAAGGTTGAAGAATTTTCTATTGGGATGGGACCAGAAATATTTTCAAGAAAAGGTAAAGAAACAAGATACTCATTAAGATTTTTCCCTATTGGAGGATTCGTTAGTTTATTAGGTGAAGAAGAAGTTATAAATGATGAAAGAAGTTTTTCTAGTACTACTCCAATAAGAAAGATTTCAATTATATTAGCTGGTGCCATAATGAATATTATTTTTGCAGTTATAATATTCAGCATGATTATTTCACATAGAGGGTTTAATGAATTAAAAATAAGTAAGCTATCTGAGAACTCACCTGCTATTAATTCGGGATTACAAATTAATGATGAAATTATAAAAATAGATGGATCTAAAGTTTATACTCCAACCGATGTTACTATGGGTATTCAACTTTCTAATGGTAATCCTATAAACTTATTAGTAAATAGAAATGGTGAAAAGATAGAAATTACTATTACTCCAGAGCTGATTAAAAAAAATGGCAATAAAGTTTATCACATTGGATTTCATTATAGTGCTATTAAAGAGCCTACTATTCTTCAAGCGATAAAACAAGCATTTAAAGAAACAGCTTCTTTAATTAATCAAACTTTTAAAAGTCTTAATCTTATTATTTCAGGGAATGTAAATTTTAAAACTGATGTTGGTGGACCTATTACTATAATAAGAATGTCAACTCAAGCAGCTAAAAATGGGTTAATATCTCTTGGATATTTATTAGGTTTCATTAGTGTTAATTTAGCTGTATTTAATTTATTACCCTTCCCAGCATTAGATGGAGGATGGGCAGCAATTACTATTATAGAGTTAATAACAAGACGAAAACTTCCAGATAAAATTGTTGGTGCTGCAAACTATGTAGGATTCATTATTTTAATGGGAATTATGATTATAGTTACTTTAAAAGATGTTTTATTTCCAATCAAACTATAATAAAAACCGGAAACTATTATTAAATTATATTTAATAATGGTTTCCGGTTTATTTTAATTATATATTACACAAGTTTTTTATTACGCCATTTCCCACTATAATATCTATAAATAAAGAAAGAGGAACGAACTATCCAATCTATTATCATTGCAAGCCATACCCCAACTAATCCTAATCCTAAATTTCTTCCTAAGAAAAAGCTTAATAGATATCTAAATATCCACATTGAACAAATAGATATTATCATTGTAAACTTTGCATCATTAGCAGCTCTTAAAGCATTAGGTAATGTAAATGATATAGGCCAAATAATCATACCTGCAATTCCATGTATCAATATACACTTAGTTGCAAGATTGATAGATTCTTCTGATAAGGAATATAATCTTAATAATATAGGACATAAAATTATTGATAAAACACATAAAATTATCATCCATTTATAGACCATTTTTAATAACTTTTTTGTGTAATAAATTGCTTGATCATATTTATTAGCACCAACACATTGACCAACTATTGTAATTAAAGCTAATCCAATTGCAGAACCAGGTATAATCATCATTTGGGAAATATTATTGCTAACTGCATTTGCTGCAATTGCATATGTTCCAAAAGTTGCAATTAAACTTTGTACTAAGATTTTGCCTAATTGAAACATACCATTTTCTAATCCTGCTGGTACACCTATAAATAAAATTTTTTTTATATAAATCCAATTCCATTTAAATGTATGATAATTATTAATATATATACTATTTTCTTTATTTTTCAGCATTAATAAAATAACAGTAGCTGTAAGTATTCTAGCACATAATGTTGCAAGTCCAGATCCCAATACACCAAGATTAAAACCAAAAATAAATATGGAATTTAGAACAATATTAACAATATTCATGATTAGTGCATTAATCATAGATATTTTAGAGTTTCCCATAACTCTAAATAATGCTGCACCTGAATTATATAATGCTATAAATGGATATGAAAGTGCAGTTATATAAAAATATGTTTGAGCCTGTTTCATTATTTCATAATCAATACTTCCAAATATTAATTTTAGTAGTGATTTATTAAATATTAAACAAAACATCATAATAATTATTGCTAATAATCCAGTAATTAAAATTAATTGCTTGGCTGAATCTCGAGCTTCTTTTCTATTATCTTGCCCTAGAAATTGAGAAGTAACAACAGTACCACCTGTAGCTAAAGCAGTAAATATACTTATTAATAATATATTTATTGTATCAACTAAAGATACTGCAGAAACAGCATTTTCTCCTAAATTAGAAACCATAATTGTATCTGTAAAACCTATTGTAACAGCTAAAAGTTGTTCTACTATTAATGGAAAAATTAATTTCTTTAAACTTTTATTTGAAAATAATTTAGTTTCTTCTAACATACTATTTATACCTTAAATGGTATATACCTCCGTTTATTATGTGTTAATTACAATTATAACATATAATGTTATTGTTTTTAATTTAAACTTTGTCTTTTATTACTATATTAGATTTATATAAAGTAATTTAAAGAAAAAATAGGATAATCTCCATAAAAACTTGGAAATTATCCTATTTAACATAATAAATCAGAATTTAGATAAAATTATAAGTTCTATTAAATTTTTATCATATCTCTAGAAATATCACTAAGTGAGTAAGCACCACACATGGACATTGTATCTTCAAGTTCAGAAGCTAGCTTATCAATATACATTTTGATACCTTCCTCTTCACCACCATAAAGTGCAGTAACAAATGTTCTACAAATGAGAATTCCATCCGCTCCTAATGCTAATGCCTTAAATATATCTACACCAGATCGTATACCACCATCAACGAAAATCTTCATTGAGTCTCCCACTGCATCAACAATATCTGCAAGAACCTCTGCTGTTGCTGGGCATTGATCTAATACTCTTCCTCCGTGATTAGAAACTACGATTGCATCTGCTCCAGCTTCCTTAGCCTTTAATGCTCCCTTTACTGTCATAATACCTTTAACAATGAACGGTAGATTTGAAAGTTTTATTATTTCCTTAAGTTCTTCTACCGATTTTGCACCAGCTGGTGGATTCATATTTTTTAAAAATGGAAGTCCTGCAGCATCAATATCCATTGCGACTGCAATAGCACCACTCTCTTTGACTAACTGTATTTTTTCTTTTATAGTTTCAAGATTCCATGGCTTAATAGTTGGAATGCCTAATCCACCAACAGCTTTTATTGATGTAGTAGCAGATTTCATAACTTCTTGGTTTACTCCATCTCCTGTAAAAGCCAATATGCCAGAATTAGCACATGCTGATACTAATATATTATTATATGACATATCATTATATTTATCTCCATAATGCAAATTAACTGCCCCTACTGGACCTGCAAAAAATGGATATTTAAATTCCTTACCAAATAAATTTATACTCATATCTATAGGTTTACTTTCAGTTAATGTATCCATATTTATACGTATTTCTTTCCATTTATCATAATTACGAATTGCTGTATCTCCAATACCTTTAGATCCTGGACCAGGAATTCTGTTTTTACATACCTTGCCATTACATTCTATACATGCTTTACAATAATCCCCAATATAATTTTTAGCATTTTCTAAAACTTTATTATAACTCATAACTTAATCCCCCCATAAATTAAAAATCTATATATATTTTAAAGTATAAATTGTCATTATTAGTTTTATGATGCATCTTAATTTTTTTGCTATGTGTAATTCTTATTAAAACTCAAGATATGTTGTATTTTCAGGTACTCCGCTGACTGATACATTATCTCCTTCATTTAACAAATCTATAGTATTCATATCATCATTAGAAAGTTCAAAATCAAAAATACTTAGGTTTTCTTTTATTCTTTCTTCATTAGATGACTTTGGTATAGGAATTATTCCTCTTTGTACATGCCATCTTAATATTATTTGAGCTATTGTTTTTTTATATTTTTCAGATAAGTCTATCATTAATTTGTTAGAAAATAATTTACCTCTCATTATAGGACTCCATGCAACAAGTTGAATATTATTTTCTTCACAATAACTTAACATATCATTTTTTGAACTTTGAGGATGAATTTCAACTTGATTTACCATAGGCATTATTTCAGCTGTTTTCTTTAATTCTTCTAAATGACCAATTTTAAAATTACAAACTCCAATAGCTTTTACTTTACCTGTTCTATAAAGATATTCAAATGCTTTCCAAGTTTCTGAATTTAGTTTATTTGGCCAATGTACAAGATATAAATCTATATAATTAACTTGTAATCTTTCTAATGATTTATTAAATGCTTCAATAGTTTTATCATATCCATGATCATCATTCCAAAGCTTTGTAACAAGAAAAATATCTTCCCTATTAATTCCACTTTCTTTTATTCCATTTCCAATACCAATTTCATTACCATAAAAAGAAGCAGTATCAATTTGTCTATATCCTATATTTAAAGCATATTTTATAATTTTAGCAGTTTCTTCATCATTTCCAGACTTATATGTTCCAAATCCAATAGAAGGCACTTTAATACCATTACTTAATACTTTAAAATTTTCATTCATAATACATATCCTACCTTTTACTTTCAATTAATTTTATTCTATATTATCATATTTTCTACAACACTAAAATCATTAGCTGTAACAACCAATATATCTTCTGGCATTATAACTGTACTTCCATTTGGAACTATTACTTTATCTTTACGTTTTATCATAACTATAAGAATATCTTCAGTTAAATTAGAATCTTTTATAGATTTGTTTGCAATTTTACTATGCTTACCAACTGAAATTTCCATCAGCTTTGTACTTTTTCCTTCTTGATAAGTATTAAAATTCATTAAAGTATCTCCTGATAACACTAAAGTATCACCAGGTAAAATAACTGTAGAACCATTAGGTACAAATACATCTCCTTTACGCTTTATCATAACAACAAGTATATCTTCTGGAATATTTGAATCCATGATACTTTTATTGGCAATAGGATTATTATTGCTAATTGTAAACTCAACTAATTTTGTACTTTTATCTTCTTTATAATCATTGAATGTCTTTAGAACAGATTCTCCGTCATCAATCAAATCAAGCTTTCGTGCTACAGTAGGTATAAGAGTACCTTGTACTGCTACTGAAAATAGAGCCATAAAGAATATTATATGAAAAATATCATAATCTATAGGAACACCATATGTTATAGCAAAGATTGCAAAAACTATTGATGCTGCGCCTCTAATTCCAACCCATGAAATAAAAAGCTGTTGTTTAATTGGAACCTTAAACCAAGTTAATATACTAAATGTTGCAATTGGTCTTGCTATGAAAATCATAAATATTGAAATAGAAATACCTTTAATCATTACAGATGGTATCTTTGACGGAAAAGCTAATAATCCAAGCAAGAAGAATAATAAAATTTGCATTAACCATGATACGCCATCAAAAAATTGAAAAATACTTTTTTTATGAGGTATTTTACTATTTCCTATAATAATTCCTGTTATATAAACACTTAAGTATCCATTTCCACCTAAGTATTCACTTAATGAATATGCTAATACAGCTATTGCAGTAATAAATATAGGATAGAAACCTTCTATTTCAAACTTAAAATTCCTTAATAAATAAATTGATAACTTTGCTAATACAACTGCTGCTAATACCCCAACTATAATTTGGCTTAGTAACATAGGAATAATATCTCCATATCCACCATTAGCCATTAAACCTAGTATTATTATTGTAAGCATATATGCAAAAGGATCATTACTACCACTTTCAAGTTCTAATATAGAAGCTATTGATCCCTTAAGATTCAATTTTTGTGAACGTAATATAGCAAATACAGCAGCTGCATCTGTAGATGCAATTATTGAACCTATAAGTAATCCCTCTAGCATGGTTGTTTTAAAAATAAAGAAACAAAATAAACCTGTTAATCCAGCTGTTATAACAACACCTAATGATGACATAATTATAGATTGTAATGCAACAGGCTTGGCCATATTCCAGTTAGTACCAAAACCTCCATAAAACATTATAAAAATTAATGCTATAGAACATATATCACTTGCTAAATTATAATTATCAAAGTATATACCAACAATACCATCAGAACCAAATAGCATTCCAAGTACTATAAAAATAAGAAGAATCGGTACACCAAATTTATATAGTATTTTTGTTGAAGTTATACATATTAATAGTACTAATGCACAAATAATCATTAAATTTATCATATTTATCCCCCTTTTTATAAAATTCGATCTGTTAAGTTATATGAACATTGCTCTTCTTAATTTTATAAAAAATCAAGCTATTTTTCATATTACATTAACAAATTGATAATATTTATCAAATAGATTATTTTTTATATCGTACTATAAATTAGAAATAACTTCAATAATTTAGGATTTAATTTACAATTTCTTTATACTTAATTTAAATTTAAGTACCACAATATGTTTTATATGCACAACTTGTAGGCTTAGGTGTCTTTGAATATTCTTCATTGATATTTGAATAATCATAAGGATTTTTAATTACATCTAAGAGTTCTTTCATAATGCTATAATCATTATTAGTAACTGCAGCATGTAAAGCCTCTTCAACTTTATAGTTACGTGGAATAATGGTTGGATTATTCATTTTCATTAGATTAATAGATTCAGTTATTGGTTTATTTTGTCTTATCAATCTTTTTTGCCAAATTTTATACCAATTCTTAAAATCATTACTTTTAAATATTTCACCTTATGTTAAATTTTCTAATGTTAAATTACGAAAAGTATTTGTATAATCAGCTTTATAATCTTTCATAATATTTAAAAGAGAAAAAATAAGATCCCTATCCTCTTCTTCAGAATTAAATATTCCAAGCTTAGCTTTCATTCCATTTTCCCAATATTTATTGTATAAAGTCTCATAATTAGATAATGCTTCTTCTGCAATTTCAATAGCTTTATCTATATCTTTATCTAATAATGGTAATAGTGATTCTGCAAATCTTGCCAAATTCCAAGCACCAATTTTAGGTTGATTACCATATGCATATCTTCCATTAATATCAATGGAACTAAATACAGTGTTAGGATCGTATGTATCCATAAATGCACAAGGACCATAATCAATAGTTTCTCCACTTATTAGCATATTATCTGTATTCATAACACCGTGAATAAATCCAACTAATTGCCATTTTGCTATAAGTAACGCTTGACTTTTTATAACTTCATTAAGTAAATAAAGATAAGGATTTTCTTCATGTTTTTTTATTTCAAAATGTCTTTTTAAAGTATAATCTGCTAATAATTTAAGATCTTCAATATCACAAAAATTTCTAGCAAATTGGAAAGTACCAACACGAATATGACTCTTAGCTATACGATCTAATATTGCACCAGGCAATAATTCCTCTCTAAGAATATCTTCACCAGTAGAAATTACAGCTAAGCTACGTGTTGTTGGAATTCCTAAACCATGCATTCCTTCACTTATAATATATTCCCTAAGCATCGGTCCCAAAGTTGCTTTTCCATCTCCTCCTCTTGAATAAGGAGTCCTTCCACTACCTTTAATTTGAATATCAAATCTTTCTTTATTTTTTGATATTAACTCGCCTAAAAGAACTGCCCTTCCATCTCCTAACATTGTAAAATGTCCAAATTGATGTCCTGCATAAGCTTGAGAAATTGGAGTTGTATTTTCTAAAATTTTATTTCCTGACAAAAACTGTATACCATCATAACTTTTTAAAAAGTCTTTATTTAATCCTAATTCTTCAGATAAAGTTGTATTGAAAAATACTAATTTACAATCATCTAACTTACTTGGATTTTGAAATGAAAATAAACTTTTTGGAAGCTGTGAATATGTATTTTCTAGATTTAAATATTTATTTGATAAGTTATCTTGACACTTCATATACCCTCCTTTTATAACTTGTACTTCTTATATTCTACTAAAATTAATATTAAATATGTAATTTTTTATAGCTTATATATAGTTTATACATAGTCCATCTAATTATTCTTACTCTTTATCATTTCTATATTATTTTTCAAAGTTACTAAAAAAATATAGTATATATTAGTGAAATACACCAATATATACTATATCTATTTTATTTATAATATTTTATTATTCTATATAAGCTCCTTGTAAGTAGACAGTTCCTAAAACAGAAACTTGGATACCCTTAACATTTTCATTCCATCCCATTACAGTTGTGTAATAGTAAATTGGAAGTATAGGCATATCTTCCATTAAAATATCTTCAGCTTCTCTTAATAACTCTTTTCTCTTAGCTGTATCAGACTCAACTTTAGCTTCAGCAATTAGTTTATCGTAATCTGGATTACTATAGCCAGAGTCATTATTACCACCGCCAGTTACAAATATATCTAAGAATGTCATAGGATCTGAATAATCGCCAATCCATCCTTGTCTTGCAATTTCATATCCACCTTGTTGTCTAGTATTTAAGAAAACTGCCCATTCTTGATTAGTTAATTCTACATTTATTCCGATTTCAGATAAGTTTTGTTGAACAATTTGACAAATATCTTTATGGGATTCTTCAGAATTATACATTAACTCAATAGTTGGTATTCCATCACCATTTTCATATCCAGCTTCTTTTAACAATTCTTTTGCTTTTTCAATATTTCCTTCCATATCTAAAGGATCATAATATTCTTTATCAGCAAATTCTGTACCATCTGCATTATAAATTCCTTGTGGAACAAAGCTATATGCAGGAACTTGTTCTGCTTTACCAACATTATCAATTATTTCTTGTCTATCTATTGCTAAGTTTATAGCTTGTCTAACTAATTTGTTGTTTAATACTTCCTTAACATCTTCAGACATATTATCTTGTTTACCAACATTAATACCAAAATAATAAGTTCCAAGTTTTGGTGAAACATGTACTAAACCTGCTTCTTTTCCAGGCTCTATTTCATTTGGTGGAACAGAATTAACAACATCAAAGTTTCCTGCTTGTAATTCAGAATATGCAGTAGTTGAATCTGTTACTAGTTTAAATGTTAGTTTATCTAATTTAATACTATCTTTATTCCAGTAATTTTCATTTTTTTCAAATACTAATTGATCTTTCATATCCCATTGTACTAGTTTAAATGCACCATTAGTTACATAAGTTTCTGGCTTTGTTGCCCATCCATCTGGATTTGCACTTACAATATCTTCTCTTAATGGAGCATAAGTTGGAAATGCCAATAATTGTTTAAAGTAGCTTGTTGGTGCTTCTAATGTTACTTCTAATGTATAGTCATCAATAACTTTAATTCCTACTTCATCAGCACTTACTTCTTCGTTATAATATTTTTCTGCATTTTTTATATAGTATAATTGATAAGAATATTCCGCTGCATTTTCTTTAGTTAGTGCTCTTATCCAAGAATACTTAAAATTATCTGCTACTACTGGTTCTCCATCAGACCATTTTCCATCTTTTCTTAATTTAATAGTATATACTAATCCATCATCTGAGACTTCAACACTTTCGGCTGCACCTTCTACTGCATTATCATTTTCATCAAGTGTCATTAGACATTCAAATGCATTAAGTATTACTGTTGATGCTTCTGAAGCTGTATTTAATGTTGGATCTATTGTTTCAGGATCGGCTCCTAAATTAAACACTAATTCTTGTTTAGTATCCTTATTTGTTGTAGTTTTAGATTCTGAACTAGTATTATTACCATCATTTGAAGAAGTACTTCCACATCCTAAAAATAATGTTGTACTAAGAGTTGCAGCCATTAATACTGCACATAGTTTTTTTAGTTTTGAACTTTTCATCTTTAATTGCCCCCTTTGTATTTATAATAAACTGCATTATGCAATTTATATCTTTTTATAATATAGATTTAAATATATAAGCTATAATTTATGCTTATAATTTTTGCCCCTAAAAATATTTATAAAATTATAACTTAATATTTAAATGTCACGACTTAATTGTATTTAATTACTTATAAACTAAAATTTGGTTAAGTCATAATTTAATTATAATTAAAATTTAACATTTGTCAAAATAATTGTTAAAAAAAATGCTGTTTTTTTAATATATTATTATTATTATTTAGTTATATTAATTAAAATGTAAATTTGAAAATAAAATTATATTAACGTTTACATAGGCTGATTTACTTAGTTTACACTTTTTATTAATATTTTTTAAAAAAGATTATTTGAATTTCCTTATATTTAATATTATATTTTTAAAAATTTAACATTTATTTATAAGTGAACAATTTTTAAAATTTATACTATTTCACAAGGACATTTATATAAATATAATAAAAAAAGATATAGGATAGTTATTATACTAACTATCCTATATCTATAATACTTTATTTAAGTATCACTTCTCTTTTTTTATTGTATTTAAAATTAAATAATATTATTTTCTTAAAATATTATTTATAACTTCTTCAGTAAGACTTTTTATTACTTCAATAGCCAATGATATTGTTGCTTCTATATCTTCTTTAGCACAGTAGTTATAATGACTATGCACATACCTTGAAGGAATACCTAAAACTAATACTGGAACTGCTTTATAAGTTAAACTTATCTTTGCTGCATTAGTAGATCCCCCACGTCTAACTGCATTTTGATATTTTATTGAATGTTTTTCTGCAGTTTTTTCTGCATGTCTAATAAATAAAGGATTTGCTATATATCCTTGATCTAAATTTCTTATTTGTGTTCCTTTTTTTAATGCACACTGTGATATATTTTTAGAATAATATAAATCATCTGCTGGTGACCCTTCAAAAACTATTGCTAAATCAGGTTTAACAACTTGGGATGTAACTTGCGCACCTCTAGTACCAACTTCCTCTTGTGCTGCGAAAGCTCCAACAACATCTACATTTAAATCACTTATTTCAGATAATGCTTTTAATGTTTCTATAATACAAAAACATCCTATTCTATTATCAAAAGCTTTGCCATAACAAACTCCATTTTTTTCATTAAAATCAAATTCAACTTTTGGAGCTATTGGATCCCCAACCCTAATATTAAAAACATCTAAAACTTCTTCTCTACTACTAGCACCAACATCTACAAAGATATCCTCTATTTCTAATGAATTATTACATCTTTCGCTAGCTGTCATAAAATGAACTGGCTTAGAAGTCGTTATTCCCTTAATAAGTTCACCATTTCTATTTTTAACATAAACAGTATGTGCAGGAATATTGGTATTATGCCATCCACCTAATTGAACAATACTTAATAACCCATTATCATTAATAGCTTGGACCATAAATCCAACTTCATCAGTATGTGCATCTAACATAACAACTAATTTATTACCATCATAATTTTTTAGCTTTGCATAAACATTATTCATAGAATCATTTTCTACTATCATTTCATTACAATATTTCTTGATTACAGTTGTAACTTCGTCTTCAAATCCTGATGGTCCAAATGCATTTGATAATTCTTCTAAAATTTTAATATTAATCATATTATGCCCCCTAAATACTACTTAGCATTTCATATATATTATAGTAACATATTATTTTAATTTATTATTATCTAATAAATTATAGCTTAAATATTTTATTAAGTTCCCCAATAAATATTTAATAGTATACTATAATATAAATTATTTATTTTATTATCTTTATTTTGTTTTTTACATTATACCTTTACTAAATACATTTGTCTACTATATAAAACAAAAAATACCAGATATTAATCGGTATTTTTTATTTCTATAGAATGCATAAACATGTTCATAATTTAATAATTATAAATTTGCTATCTTAACATGTATGCAATAGCTGCTAAAACTCTATAATTAGCATTCCAAATATATTTAAACTCTGAATTTTTCAATGGACACTTTCCTAAACCTACTTCAATAGTTACACTTGGTATTGGATTATTAGGTTTAGAAGATGCCCAATCCTTAAATCCACCTGGTACAACTTCAGAATATTCACTATCACTTTTTTCTTTTGTATATCCTGTTACACTTGAAATAAGGTCCGCTAGCTCGCTACACTCATTTTTAACTAAGCTATCTCTATAATCCCAATAAATTAAATTTCCAGATGAATGATAACTAACTGTAGAAATAAAATTATATTTATTAACTAAATTAACAAGTGCCTTAGATTCTGGTTCAGAATTACAACATTTCCCTTTATAATTTGCAAAAGAGCATTTTTTACTTTGATTTATTTCATTCCATCCAGCATCGAAATTTCTATTTAAATCTACACCAATGGCGTTTGCTTTCCATTTTTTTAAATAATTTTTAAATCTATCACAAGTATATCTAGCATTTAAATCATTATAATAGCATTCATAAATAAAATCTTTTAATTTTTCACTTCTTATACCTTTTATACCTATTTGACTTATAGTAATTCCGTCTGGATTTGCCATGGGAATTAAATGAAAAGTCACTGAATTAAACAAATCTCTATATTTAATGCCACAATACTCCTCATTTTCATAATTCTTTAAATAATATTCTATTTGCTTCATAATTAATAAGGATGTTAAGTACTCTCTACCATGAATTCCTGCATGTATCAATACATTTTTTTTATTATTACTTTTTCCTAATATTACTTCATAAATATCTCTATCATCATGAGAAGTTCCAATTATATTTAACTCTATATTATTACTATATATTTTTTTGAAATATTGTAAATCTATAATCATCTTATCATAAGTATAATTTGATTTTGTTATATTTACTATTTTATGTTACCCCCCTAAAATGTTTATAATATATTTTATAATTTTTCTTTACTTTAGTTCACATTATAAAATATCAAGATAAATTACTATTGTAATTATGTATTTTTTTCTTATAAATGTTTAAAGTATTTCTTTTTCTTCGTATAATATATATTGAAGATTTATTTCAAGGAGGGGATAAAATGAAAAAACCACTAATAGCGATAGCTGGTGGGATAGTTAAGGATTCTAGAATAGAATTTGCAGGTGAAGATTATACTAGAATAAACAATAACTATCCAAGAGCAATTGCTGATGCTGGAGGAATTCCTGTTATTTTGCCTTTAATAAACAATATTGATATTTTACTTGATCAATTATCTACATGTGATGGATTACTACTTCCTGGAGGTATTGATGTTAATCCATTATCATATAAAGAGCTTCCTAAACCCCTTTTAGGAAATTGTAATGATTTAGTTGACTGGTATCATATTAATTTAGCCCAAAAAGCCCTTGAATTAAATATGCCTATTTTAGGAATATGTCGAGGATGTCAGATTCTTAATGTTTCCTGTGGTGGAACATTACATCAAGATATATCCTATGCTACAGATTCACCAATACTTCATAAACAAGAAAGTCACCTTTCAGAAAAATGTCACCCTGTGTATATAGAAAAAAATAGCATTTTACACGAAATATTTGGCAATAATTATATTGTTAATAGTGCTCATCATCAAGCAGTTAAAGAAGTGGCCCCTAACTTTAAAAATACTGCTATATCTCCAGATGGTATTATTGAAGCTATTGAAATGATAAATAAACCATTTGTAGTAGGTATACAATGGCATCCTGAAATGATGGCATCTAATGATTCCATAACATTAGATTTATTTAAAAAATTTATTTATAGTTGTAAAGATTAAAATTTTAACCTGTAACAAAATAATTTATATTTAATTTTGTTACAGGTCTATTTTATAATCAAAAAGAGAGCCAAATTTTGACTCTCTTTTTGATTATTTTGCTACTTTATAAGCATTTTTAAAATAAACTTTACCTAAAGATGTTACTAATATACCTTCAACATCATCATTCCATGCCATTACTGTTGTATAGAAATATATAGGAATAATAGGCGCTTCGTCCATTAATATATCTTCAGCTTTTCTTAATAATTCTTCTCTTTTTTCAAGATTAGTTTCAACTTTTGCCTGAGCTATTAAAGCATCATACTCTGAGTTGCTAAATCCAGAATCATTATTACCACCATCAGTTACCCACATATCTAAAAATGTCATAGGATCACTATAGTCGCCAATCCAACCATGTCTTGCAATTTGATATTCACCATTTTGCCTTGTGTTTAAAAATACTGCCCATTCTTGATTTGTTAATTCAACATTTATACCAACTTCAGCTAAATTTTGTTGCACTATTTGACAAACATCTTTATGAGAATCTTCTGAATTATACATTAACTCAATTGTTGGAAGTCCCTCTCCATTTTCATATCCTGCTTCTTTTAATAATTCTTTTGCTTTTTCAATATTACTTTCCATATCTTGTGGATCATAATATTCTTTATCAGAGAACTCTCCACCATCTGTTGATGGAATACCTAATGGTACAAAACTGTAGGCAGCAACTTGATCTGCTTTACCAACATTATCTATTATCTCTTGCCTATCAATGGCTAAACACATAGCTTGTCTTACTAAATTATTGCTTAAAGCCTTTTTAACATCATCGTTTATGTTATCTTGCTTACCAACATTAATTGCAAAGAAATACGTACCAAGTTTTGGGATTATTTTAACTACCCCTTCTCCTTTGCCAGGTTCAATTTCATTTGGAGGAACAGAGTTTACAACATCAAAGTTACCAGCTTTTAATTCAGAATAAGCAGTTGTTGTATCTGTTACTAACTTAAATGTTAATTTCTCTAATTTTACATTGTCTGCATCCCAATAATTTTCATTCTTTTCAAATACTAATTGATCTTTCATATCCCATTGTACTAATTTAAATGGACCATTTCCAATATATGTTTCAGGACTAGTAGCCCAAGTATCTGGATTAGCAGAAACAATATCTTCTCTTACTGGTGAGTAAGTTTGATGAGCTAGTAATTGAGTAAAGTACGCAGTAGGTGCTTCTAAAGTAACCTCTAAAGTATAATCATCTAATACTTTAAGACCAACTTCATCTGCTGAAACTTCACCATTATAATATTTTTCAGCATTTTTAATATAGAAGAATTGATAACAATATTCAGCTGCAGTATTTTTATCTATTCCTCTCATCCAAGCATAATAGAAATCATTAGCTGTAACTGGTTCCCCATCTGACCATTTACCATTTTCTCTTAACTTAAATGTATAAACTAAACCATCATCAGAAACTTCATAACTTTCAGCCGCCGCAGGTTCAGCTTCATTTTTATCATTTAACACCATTAAACATTCGAAAGCATTAACAATAACATTTGAACCATCTATAGCTGTATTAAGTAATGGATCAATTGTTTGTGGATCAGCACCTAGATTATAAATAATCTCCTGATTTCCTCCTGTAGAACTATTATTAGCTTTACTTTCTTCATTAAATGTATTATTAGTATTTCCACACCCAATGAACAAAGAGGTACTAATTGTTGCAGTTATTAACACTGCGCATAGTTTTTTTAGTTTTGAATTTTTCATTAAATTTGCCCCCTTAAGAATAAAAATATTTATTACAATTTGGATTAATAACTATTAAATTTCTATAAACTAATATTATTTAATATAAATAATATAGTTACTTTTATTCCCCAATAGTACTTTATAACTTATTAAGTACTTTAATATAATCTTAATCCTATTGTAGTTTTATTTTACTATATTAACCATAGAAGGTTATTATTTCTTTACATTATAATATTGAATATATAAAAAGGAAAGAGTTTTTTTAAAAAATTTAATTTTTTTTGTAGTTTATTAATATTTTAATAAGTTTTTGTTATTAAAATGATTAAAACATCAAATGTTTTTGAAGCTATTTATAAAAAAAAGATAATCGACTATTATTATTCATAGTGATTATCTACAATATAAATATAATTTCATTGTTTTTTTACTTTATCCATTTTATTTAGAGCTGTTACCACTAATGCAGAAATTATTACTAACCATATCATGAAATTAGTTGCATCTAAAAAATCATTTCTCTTATTCATATAACTAATAAAGGTTGCTACTTCTTTATTAGTAAATAATAATTCTGTTTTAAATATAATATAATATGCAACTAAAATAAAAATACTACATATTAGTGGTTTAATAAGCAATACTCTTTTCATATTTCCTCCATATGTAATTATTCTATAATAATGTATGTACACAGTATTAGATATATGTTTAGATAAATAAAAAACATTTTAAAATAGTAGTCTATTTTAAATTATATTATTTTTTAACAAATATTTTTTAAATTTTATTCATATAAATCAATAAAAGCTTTTGGAGGAGTTTTTATGCCAAATATATCTACTCATATTAATTTTCTAAGAATTCTAAAAAATAAATATTTTAATGAATTTGATATTAATTTTTTAACATTAGGTAGTATTGCTCCTAACTATTATGTTATTTTTAATGATATACCTAGAGGATGTTTGTCTCATTTTAAAGAAGATTCAAGTAAAAAATGTGATTTAAGTAAATTTAAATTAAATTTAGCTAATAAAAAGTTAAACTATTTAGAGAAATCATTTGCTATGGGATATTATACCCACCTTTGGCTTGATAACTATTTTAATGAAAATATTGAAAAACTTTTTATTTCCGACTATAATATTGAATATTTTGGATCTCATGTAATAATAAATGAAAATATTAAAAATTATGATATAAAATTAATAATTGATTTTATATCTAAAATAAATATAATAGATTCATCATTTACAGATTTTCTACCAATAAAATTAAATAAATCAATGAATATTTTTAATGATTTTAAGTATAAATGTCTAAATAAAAATTTTAATACATCTTGCCCTATAATTATTCATGAAAATGACTATATTAAATTTATTAATAGATGTTCAGATGTATTTTTAAAAGAATTTAATATTGAAAGTATAATTAAATCATAATCTTTAATATTTTTAGGAAAATCATGACTAACTCTAAAATCATATTAATCATGTTCATTGTTCTTTTTATTCTAAGCTTACCTACTTCATTTTTATCACCAAGTCCGGCTGTATCTATAAATAAAACTGGACCTAGTGATATAAGCTCAATTGCTTTCAAAACATGATCTGTTGTAGTTCCGGAAAATATTATACAATTGCAATTTGTTGCCCACAAATACTATTAATAAATGATGATTTTCCTACATTAGTTTTTCAGAATATTGTTATATTTTTTCTATTAGCATTTAGTGCACTATTCATATTGACCTCCTAAATATAAATGTCTCTTTGGCCTTCTTTTAATTTAATTACTCCATCATTAATAAATTTTCTTATAGAATCATTATTAATTTTTTCAGCTTCTTCCATCACTAATTTTTCTGCCTTTTTACATGTACTTTCATCACCATAATCTAATGCATATTCCATTAAAGTCATTAATGCATTTGGTTCGCACATTTTTTGAATCTCTCCTGTTTTTGCAAGTCCCATAAAGGTTTCCCCTGTTCTTCCCTTTCTATAACAAGCAGTACAATAGCTTGGTATATATCCTTCATCTAATAACCAATTTAAAACTTCTATAGGTGTTCTTTCGTCTGATGTTTTAAACTGCTCTATACTTTTTCCTTCTTCTCTTTGTTTATATCCACCTACACCTGTTGAAGAACCAGAGCTTACTTGAGTTACTCCAAATTTAAGTGCAACTCTTCTCATTTTTTCATCTTCTCTTGTAGACATAATTATACCTGTAAAAGGAACTGCTATTCTAATTATAGCAACCACTTTTTTAAACATTTCATCACTTAAAATATTAGGGAAATTTTCTAAGGTAACACCTTCGGCTTGTCTAAGTCTTGGAACTGATATAGTATGGAAGCCTACTCCAAATTCTTTTTCAAGATGTTCATTGTGCATCATTAATGATAAAACTTCAAATTTAGGATCTGATAATCCAAATAATACTCCTCCACCGACATCTTCAATTCCGGCTTTCATTGCTCTATCAAAAGCATTTAAATGATATTCATAACTAGATTTTAATGAGTTAGGATGCATTAAATCATAAGTTGGTTTATGATATGTTTCTTGGAATAAAATGTAGGTACCTATATTTGCATCTTTAAGCTTTTTATAATTTTCAACTGTAGTTGCTGCAATGTTTACATTAACTCTTCTTATATTTCCATTTTCATTTTGAGTTTTATAAATTGTATCTAAGCTCTCTAAAACATAATCTATTGGTGCATTTACAGGGTCTTCACCAAGTTCTAATGCTATTCGCTTATGTCCCATCTTTTCTAATATTTTAACTTCTTCTTTTATTTCATCTTGAGTTAACTTTCTTCTATTAAAACTATTACACTTTTTATAGCCGCAATAAACACAATTATTAACACAATAATCACTTATATATAATGGCGCAAATAAAACTACTCTTTTCCCATAAATAGATTTTTTTATATCTCCAGCAACTTTAAACATTTCTTTTTCTAATTCTTTATCCTCTAATTGAAGTAGTGCAGCAATATCTTTATGAGAAATTCCATTTTTCTTTCGTGCTTTTTCTAAAATGTTTATTATGTCTTCCCTAGTTGCCTTCTTTCCTTCTTCCAATAATTCATATACCTCTTCATGATTAATATACATAATTTTTTACACTTCCTTATTAATTTATTAAAAAATATTATCTATCCTAACTTTGTTGTTTTTGTTATTAATCAATTTATTATTTATCCTTGCTCTTTCATTATCACTTAATACTAAGGATATTTTTATTTAAATCGCCCTTTTAGCAATAGCTGTTTTTACTACCACTCCATCAATATTTCCAAGCTTACCTGTTAAACTATTTATTTCTTCTAATGTACCAATTACAGTAATACTTATAACTGAAATTCCTTCTTCAAATGGTATTCCCATTCTACCTTTTATACTTCCTCTAAAATTTGAAACTATATTATTAAATTTTTCTTGACACTCTTTTGGGTCTTCCAAGATTGCACTTATAACGGCTATTTTTCTCATAATTCTAACTCTCCATTATTTCTAGTATAAATAAAAAAGCTAGCTTTCTTAAGATTAAAAGAAAGCTAACTAAATAATATATATAAACGAAAAGAGGCATTTATATATATTTTAACTTAATTAGTAATAACTCTCTTTTAGATCAGACTTAACTTTTCTATCAGATTCTATTATTTTTTACATATTATAAAATTTTTGTAAATATATTCATGTATAAATCATATACCTATTCAAAATACTTGTCAACAAAATAGTTAAAATATTTACTAATTATATAAAATATTGTATAATTTTTATAAAAAATAAGGGGGTATATTTCTATGAATAAAACATTATTAAAATCTTTAGAAAAGTGCATATTATGGGGAGTAATTTGGGCTATTATTCTTTTTATTATTGCTAATATATTAGTGAATTTAAAGGGATTTTTACTAAAAGATGTACTTTTTATTGAAGGAATTATATTTATAATGTTAGGTTTATTTGCATGTATTGGAGGAAATCCAATGGGATTATCATTGCAATCAATGGGGCAAAATAATGCTCAGTATACTTCTAATGCTAATTTAGAAGTTTCAAAAATGGAAAGTATTAATAAATCTAATTTTAAAAATACTATAAGTGTTAGTATTAATACAGTATCATTAATACTGGCTGGTATAGTTTGCATAATAATTAATTATATAATATAAAAAATAGAGTTGAAAATTTCAACTCTATTTTTTATTAATTGTTCTATAAATTAAAATTTCACTCAAAATAAAATTTATAATCTATTTAGAACTATATATTTTATTTATATGATAATATATTAGGTAAAGAATTCTCTAATGCCTCTTTAGTCCACCCACATCTTCTTGCATAGTCTTCAGCTTGATCTTTATCTATTAAATTAGAATTAAAATATCTTGAGTCTTCTGAAGCAAAATATAATCCACATACTGAAGATACTGGATCCATCATATAATTTTCAGTAAGTTTTACTCCAGTTATATTTTCACCATCTAAAACATCAAATAATCTTTTCATTTGACTTTGATCAATAAGTGATGGATATCCAAAAGCAGGCCTTATTCCTCTATAGCTACCTTTTAATATTTCTTTCATACTTAAATTTTCATCTGGTGCATATCCCCAATAATCTTTTCTTATATCTTCATGTAGCTTTTCAGCAAAGGCTTCAGCTAATCTATCACATATAAGTTTTAACATAATTGAATTGTAAGAATCACCTTCTAATTCCAACTTCTTAGCATATTCATTTGCTCCAAGTCCCGCTGTTACAATAAATCCGCCAATATAGTCTTCTTTTTGTAACTCTTTAGGAGCAATAAAATCTGAAAGGCATAAATACTCACCTTTACTTTTTTCTCTTTGTTCTCTAAACAGATTTAATGTTGTAGCTAAACTCTTATCTTTATTATATATCTCAATATTATCTCCATTTGAATTGGCCTCAAAAATTCCAAAGACACCTTTAATATTTACAATATTATATTTTTCAATAAAATCTAACATTGTATTAGCATCATCAAGTATCTTTTTAGCTTCTTTTCCATAGTTTTGATCTTCTAAAATTTCTGGATATAACTTTTTCATTTCCCATGCTATAAAGAAGAATGTCCAATCAATATAAGGTCTTAAATCTGATACTTTATAATTAGTAACTTCTTTTATTCCAATAAAATTAGGTTTAGAAATATTTCTATTATTCCAATCTATTTTAAGTCTCTTTTCTCTAGCTTCTTCTAATGATATCATTTTCTTTTCATATTTATTATAAGTTAATGTTATTTCTTCATACTCTTCTTTAATAGACTTAATATACTCATATTTATTCTCACCCAAAAGATTTTTGCATATTTCAACTGTTTTTGAAGCATCATATCCATATACAATTGTGCCACTATAATTAGGAGCTATTTTTAATGCAGTATGTGGTTTGGATGTTGTAGCCCCTCCAATTATTATTGGTATATTTAAATTTCTTTTTTCCATCTCAGATACTATATGACACATTTCATCTAAAGAAGGTGTAATAAGACCACTTAATCCGATTATATCTACATTTTCTTTAATAGCAGTTTCTATTATAGCTTCACATGGAACCATAACTCCTAAATCTATTATTTCAAAGTTATTACAAGCAAGAACTACACCAACAATATTTTTACCAATGTCATGGACATCTCCTTTTACTGTTGCCAAGAGAATTTTTCCAGCTTTAGATGTGTCCCTTTGTTCTTTATCTTTTTCTATATATGGAAGTAAAAATGAAACAGCTTTTTTCATAACTCTTGCTGACTTAACAACTTGAGGTAAGAACATTTTCCCATCTCCAAATAGCTCTCCAACTTTAGTCATACCGCTCATTAATGGACCTTCTATAATATTAAGAGCCTTAGGATACTTGTTAACAGCTTCTTTTAAATCTTCATCAATATACTCAGTTATTCCTTTAATTAATGAATAACTTAATCTCTCATCTAAAGCATTTTCTCTCCATGCATTTTTATTATTTTGAACTGTATTAGTTCCATTTTTAAACTCTTCTGCTTTATCTAATAATCTTTCAGCAGCATCTTTACGTCTATTTAAAACTACATCTTCAACTAGGTTTAATAAATCTTTTGGAATATCATCATAAATTTGTATCATTCCTGGATTTACAATTCCCATATCCATACCTGCTTCAATTGCATGATATAAAAATACTGAGTGCATAGCTTCTCTTATAGTATTATTACCTCTAAATGAAAATGATAAGTTAGAAACTCCTCCTGAAACTTTAGCATATGGAAGATTTTCTTTTATCCATCTAGTTGCATTTATAAAATCAACAGCATAATTATTATGTTCTTCTATTCCTGTAGCAATTGCTAAAATATTTGGATCAAAGATTATATCTTGTGGCGGAAAATTTAATTTATTTACTAATAAATCATATGCCCTAGCACATATTTCTTTTTTTCTTTCAAAAATATCTGCCTGTCCATTTTCATCAAATGCCATTACTACAACCGCTGCTCCAAACTCTTTAACAACTTTTGCATGATTTAAGAATTCTTCTTCTCCATTTTTTAAAGAAATAGAATTTACTATAGGTTTTCCTTGAATACTTTTAAGACCAGATTCAATTACTTCCCATCTTGATGAATCTATCATTATAGGTTTTGAAGATATATCTGGTTCAGATGCTAATAGTTTTAAAAAATACTCCATTTCTTTAGCACTATCTAGTAATCCATCATCAAAATTAACGTCTATTATTTGAGCACCATTTTCTACTTGATCTTTTGCTATAGATAAGGCTTCTTCATATTTCTTTTCTCTAATAAGTCTTGCAAATTTAGCTGAACCAGCAACATTAGTTCTTTCCCCTATGTTTATAAAGTTATTTTCTTTACTACTTCTAACTATTTCAAGCCCACAATATATACTTTCTATTTTTACTTCAGGAATTACTCTAGGCTCTAATCCTTCTACAGCATCGGCTATTGCTTTTATATGAGCTGCTGTTGTTCCACAACATCCACCAACTATATTAACTTTCCTTTCTTCTGCTAATTGTCTTATAAAGCCTGCAGTTATATCTGGTAATTCATCATAGTCTCCTAAAATATTAGGTAATCCTGCATTAGGATAAACTGATATAAACATATCTTGAGTGTTGGCTAGCTCTTTTATAAATGGTATTATATCTTCTCCACCAAAGGAACAGTTTAATCCTATAGAAATAACATTTTCATTTCTAATTGATTGTGCAAAAGCATCTAATTTTTGACCAGATAAGGTTCTTCCTGATTTATCAGTTAAAGTACCTGAAATCATTATAGGAAGACTTTTTCCTTTCACTTTGTAAACATTATTTGCAGCAACTATAGCAGCTCGAGCATTTAATGTATCAAAAATAGTTTCTATTAATAGACAATCTATTCCACCATCCATAAGTGCAGAGATTTGTTCACTATAAGCTTCCACAAGTTCATCAAAACTTATATTTCTATAACCAGGATTTTCTACATCTGGTGATAGCGATGCTGTTTTATTAGTAGGTCCTACAGAGCCTGCAACGAACCTTGGTTTACTTGGATTTTTGTCTGTAAATTTATCAGCTATTTCTCTTGCAAGCTTTGCTGATTTATAATTTAAATCATAAACTAAATGAGCTAATCCATAATCCTCCTGAGAAATACTATTTGAACTAAATGTATTTGTTTCAATTATATCTGAACCAGCTTCTAAAAATCCCCTATGTATTTTTTTTATAACTTCAGGTTTTGTTATAGATAATAAATCATTATTACCTTTTTGTTCTTTATTAAAATTTTTAAATAGTGCCCCTCTATAATCTTCTTCAGTTAACTTAAAGCTTTGTATACTCGTTCCCATAGCCCCATCTAGAACTACTATTTTCTTTTTTAAAATATCAATTAAATTGCCCCTATTCATTTGCTTACCTGCCTTTACTTTTGAATTTTAGAATAATTATACATTTCTTTGCTTTTATTTACAATATATATTCTTTAGCATACCTTACAATATTTTTTATTTATAAATAAAAAAAGATTATATTTAATAATAAATAATCACTAAATATAATCCCTTATTTCTATAAATAATATTAAATTTTATTATCTACTTTAAACTTTTTATAAAATGAAAATATACCTGAGCCTATTATTCCCAAAACGCCTCCAAGTGCAAAGAAAAATAAAACATCTCCTGCTAAAGAGCCAATTATTATTCCTACCCCAACTCCACTAGCTAATCCTTTTGTTAAATATTCATAATCTTTCTCTGATAAAATTAATTTCTTCCACACGTCTATTACACCCCATAATTATAATCCAAAATTTAATTTATATTTATTAGACGTATACATTACATAAAAAGTTCCATTAATTTCTTTATTTTTTTATCTTACATAAAATTTATATTATAACTATGAAAGATTAACACATATTAAATTTCTCATCTACTAATTCCTCTAGAATTTCTGCTACATCTTCTACACAACCTCTACAAGAACGTAAAACAGTTCCTGTAGTAATACCTTTTAACTCTTTACATATAACTGAAGTATTTTTTTCCTTAAATCTTCTTTCAATTTCATTTAAAAGTTCCATATCATCTTTAATTGGTTCTGCAGGATTTTCTGAATTTACATTTCCATTTAAATAATTAACTATTACATATGCTCCCATTATAGCTCCACATACTTTATATGCTCCACCACTATATCTTCTAACAATTTCTTTCATTGTAACTTCATCTACATCAACCAAATCACAAAAAGCACATGCTACAGCTTGAGAACATGTATATCTATTACTATGCAGCTCTATTGCTTTGTTTTTTCTTATTCCCATTTTAAATCATACCTCTCTTTTATCTTTACTTCACTTAATATTATATATATCTTTTTTATAATTGTCACATTAATACTTTTTTTATAAAGTATTCTAACATTTTTGACTATATCAAAGATTTTAAATAAATATCAATTTTTAATTGTTAACTATATTATATATTTTGGTTGACAAAATATTTTTAGATCAATATAATTTTTGTAGGAGGTAATTTATTATGTTAAAAAGTAAAGTTTTAAAAGTTTTAGAAGAAAATAAAGGAAAAATAGTTTCTGGTGCTGAAATAGCCAAAGCTTTAAATATATCAAGAACTTCAATTTGGAAAGTCATAAATTCATTAAGAAATGATGGATATGCTATTAATGCTGTGACAAATAAGGGTTACTCCCTAGCAGATAATACTGATCTTATATCTAAGGAAGGTATTTCTTTATATTTAAATAAAGAATTTTCAAATATAGAAATATATACTTATAAAACAACTACTTCTACCAATGAAGTTGCAAAAAAATTATCTTTAACTGGAGCTAAACATGGGACAGTTGTTATTTCAGAAGAACAAACAGCTGGTAAAGGTAGAATGGGCAGATCATTTTACTCTCCAGCTAATACAGGTATTTATATGAGTATTATATTACGCCCAAATCTAACAGCAATGGATTCAGTACTAATTACAACATCCTCATCTGTAGCTATATGTGATGCAATACATAAAGTTACAGGTATAGAATGTCAAATTAAATGGATAAATGATATTTATATAAATTATAAAAAAATAGGAGGTATTTTAACTGAAGCCTCAACTAATTTTGAAAGTGGAACTATTGACTACTTAATTTTAGGAATAGGAATTAATTTTAACAATCCTAAAGATAATTTTCCTGATGATCTTAAAGAAATTGCAGACTCTCTTTATAAAGGTAATAGTAATGGTATAAATAGAAATATACTTTGTGCAGAGATACTAAATAATATTTTAAGTATTATTCCAAAGATTAAATACTATGACTTTATTCAAGAATATAAAAAAAGAAGTATTATTTTAAATCAAGAAATAATGTATACAAGTGGAGGAATTTGTTCTAAAGGGAAAGCTATAGATATAAATAATGATGGTTCTTTAGTAATAAAACATGATGATGGTTCTATAAAAATATTAAACTCAGGTGAAGTAAGCATCAGGAGTTTGAACTAAATGAAAAAGCTAACTACAAAATCACTTATTTTATGTTCACTTTTTGCTTCGTTAATTGCAGTTGGAGCTTTTATTAAAGTTCCAATACCAGTAGTTCCATTTACATTGCAAGTTTTATTTACAACATTAGCTGGATTATTATTAGGCCCAAGACTTGCTGCTATTTCGGTAGGTATTTATTTATTAGTAGGTTTAGTTGGTGTTCCTGTTTTTACTCAAGGTGGAGGCCCTAGCTATATACTCCAACCTACTTTTGGATACCTAATTGGATTTTTATTTGGAACTTATGTAACTGGTTATATTGCACATAAAAGTTCTAAACATTCTTTAAAAGGGCTTATATATGCAAGTCTAGTTGGTCTAGCTATAGTTTATATTTTTGGAACGGTTTATTATTATTTCATAGCAAATTATTATTTAAACTCACCTATTACTGCTAGTGCTGTAATACTCTATTGTTGTCTTGTATTTCTCCCTGGTGATATTACTTTATGCATTGTGAGTTCACTAATTGCGAAAAGAACTATACCTGCAATAAAGGAGCAAGTACTTTCAAATGAATTTAAAAAATAAATATACTAATATAAAAAATACTGGAACTGTCTTATTTATTTTTTCGATAATTCCAGTATTTTTATCACTAATTATTTAATTCATTTATTAATTCCTTAACAGTAATAATTTTATCTAATTTATATGCATTTTCACCACAAAATATAAGTGAATTATTAACATCCCCTTTTGCTGCACGTACTAAAGCACCTGTTATACAATAAGGTATAGTTGCCATATCACATTTTTTTAAGCATTTATAACATTTATTTATTTTTTCATTTGTTAACTTTCTTTCTTCCATAAATTTATTACTTATAGCTCGTCCTGGCATACCAACTGGACTTTTTACAATCATTACATCTTCTTTTTTAGCATTTACATACGCCATTTTAAAATTAATATGAGCATCACATTCTTCAGTAGCTACAAATCTTGTTGCCATTTGAACTCCAGAACACCCTAAATTTATATAGTGATTAATATCATCTCTATTATAAACACCACCTGCAAATATTACTGGTATTTTCTTATTATATTTATCTTCATATTGTTTTACTATTTCAATAATTTCAATTACTTCTTTGTCGTAATCTTTAGATTGGTACTCTTTTAAGATTTCACTAGAAAACCCTAGATGTCCACCGGCCTTTGGCCCTTCAATAATTACCATATCTGCAGTTCTTCCATAACGTCTATCCCACATTTTTAAAATTACACTAGCTGATTTTGGTGGTGATACTATAGGTACTAATTTTATATTTGACCCTTCTGTAAACTTTGGTAAATCAGTAGGCAATCCAGCACCTGATATAATTAAATCAGCACCATTATCAATTGTGCATTTTACATACTCTTCATAATTCCTAGTAGCACACATAATATTAACACCAATTATTCCACCATTTGATATTTCTTTTGCTTTTTTTATATGTTTACCTAATGCCCTAATATTAGCTGTTAATGAATCTTTTTCAAAATCATCTTCTAAAAAGCCAGGTTGTGCTGCTGATATTACTCCTATTGCTCCTTCTTTTGCAACTGCTCCTGCAAGTGAAGATAAGCTTACACCAACCCCCATTCCACCTTGTATTATTGGAACATTTGCTACTAAATCTCCTATAATCAATGAATTTAATTTCATATATTAACCCTCCTGATTCTTCAAACTAATTTAAGTAGTTTTTATAACTACATAGTATAATGTAAGTATATATAAGATGAAGATAGCTGTCAATATATATTAATCAAATATTTTGATTGTAAAAATATTTTTCAAAAAAGCTAAGGAAATCCTTAACTTTATTTTTTAAACTTATATAGTTAATATTTAAAATGTTTAAAACATTCAAACATATCTCTGTAAAAATTTTATATAAAATAGTACCAGTAAATAATACATTGGAAAATATGTATTATTTACTGGTACTTATCTATTTATAATATTAATTTTTCAATATTATTCTAAACTCTGTTCCTTTACTTCCATCAACTAACTCTATACTTCCATTATGTTTTTCTATTATAGCCTTAGTTATAGCTAGTCCTAAACCAGTTCCACCTGTAGATGTTCTTCTAGCTTTATCTTCTCTTACAAATGCATCAAATATTGTTCCTCTCACCTCATTGTTAATACCTTTTCCATCATCTGAAATCCTAATTTCTATTCTATCTTCATATTTTAATGATATCACAGACAATGTTGTACTTTTTTCATTGTATTTTATAGCGTTATCTATTAAATTACTTATTGCCCTTGTAAATTTAACTTCATCAATATTAATTAAATATTCCTCTTCAGAAATATCAAAATCATAATTAAATTCTTTCGATTCTAATTCTGGAATATAATAAGCAACAATTTCTCTTAAAATTTCATTCAAATCTAGCATTCTAGTATTAAGCTTATAGTCCATACTATCTAATAAAGAGAATTCAAATAAATCTGTTATAATTTTAGTTGCCCTTTTTGAGTTTCTATTAATTATATTTAAATACTCATTTTTATCTTCCTCTGTTAATTTATTAGAATTAGTTAATATTTCGCTGTAACCTAATACAGCTGACATAGGGTTTTTCAAATCATGTGAAATATGTAATATTAATTTATTTCTTTCTTGTTGAAGCCTCTCATTTTCCTCTTTTTCAAGTTTTATTGCTTCACTCATTAAATTAAATCCATCTGCTAACTCTTTAAATTCATTGTCTTTTTTTATATTAACACATTCACCATAATTACCTTTAGTTATTTCTTTCATTCCATTATTTAAAATATTTATTGGTTTAATAAATTTTCTTGCTGCCCACTTTGCAAATAAATATAAAATAATTAAAAGCAATATTATATTTATAACTATTAATGCTATTATTTGATTCTTATTTCCTGTTAATGGATTATAATTATTATGTTTGTTTATATTTTCATAAGGCACACCAAATACTACCAACTTAGTATCATCTTTTAAAAATCTATATGAAACTGAATATTCAATTCCTTCCTCACTAGTTATTATAGTGCTATCTAAATCTATCATAGTTAGCATACTTTCTAATACCTTTATAGCAGAGCTTGATTCTTTTCCAGAGTATAACTCAAAATCTAATATCTTAAGATAGTCATCTAAAGTTATCTCTTCAAACTCCTTTATTAAATTTCCTCGACTAAATTCTATATTATTATTTTCATCTATTACTATTAAAAATCCATTTATCTCTTTCAAATCTTTTTCACTTATCATTTCATAGTTATTTGCTAGTCTGTAATTAATAACTTCATACTTTAGTGTTGATGGTAAAAATAAATAAGTAATATATATCATAAATGTAATAGCGAACATAATAATCATTATTAAAATAAGAGTAATATACCCAATAAAATAATTTTTAAATAATTCTTTAGCAACTCCTGACTTAAATCTTCTTTTTCTCATTTAATTCACCACTTCAACTTTATATCCAATTCCTCTTATAGTTTTTAAATATTTAGGAGTCTTAGGATTCTCCTCTATCTTTTCTCTTAAATGACTTAAGTGTACTAAAAGAGTATTATCATCTCCAAAATACTGTTCATCCCATACCTTTTCATAAATTTGTTTTTTAGTATATACTCTACCTGGATTGCTCATTAATAAATCTAATATTTTAAATTCCTTAGGGTTTAAATCAATTTTCAGTTCATTTTTATATACTTCAAACTTTTCCTTATTTAATCTTAATTCTCCTAATTTTATTTCAATTGATTCTTCTTTATTTTTTATATATTTATAGCAACGCCTTAATTGAGCTGAAACTCTTGCAGTTAATTCGATTGCATTTATAGGCTTAACTATATAATCATCAGCACCTAATCCTAATGCAAGGACTTTATCAGTATCTCTTGACATTGCAGTTATAAAAATTATTGGAATGATAGATAATTTTCTTATTTCTTCCATTACAGTTATACCATCAATATTAGGCATCATTATATCTAATAAAGCTAAATGGATTTCTTGCTTTTTAAATGCCTCTAAAGCTTCTATTCCATCCTTACACTCAATTACATCATAACCTTCTTTTTTCATATTTAAAGCTAATAATCTTCTTATATCATCTTCATCTTCAGCAATTAAAATTCTCATTATTTACTCTCCTCATCTTCTAAAATAAATATTTTCTATTGATCTCAATGTTTTCTCCTTATATATTATTGCCATAAATCCTATACTTAAATTAGACAATCTATATTAATCATTATTCATTCTTTAACTCAGCATTTTTATCATAACATTCTTTAGCTAAATCAGGCATATTATTATTTTCATAAATTAAAGCTAATTGCCACCATAATCCATCTTCTTTTGGATGTTTTTCAATACTATTCTTTAAAAAATCTACAGCCTTTTCAAATCCACTATTAATCTCATAAAGTGAAGATAAGAATTCATAAGCTCTAATATCATCATCATTATACTTAATATACTCTTCCAAGCATTGAATTTTAACATCTATATTTTTATTTAAATCAGATCTACTAATTGCATAATATTCACTATCATATATGTTATAACTTTTACTTACTTCATTTTCAAATTCATCTAAAGATATTTCCATAACTTCATTAAAACTTTCATTAAAAGTTTTAATTTTACATTTTTCAATCATTTCATTTATTGCACTTTCACTACTAATCTGAATTATTTTATGAATTAAATATGTACTTTGAGCAAATAACCTTGAATTTTCTTCACTTTCACTAGCTTCACTCCATACATTGCTATCATCTAATTCCTTCAATGGTAAAAAAATTGATGTTTCATAAATTGGTTCGGCCATTGAACAATAATACTCTTTAAGTCCATTTATAAACCAAATAGGAAAAATGTCTTCACTTAAATTATTATCCTTTAAAAAATTTTCAATTACATGGTTATAATATAAACTAAACAACTTTTCTTTAAAACTCATAGCCTGCATAACAAATGATCCATCATCAAATTTTTCTACTTTATGCATATCTCGGATAATTTCTCTAAATACATCCTCAACATTCATATATATTGTATTTAATGTTTTACTATAATATCCTGCACCATCTCTTTGAGGATCTCCTATACTTAGTCTATTCTTAAATACATCTTTATTGAAATCTAATTGAATTGTAAGTTCTGATTTAGGAATATAAGAAAATAATTCACTTGCTTTTAATTCCATCTCATCTAAATATGTGAATAATAAAGGTAATATTACTTTTGATTCTTCATTATGCAGTATTTTATAGTTTTTATATTCAGTTTCTTTAAATTGATTTTTATATTCTTCATCTTCAAATTGTGAATAATATATTTCATTTATTTTAATTTTAATATTTTCTTTTCCGCTAGTAGTATTAGCATAAAAAGTACCTGTTCCTATAACAACTACAATACTTGTACCTATTATAAGTTTTAACTTATGTTTTTTTATTTTATTAATCATAGCTCCCCCTAAATATTTGTCATTAAAAATTTTTGATATTTTTATATTAGTTATCTTAATACTATCATAATATATCATAATTAACCTGTTATTATATAAACATTAAATTAACCTTAAATTAATAATATGTATAAAAAAAATCACACGTGAATCAACTATAATTACACATGTGATCTTAAAATTTACAACTTAAATATAAAATTCTTCTGCATATTGTTGTTTCATTCCATAATTACTACTATAAATAACAATACCATTCATTACTTTCCTTATCTCATAATTCATTTTTAAATTCTCATGTTTTAATTCTATTTTAATCCTGTAATATTCCTCTAATTATCTCGTTATGCACTGAAAAAGAGGCATAGCTATTCAAGCTATATCTCTCTTATGTCAATAATTTCATTAATATTATCTATAATATAATCAGCATCTTTAAGTTCATCATTATTTCCATAGCCATAACCACAACCAATAGAAAAGTACCATCATAATCAAAAATAATGTATTTCATAGACTAAAAGTTCTTTAAAAGGTTAGCCATTTCAATAGCTGTAACTGCTGCATCATATCCCTTATTCCCCGCCTTAGTACCTGCTCTTTCTATAGCTTGTTCTATAGTATCTGTAGTTAATACTCCAAATATTACTGGCTTTTCAGTTTGAAGTGCTACACTTGCAATTCCTTTTGATGCTTCTGCACAAACATAATCAAAATGAGGAGTTGATCCCTTTATAACTGCACCTAAACAAATTACTACATCATATTTATCATTTTTAGCCATTTTCTTTGCTACTAATGGTATTTCAAATGCCCCTGGAACCCATGCAACATCTATATTATTTTCCTCTACTCCATGTCTCTTTAACCCATCTAAAGCTCCACCTAATAACTTTGATACTATAAATTCATTAAATCTTCCTACTACTATTCCTACTTTAATCCCTTGTGCCACTAAATTTCCTTCTAATATTCTCATTTCTTCTTCCTCCTAAATTTTTATTTATTTTATATAATTTTTAATTTATAACTTGTACTACATTTTTTTGATTGAATCCGTATTTTTCTAAAAGTAATATAAAATATACTTGTCCATTAGTTTTACTATAAAACTCTCCCAATTTTAAAGCATATGTCCAAGTTTTTCTTTTTTAGTTTGTAAGTAAAACTCATTTTTTTCGTTGTGATTCATTTTAATTGGAACTCTATTTACAATTTCTATGCCATAACTTTCTAATCCATCTATCTTTCTTGGATTATTAGTCATTAAATTAACTTTAGAAACACCTAAATCTTTTAAAATTGCAGCTGCAACATCGTAACTTCTCATATCTGCCGGAAAACCTAACATTTCATTTGCTTCTACAGTATCAAATCCTTTATCTTGAATTGAATAAGCCTTTAATTTATTTATAAGTCCTATTCCTCTTCCCTCTTGTCTCATATAAAGTAAAATTCCACAGCCTTCTTCAGCAATTCTCTTCATAGCTGCATCATATTGTTCTCCACAATCACATCTCTTAGAGCCTAGAGCATCTCCTGTTAAACATTCAGAATGTACTCTAGTTAAAACTTCATTCTTTTCATTTATTTCACCCTTAACTAAAGCAACATGATGTTCACCATTTAACTTATTTATAAAGCCAACCATTTTAAAATCGCCATATCTAGTTGGCATTTTAGTTTCTACTACCCTTTCTACTAAAGTTTCTTTTTCCTCCATCTTTCTTCTATATTCAATTAAGTCTTTAATTGTAATTATTTTTAAATTATGCTCATTTGCAAATTTTATTAAATCTGGTGTTCTAGCCATAGTCCCATCATCCTTCATAATTTCACATATAACTCCAGCACCTTTTAATCCAGCAAGTTTAGGCAAGTCTACTGCTGCTTCTGTATGCCCATTTCTTTCTAATACTCCACCTTTTTTAGCTATTAAAGGGAATACATGTCCCGGTCTCCTAAAATCATCTGGTTTTGAGCTTTTATCTAATACCTTTTGAATTGTTAGAGCCCTTTCAAAAGCAGATATACCCGTAGTTGTATCAACATGATCAATAGCCACGGTAAAAGCAGTTTCATGATTATCTGTATTTTTTTCAACCATTGGTCCTATTTTTAGGTTCCTTAATATTTTTTCTTCAACTGGCATACAAATAAGTCCACGTCCATACTTAGCCATAAAATTTATAGCTTCACCTGTAACTTTCTCTGCTGCCATTAATAAATCGCCTTCATTTTCTCTATTTGGATTATCAACAACAATAATAATTTTTCCTTCCTTTATATCTTTAATCGCATCTTCAACTGTATTAAATTTATACATATTTACATACTTCCTTTCACTTTAGAAGAATCCATTTATCTTTAAAAAATCTTCTGTTATTGATTCACTTTCATTACATTTATCCATAGGTGCAAGCCCCATAAGCTTTTCAACATATTTAGAAATAACATCACATTCAAGATTAACCGTATCACCGTTAGTTTTATTTAATAATGTAGTTTCCTGTGCAGTATGTGGTATTATTGAAACTTTAAAACTTTTATCATCTACATATGCAACTGTTAAACTTATACCATCAATTGTTATTGAACCTTTTAAAACTATATATCTTAAAATATCATTTGTAGTTTTTATAGTAACCCAAGTAGCATTATCTTCCTTTACTAATGAAATAACTTCACCAGTTCCATCTATATGTCCACTTACAATATGACCACCTAATCTGCTTTGTAACGTCAATGCTCTTTCTAAGTTAACTTTACTTCCTACTTTTAAATCTCCTAAATTACTTCTTCTTAATGTTTCAGCCATAATATCGGCTTCAAAACTATTTATTTTTAAATCTGTTACAGTAAGGCATACTCCATTAGTACAAATACTATCTCCTACCTTTGTACTCTCTAAAACCTTATTTGCTTTAATTAATAATTTTGAAGATTTACTACCTTTTTTAATTTCCTGTATAACACCTAATTCTTCAATTATACCTGTAAACATATAATCATCACCTAACCTATATACCCTTCAACTAAAATATCTTCATCTACAATATTGGTAGTAATATATTTTAATTTAAAAGCATCCTTTAATTTATCTATTCCTCTCCCACCTACTGATGTTTTAGAAGATTCTCCACCTATAATTTTAGGAGCTATATAAACCATTACCTTATCAACTATATTTTCTTCTAAAGCTGAATAATTAAGAGTTGATCCACCCTCTAATAGAATACTATCTATACCTAATTCTCCAAGTTTTTTAATAAGCTCACTTAAATCAACTTGTCCATTCTTTTCTTCTATAATTATCACCTGAATATTCTTCTTTAATAACTCTTGCATACTATTTATATTGGCTCTTTTAGTTGTTGCTATTATCGTTTTATCATCTTTGTTTTGTAATACTTTAGAATCCATAGGTATTTTTAATGTACTATCAACAATAATTCTTATTGGATCATTTCCATTTTCTATTCTGCAAGTTAATTCTGGATTATCTTTAATTACAGTATTTACTCCTACCATAATTGCTGAAAGTTTATTTCTTAAATTATGAACTTCTAATCTTGATTTTTCAGAAGTAATCCATTTGGATTCACCAGTTCTTGTTGCTATTTTTCCATCTAAAGACATTGCAGTTTTTAATACTACAAAAGGATTTTTAGTTAATATATATTTTATAAATATCTCGTTAAGCTTTTTACATTTATCTTCTAATACACCAACCTTTACTTCTATACCAGCCTTTTTTAATTTATCTACTCCATTTCCACTAACTAATGGATTAGGATCAATCATTCCAATAACTACTCTCTTAATCTTACTTTGAATTATTTTATCTACACATGGTGGTGTTTTACCATAATGAGAACACGGTTCTAAAGTCACATACATAGTAGCTCCACTTGGATCTTCCTTTAAACTTTTAAATGCATTTACTTCAGCATGTCCTTCTCCATACTTTTCATGATATCCTTCTCCAATTATAGTTCCATCCTTAACAATTACAGCTCCAACCATTGGATTTGGATTTACTTTTCCTTCACCTTTTTTAGCTAATTCAATGGCTAATTTCATAAACTTTTCATCCAAATTTATCACCTCACAATGAAATTAATTTAAATTTAATAAACCTTTCAAAAAATAAAAGCCCTGAGATTTTTACTCAGGGCTTTTATTTTACAATTACTTTTATATTATTAATTTATTTACAATTAGATTTAATAAAAATACTTAATAAATATAACTATAAAAAACAAAGTTTATAAAAATAAATCATATAAATTTTGTGAAAATATAAAAGCTCTGAAATATAAAATATTTCAGAGCGTAAATACACAAAACTAATATAGTAATTAAAAATACTATATTTTCATTTATCTTCTTTCATCCAGACTTTACTGTCGGCCTCGGAATTTCACCGAATCTGCTAAAATAGCTCGCGGGCTTTACCGCCGGTAGGGAATTTCACCCTGCCCTGAAGATTTATTAAATTATAATTAAATATTATTACAGATGCTATTTTTTGTCAATAATTATTTAATTTGTATTTTACCTAATAAAATTTGTTCTTTCTACTGGAACTAATTCTGGAAGTGGTACATTTTTAGCCGCTTCTTTACACTTAATTAAATAAGCCATATTTCTAGCTAATACCTTCATTGTTCTAATACCTTCTAAATCTTGTACAACTTCTTCCGGAGTATTTCCATGTATTTGATTCCAATAAACAGATGATACTATAGGCATCTCATTTATAGTAAAATATTTATTTAATTGATCAAAGGCAGCACTAGCCCCACCTCTACGACATGAAACAATACTAGCTCCAAACATATGTCTTAAGTAATTTTTGTCTGTTTAATAAAAAAGCCTATCTAAAAATGAAGTTGCTGCTCCACTTGCAGCTGCATCTATTACTAATATTTTTCTATTATGCTTTGAGTTCCATAATCTCCGAATCCATTTTTCTCAAGTTCTTCATACATTTCTAATACTTTATTAAGAATAGGCAAATTTTCACCTTTTTCTTCCATAACTTCCTTAGCTATTTTCATATCCTTAATAAAATGTTTATTAAAGAATCCAGGTGCATAATCTTTTTCAATCATCTTATACCCATTGTTTTGAAGTTGCCAGCTTCCGGCAGCACCTTTTGATATAGCATCTAAAACAGTTTTAGGATCTAAACCTGATTTTTTAGCATAGGTAATTGATTCTGCTACTGCCGCTACTGTACCTGCTATAGCAACTTGATTACATGCCTTACAGTTTTGTCCACTACCTGCTTCACCTAGATAAATTATATTTTTACCCATACATTCAAATATACTATACATATATTCAAAATCTCCTTTATTTCCACCTACCATAATTGATAATGTAGCATTTTGTGCACCAATATCTCCACCTGAAACAGGTGCATCTAAAACATGAAATTTATCACCTAATTCATATAATTTTTTAGCAAGAATTGGTGATGAAGTAGTCATGTCAACTAAATAAGCACCTTCCTTTGCATATTTAAAAATTCCATCTTCACCTAAATATACTTCTTCAACATCTTTTGGATATCCTACAATAGTAAATATTGCATCTGCATTTTTTACACATTCTTTAATACTATCTTTAACATCTATTCCAAATTCCTTTAATGGTTCACACTTTGAAATTGTTCTGTTAAAAACAGAAACATTATGTCCATTCTTTGATAAATTTTTAGCCATAGCACTTCCCATGACTCCAGTTCCAATCCACGCTATATTCATTTTTTACCTCCATATTTAACAATATTATATATTTTTCACACTATTATAATGATTTTATCATTTTCAACAAATATTTTCCATTCTTTCTAAGTACATATGTAAAATATATAAAAATCTCTGAATTTCAAATTAGCTATTTCTAAAATAAAAAACTCAAGAAATTTTTTAAATTCCTTAAGTTTTTTATTTAATAAATTATTTTTTATAGAATTGAATTTAGTAATAATTTTATTAATAAAATTTATAATTAAAATCAATAGAAAGTAATTACTAACTAATCACTTTTTATTGCTTCTATAATATACGTAAATATATTAAATTATAACTCCTATTTGATTAAATTTTAATTTTAAAAATAATTAAGATTTAATCAAATAGAACTTTCCAATTTTCATCGTTTTTTGCTTTAAAGCACATCTCTATTTGCTCAAAATTAGATTTTTCATTAGAAAGGTTAGGTAAATTATCAAGTGAAAAATATCCTATTTCTGTAGTCTCAATATTTTCAACAAACTCTCCACCAATAAGATCGCATTGAACAAAAACCTTACATATTCCATAAGGATAAAGTGGAGTATTATGCTTATTTCTATCTTGAATAGCTATAATTTTCTTAGCAACAACATCAAGACCAGCTTCTTCTTTTACCTCTTTTATAGTATTTGATTCTATTGACTCCAATACATCAACCCAGCCACCAGGTAATGACCAAGTACCACTTTTTTCATGTACCAATAGTATTTTCCCATCTTTAAAAATTGCTGCTCTAGTGTCTAATTTAGGGGTTTGATATCCTTCTTCGTTACAAAACAAGTTTTTAATTTTATTAACTGGAATTTCAGTTTTATAACTTAACATTTCAGCTGCAATATTCCTTAACTGTTCATATCGTTCTTTATCATATACATCCTTAGTATATGTTAATCCACATTGGGAAATGCTTTGTATTTCAATAGCCCATTTTAACCATGGTTCTTTTAAAAATGTATTATTCATAAATCCTCCAATTATTAAGCTTCCTATTGAAACTTTTTATACCTAAAATATTATTTATAACCTATATTATTATGATCAATTTCATGTTTTATTATTTTTCTTCAAACCTTTTTGAATTTAATACTCTATATTATTATCATTGCACCATTTAATAGCTAGATTTCTTTCAGCTCCTTCTCTATAATCATACCAATCATTAATAAGACCTTCATTTTCAATTGATTGTCTTAATTCTCTAAAGGAATCTTTATTATTTAATATTTTATTTTTTAATTCTGATTCTTCTATATTATTACAAAACTCAATCATCATACCATACTCATTAATATCCTCATGAGATGGAAGCTGAATATAATCACTTGGATTTTCTCTAAAATCATTAATAGAGAGTATAAGTTCTTTTTCCCATTCTTCAAAGCTGTCTAAATTATGTATATCATCAGCTTTATAAGTTGCAGTGCTACTATCTTCTATATAAATTATAATTCCTGTCTTTTTGTTATAGTAATGTTGTAATAGTTCGCCTTCAAATTCTATACATTCTATTACATCGTTTAAATCTACTTTTAATTTATTATTCAATTATAATCACATCTTTCTTATTTATTACTTATTATTCTTAATTAAAATTAATTACCATCATTATATTAAATTATTCATGGTATCTCAATAAAATATAAAAAATAATCATATCTAAATTATGTATATAATTTAGATATGATTAAAACTTCCTGTTATATATTATTTAAATATAATTATTATAAAAATATGATGATTACCTCATACCCCTATATATATTATACTCTATTTGTAACTTTTATATTTTTAGATACTGATTTTAAAATTGTTAATACAAGTAAGACTGTAATACTTTTATCTAATAAATCAAATAATATTTGTGTAGAAAATATACTTGCTACTATGTTTACTCCAGCCTCTTTTAAATACATTACAATAAAAGAAGTACCTGAAGAAGTTATGCCACCAAAGACAAAAGCTGAAATTAATGATGCCATAAGTGATCCCATTACAGTTGTTATTATAATTCCTAAAATCAAAAATTTACCTTTAAATAAATTCTTTTTATAACATATACCTGCCACTAAACCTATAATTACTTGAACTGGAATAAAATATAGTGAGTATGGGTCAAAAGTTAATCCATTAATTAATGAAGTTACTATTCCTGTTAACATTCCACCAATAGGCCCAAATAAAAATGCTGATAAAAAAGTTCCTATTGTATCAATAAATATTGGTAACTTCAATGCTACAGCAATAAAAGCGCCAATTATATTAAGTACAACTGCTATAGACATAATTGTAATTTTAAAAGTATTAGTTTTTTTCATAGTAAAATCTCCCTATTATTTATACTTTAATTTAGTTAACTCCATACTTAGGATTATTAAATACTATTTCAATATTCTTTTTACTATCTGGAAATATTCTTTCAAGAAACATTTTCATAAATCTTTTAGAGTCTACTTTTGTTAATATACGACCATTATGCTCTTTTCTATAAAAATTTCCTACATCAACTAAAGTTTGTCCTACTGCAATTCCATCTGTAACTATATCTAAATAAGATGTAAAACCTTCGCAAAGAGTTCTATCTATAAAATATGCTACTGCTAAGGGATCATTTATTACACATCCTAAAGTTCTTTCCTGATTCCAATGAAAATCAACATAAAACCTTGTTATATCTACAATAAAATTAGCTACATCTCCTCCAATTTGATTAATAAGTTCTATAAGATTAGGTGTTAATATTATTTCTCTAGTAACATCTAATCCAACCATTGAAAATGGTACTTTACTCTTATCAAAAACTTCTTTAACCCCATGAGGATCTACCCAATAATTAAACTCTGCAACTTGTGAACAATTTCCATGAGATCTAAAAGCCCCTCCCATTGAAACTATTTCATTTATCATATTAAATCCTTCTTCATCTCTTTCTATTGCTGTTGCCAAATTAGTTAATGGACCTAATGCAATTATACTTATATCACCTTTCCTTGCATTTTCTAAAATGAAGTCAACACCACCATAATTAACTTGTACATCAGCTTCTTCATAATTAGTTTCACCAAGACCATCTTCTCCATGTGTATCTTGAGCTGTTATAAGTTCTCTTACTAAAGGAATTTCTTCACCTATATATACTGGTATATCTTCTCTATTCATAAGCTTTAATACCTTTAATGAATTTTTTGCACCTTGATCTGCTTTTACATTACCTGAAACTGTAGTAATCCCCACAATTTCTAGTTCAGGTGAATTCAATGCTAAAATTAAAGCTAATGAATCATCTATACCTGGATCGCAATCAATTATTACTTTCTTTTTCATTTTTATCTGCTCCTTTACTAAATAAATATAAAATTTATATCGAGTAAATAAAAAAAGGAATAAACTTATAAGTTCATTCCATCATAAAACAAAGGGAGCTATTTTTAATAGCTCCCTCATATATCAAAACATAGTATTATTTTATTGAAATTTTTACAACAAAATTATCCTAATATCTTTAATTTTAAAGATTATTAGGGGTCCTAGTTTTTTATAGAGGGATGGTTACGAACCTCTCTCAGAATTACTCTGAGTATATAAATTTTACATGTTTAGTATATATGTTTTTTCTAAATTTATCAATATTAAATATGTAATTTTATTTTTATATTCTAATTTCACTACTCACTAATTTTTAATTCTTCTTCAAACTTTAACATACGCTCTTCATATCCATCTATCTTTTGATCTAAAAACTTTAAAGTTTCTTGTAATTCGTTAACTTTTTCAGCAATTTGCTTCCTTTGCTCAAATAATAATTCCTTTCTTGCTGAAATTGTATCACTACCTTTTTGAAATAAATTAACATACTCAATAAGAATTTCAATAGAAAGTCCTGCACTCCTAAGACATTTTATAAATTTTACCCATTTACAGTCACCTTCCGTGTAATCTCTATTACCACTACTATTTCTATGAACTGGTGGAATTAGTCCAATCCTTTCATAATAACGTAATGTATCTGCTGATAATCCATATTTTTTGCTAACCTCTGTAATTGTCATTTAATCTTCCCCTTAATCTCTATTGTTTTTTATTTATTATATTTTAATTTTATTATTAAAATTTTTATATTAATATAATATAACTTAGAGTTAGCTCCAACGCAATAATTTTATTACCTTATAAAAACTAATAAACCTAAAGAAAATATTCATTTCATTAGGTTTATTTATATCATATAACATTATTTAATTTGTATTTCTAGTTGAATTATAGATTTCTCAGACTCTTTAGAATTTATTCTAGATAATATAGAAAATTCATTAAAATCACCTATTGTTTCTATATTATTCTTATTAATATAATCAAGCATCATTTTATAATATTTTAAATTGTTTTTATACCCATCATCATAATACATAGTAAGGTAACTACCTTTAGGAAGTATGACGCTTTCGCTACTTTCACTTATACTTTCATGTTTATAAAGCATTATAGCAGTATAAACTACTTTATTTTCTATTCTTAACCTATCTAATGATGCTTGAAACACTAACTGAGAATGTAACATCCAATTATCTTTTTCTGATTTAAGTAAAATTTTTCTCAAGTTTAATTCTATATCTTTTTCATCTCTTAATATACATTCATATTTTTTAACTATTCTTTCATCATTATACTTAATAAAGATTTTATTTTCTTCAACCTCTTTAGTTTCTTTTAATCTATCATCTAAAAAGTTAATATATGATTTAACAACTTCAAGTTCCTTTATTTTTTCATCTAACACTTTTCTTTGCTGATCAATTAATTTTAACATAGAATCTACTGATATTTCATTTTTTAATAGTTCTTCTATTTCTTTTAGTGATAATCCTATAAGTTTACACTGCTTTAATAAATCAATCTTTATAAATTGATTTAATGAATAATATCTATAATTATTTTGTTCATTTATGTACGCAGGCTTAAGAAGCCCCATTTTATCATAATATCTTAATGTTTGAATTGGAACATTAGTCAATTTAGATATTTCTCCAACTGAAAAATAAGTTTCCATCTTAAAACTCTCCTAAGTTAATTCGAATTTTCAATAGCCTTTATAGTATAAGACTTAATATTAACAGAATACCTTAATATAATAAAAGTTAGCAACTCAGAAATAAATAAACTAATCCATATACCATTAATCCCCACCAATTTAGATAAAATAAATAGAGATATAGGAAGTATTAATATACTTCTACAACTACAAAAAATATTTGAAATCCTAGGTATACTTATTGCCTGATAATACACTGTGCTTGTTAAATTGAATCCTACCATAATAAATGCAATATTTATTAAATTTAAACCTATGTATGCCATATTAGCAATTGTTGGATCTGAAGTAAAAATTGATATCATACTTTTTCCAAATATAAAACATATACCTATAAATACTATATTTACTATAAATGCTGTTTTCATTGTTATTGAGTAGTATTCTAACATTTTATCAGATTTTTTTGCACCATAGTTATAGCTTAACAAGGGTTGTACACCAAGTGATAATCCTAATAATACCATATATATATTAGTTGTTATATAATTAATTATTGCAAATGATGATAAAGAAATTTCTCCTCCATAGTTAACTAATGCTAAGTTCATAAAAAATATTATTATAGAAAAACTTACTTCTGCAAAGAAAGATGGAAAACCTATATTTATAAATTCCTTTATTATTTCTTTTTCTAATCTAATATTTCCAAATTTTAAAACTCCTTTATTACTTATAAAATGAGGTATTAATATAGCTATAGTTACTATTTGTCCAAGTCCTGTTGCAATAGCAGCACCTTTTATTCCCATTCCTAATGGAAATATAAATATATAATCTAAAACTATATTAGTTATTGCCCCTGACAAAGTAGATACCATTGCAAGTTTTGGTCTACCATCATTTCTAACAAAACTATTTAAAGCAATTCCTATTAAATTAGGAATACAAAATAAACTATAATATTTTAAATAAGTTGAAGCTAATGGAACTAAATTATCTGTAGCACCTAATATTTTTACTATTTCTTTTGAAAATACTATAGAAACTAAGCTTATAGCTACACTTAAAATTAATAAAAATTTAAAAACTTGTCTAAATATCTTTATTGCTTTATCTTTATTATTGCTCCCTATATTCTTTGATACAAGGTCGCCTCCACCAACTGCAAACATAGTTGCAATACCAAATAGCATTATAGTAAATGGCATAACTATATTAACTGCTGCTAAGGCAGAGTCTCCAACACCTTGTCCAACAAAAATCCCATCAACTATTGTATATAGTGATGAAACAAACATTGCTAAAGCTGAAGGAAGTGCATATTTAAAAAATTCTTTTATCATGATTTTACCTCCATATTTTATTCCTTTAATCATGATAAAGTCTATAGTAACTATAGAGTCAATAGTTATTTAAAATTTTATAGTAAATAATATATAATTGCAAAATTTTTATATAAATTAGCGTATTTTTACTGTATTAAAAAAGCTTCTGTAAAAATATTTCTTTACAAAAGCCTTCTTAACTTAATTTATTTAAAATAATAAATTACTACTATTCTATTTGCTCTTCATTTCTATCTTTATTACCAGAATTATAACTTATTTTAGCTACTACTAAGTCAGGATTACTTTCTAATACAATTTCACTTGGTATAGATAAATCCTTAACTAAAATTTGGCTTCCTTCTTCTAAATTTGATAAGTCTACAGTTAATGAATCTGGAAATTTATCAGCTTCCCCTTGTAATTCAACATCTGTAATAAAAGACTCTAATAATAAACCTTTAGACCCTAAGACTTCTTGTCCAACAAAATTTATTGGAATTTTTAACTTTACTACATCCCCTTTATTTATACTTTGAAAATCTATATGAATTATCTTTCCAAAAGCATCTTGTTGAGTTTCCTTAACTATGCATTTCTTTAAAATTCCATTTAACTTTAAAGATACAATTGAACTCTTAGGATATTTTAATAATCTAATCATTTCTTTTTTAGTCATTTTAACAGCTAAAGATTTATTTCGATCATTTCCATAAATAATACATGGAATTTCTCCATTTCTTCTTAATTTACTTCCCTTTTCATATCTTTCACATATGTTGAATACTAAATTATCCATTAAAATCCTTCCTTTATCCTTAATATTATATAATTTTTTATATAATATTTTATTCCTTATAGTTATTCAATATTACTATTTGTTTATAGTTATAATTGTTAATATATTATGATTTAGTAATTCTTGAGTACTTAAAAAATTAATGATATTATTTTCTATAATAAATTTCAGGATTTTTCATATTATCATTATTATATAAGTTTAATTTAAGCAGCTTGATCAAATTGACTGTTATATAATTCAGCATAGAATCCATTCTTAGCAATAAGTTCATCATGATTTCCACTCTCTAAAATATCTCCATCCTTTAATACAAGAATAACATCAGCATTTTTTATAGTTGAAAGTCTATGAGCAATTACAAATGAAGTTCTACCTTCCATAAGTTTATCCATTGCATTTTGAATTAAAAGTTCTGTTCTTGTATCGACTGAACTTGTAGCTTCATCTAAAATTAACATTGGAGCATCCTTAATCATTGCTCTTGCAATTGTAAGCTGTTGTTTTTGACCAGCAGATAAGTTAACTTTATCATTTAAAATAGTATCATATCCCTCATGCAATGTTTCAATAAAATGATCTAATCCAACTGCTTTACATGCATTTTTAATTACTTCATCAGAAACATTATTTTTATTGTATACTAGATTTTCTCTAATTGTACCTTCAAATAACCATGTATCTTGTAGCACCATACAGAATAAATCATGAATATTCTCTCTTGTTAAATCCTTCGTAGAAATATCATCAATTAAAATTTCTCCACTATTTATTTCATTAAAACGCATTAATAAATTTACTAATGTGGATTTACCAGCTCCTGTAGGTCCAACAATAGCCACTTTTTGACCTGGCTTTGCAATTGCAGAAAAATTATTGATTATGATTCTATCTGAACCTTCATATCCAAACTTAACATTTTTAAACTCTACTTTTCCTTTAGCATTTTCAAGTGAAAGTGTTTTATGACTTTCATCTTCCATTTCCTTTGCCTCTAAAAATTCAAATACACGATGACTTGCAGCAGCGGCTGATTGTAAATTTTGTACAGCTTGTGCCATTTGAGCTAAAGGTTGCGTAAAATATCTAACATACATTATAAATGCTACAATTACCCCAAATGAAATATTTCCATTCATTGCAAGTGCTGCACCAACTACACAAACTACAACATAACCTAAATTACCTATAAAAACCATAATAGGCATCATAAGGCCAGATAAAAACTGTGCTCTAAAGGAACTATTTTTAAGGCTAGAATTTAAATCTCTAAATTTAATATCCATTTGTTTTTCTGCATTATATGCTTTAATAACAGTATGACCTGAATATACCTCTTCAATATGACCGTTTATTTTACCTAGATAATCTTGTTGACTTTTAAAATACTTTTGTGAATTTTTCATAATAATCATCATTAATCCAAATCCAATCATAGTAGATAAAACTGCAGCTACTGTCATTATAATATTTGTCTTTAACATCATAATTAAAGATCCAAACAATAAACATATTGCACTTATTAATGTTCCTACACTTTGATTTAAAGCTTGTCCTATTGTATCTACATCATTTGTAACACGAGAAAGCAAATCACCAGTAGTGTTATTATTATAATATGACATAGGTAATTTATTTATTTTCTTAGAAATATCACTTCTTAATCTTTTAGAAACCTTTTGAGTAACAGTTGCCATAATATATCCTTGAGTAAAAGTTAAAATGGCACTAATAACATAAATAGCAACTAATATTAAACCTATAGATTTTATTTTTTCTAAATCAATACTAGTCATTATTCCTTCTGTAATTATATCTGTCATTTCTGAAAGTTTATCTGGGCCAATTAAAGATAATACAGTTCCTATTATTGCACTAATAAGTGCAATAACTATTACTGGAATATATTTTTTACAATAAGTTATAAGTTTACCTAAGTTCTTTTCTGATTTTTTCTTTTTACTCATTATACAACCTCCTCCTTTGCAACTTCTGAACAAGCTACCTCTTTATCTGAAACTAACTCTTCTTTTGAAAGTTGTGAATATGCAATTTCTTTATATACATTACATGTTTTCATTAAATCATCATGAGTTCCAATACCAACCATTTTACCATCTTCTAATACAATAATCTTATCTGCATCTTTTATACTGCTAATTCTTTGTGCAACTATAAGTGTTGTTGTTCCTATGCTTTCCTTTTTTAAGAACTTACGAAGTTTACTATCTGTTTTATAATCAAGTGCTGAAAAAGAATCATCAAAAATTAATATTTCTGGATAACGTGCTATTGCTCTTGCTATAGATATACGTTGTTTTTGACCTCCAGAAAGATTAGTTCCACCTTCTGAAATATGTGCATCATATGCACCCTCTAATTTTTCTACAAACTCAGATGCTTGTGCTGCATACACACCATAAACAACATCATTTTTTGTGATTTCAGCTTTTCCATTTTCTCCAAAGGCTACATTTGATTCAACTGTACCCTCAAATAAAGTAACTTTCTGAGAAGCATATCCTAACTTATTTCTAAGATATTTTTGATCATATTCTTTTACATTAATTCCATCAACTAATACCTCACCTTCTGTAGCATCATAAAAACGTGGAATAAGATTAATTAATGTACTTTTTCCTGCACCTGTTGCTCCAATAAATGCAATTGTTTCTCCCCTATTAGCTTTAAAACTAATATTTTTTATAACATAATCATCTGCATCTGGATATTTGAAACTTACATTTTTAAATTCTACTTCTCCAAGCACTCCAATTGGTGATTGTGTTATTGTACCATTTTTTATTGTTGCTTTCGTATCTAATACTTCATTAATTCTTTTTGCGGCTACAGTAGCACGTGGCATTAAAATAAATACCATAACTAGCATCATAAATGCCATTATTACCTGCATTGCATATGAAGAAAATACTATAACATCAGAAAATAATCCCATCTTATCTGGAAGAGCTGCATTTTGAATTAATATTGCCCCCACCCAATAAATTGCAAGACTAACTCCACTCATTATAAAAGTAATACTTGGCATAATCGTTGCCATAACTCTATTAGTAAATAAGTTAACCTTTGTAAGATCATTATTTGCAACCTCAAATTTATCTTCTTGATATTTTTCTGCATTATATGCACGAGTAACAGAAATACCTGAAAGATTTTCTCTTGAAACACGATTTAAATTATCTGTTAATTGTTGAAGTATTGTAAACTTTGGAAGAGCTAATACTATACAAATAACTACAATAATAATTAATAAAACTACAGCAGCAGCTACAGTTAATGACAACTGCCAGTTTCTACCTACAATTTTTAATATTGCCCATACTGCAAGTATAGGTGCTTTTACTAATGCTTGTAATCCCATAACTATAAAAATTTGAATTTGAGTAATATCATTTGTAGAACGTGTTATTAAACTTGCTGTAGAAAAATTATTTATTTCTTCCATAGAAAATGACTGTACTTTATCAAACATCTTAAATCTAAGTCTTGCAGATAAGTTTGCAGCTATTTTTGCCGCTAAAGCAGCAACAATAATTGAAGCTACTAAACTTCCTAATGCACAAAGCAACATCCATCCCCCTGAAGTTAAAATTTCACTCATTTCACTTCCAGGTGTTTGGACAAGTTTTGTAATTTCGCTCATATAATCTGGTAATTTTAAATCAAGCCATACTTGTGAAACTATAAATATTATACTAATGGCAAATAATATCCATTCTTTTCCCTTAAAATTCTTAAATATTTTTAACATATATTCAATCTCCCTCCTTGTTGTCTTGATTACATGATAAATTGTAAAGATTAACTGAAAATAAACTACCATAGAATTTTTAAATAATATATTTTTTTATTGAGTTCAATTGAATTTATTGATTACCTACTAACTTATAACTAAAAAGGGCCATACTCTCTTTAAACTGAGTATGACCCTTAATATATTTTATTATATAGGTAACATTATTGTAAATTTACTTCCTTTTGAGACAATACTATCACATTTTATTGTTCCATTATGTAACTCTACTATTTTCTTAACTATAGCAAGACCTAAACCATTACCATTTGTTGAGTGAGATGTATCTACTTGATAAAATTTATCAAATATTTTAGGAATAAATTCCTTGGAAATTCCACGACCTGTATCTGAAATATTTATAAAAATATTTTCTTCTTTCTTTTTGATATTAACACTAACTATACCATTTTCTCTATTAAATTTAATAGCATTTTCTAATAGATTTACCCATACTTGATTTAACATTTCCTTATTACCATTTATATAACAATCTTCAATATTAATATCTAATAAAATATTCTTAGCTTGAAATTTTGAATCTAATAAAAGAATACTTTGACGAATTTGCTCTCCAATATTAAATCTTTGTATGTCATGTAATATAACTTGAGTTTCTATTTTAGAAAGATTTAATACATTTGTAGCAAGAGAAGATAATCTTTTAGATTCTTCTATAATTATATCTAGATACTCATTTTTTTCTTCCTTAGATAAATCATCGTCCTTTAAAATTTCTGCAAAACCTTTAATTGATATAATTGGAGTTTTAAATTCATGGGAAAAATTATTTATAAAATCTGTACGCAACACTTCAATTCCACCCAACTCTTCTGCCATAGCATTAAAATTTTTAGATAATATTTGAAATTCAGGTGGTTTCTTTATATTTAAACGTGCAGAAAAATCTCCACGAGATAATTTCTCAGTTGCTTCAATAAACTCTCTAATATTTTTTAATACAACTCTACTTGAACAAGATGATACTATAACCCCTACTAACATGCAAGAAACTAATGTTATTATAGGTAATACCATCTTACTATTAATATTATTTTCATTTAAAATACCTATAGAAAATAATAGATACATTAAACCAGCAGTAATACATGTAGTTATTAAATTAATAATAAATATAGAAATTCCAAAATGCATTGATAATGTTATTCTTTTACTTATTTTATTTAGTATTCTATTCATCATTTTTTACCGCCTTATATCCTAAACCTCGTACTGAAATTATTTCAAATTCAGGGTAAGAATCAAAACGCTTTCTTAGCCTATTAATATGAACATTTACTGTAGTATCACTACTTTCAGTTTCCATTCCCCAAATTTCATCCATTAACTGAATACGTGTAAAAATTCTATCTGGATAAGATAAAAGCTTATATAATAAATAAAACTCTTTTTGAGGAAGTGTTTGCTTTTCATTTTCACGAGTTACAGTTAAGGTATCATAATCTAAAATAACTTTTCCAATTGTAAGTTTTCTAGCACTTGCAATTTGTGACCTTCTTAGAAGTGCTTTAATTCTTAAAAGCATTTCTTCTGTATCTATAGGTTTTGTCATATAATCATCTGTTCCTACTATGAATCCTCTTTTTTTATCTTCTGGAAGTTGTTTTGCAGTTGCCATAAGTATAGGTATCATACAATCTGCATCTCTAAGCTCCTGTGCAAACTCATACCCATCCATATTAGGCATCATTATATCTAAAATAATCAAATCTACATGATGATTATCTAATACTTCCATTGCCTTTATTCCATCCTCAGCCTTTAAAACTAAATATCCTTCTCTTTTTAAAATAGTTTCTAATAATTTTCTTGTATGTTTATCATCTTCAACAACTAATATATTAATCATAATATTCCTGCCTTTAGTATTAATAAAATTAAATTTTGTCTAAAAAATTATCATTAAATAAAATCTACTTAATTAAATGATTTCCTATAAATAGATTTTTACTTTTATAATAATACTAAATTATAAACTAAAAATAAACTTATAAAGTTAAGGTACTAGTTTGTTTATTACAAAAATTCCTGTGCACTAAAGCTTTTATGTGCACAGGAATTTCTATTTTTAAAACTCTTTTAATACATATATTTACATTCGTTTTTTTATTAACATATCAATATCTATAGTTTTTTCAGGTTTAAAATTATCTGATTTAATATATTCAATTAAACTATATCTAAGCCATTGTGATTCTCTACTATCCTTTATATCCTCAAGTGGTGAAGTACAAACTAATATATTAGACTCATTTACCTTAAATTCATAAATTAATCCTAACAAATGATTTCTTTCGAAATTATCAATCATTTGTACAATTGGATGTATTTTTACATCATCTAAAATTGATAATTGAGAATTCATAACAATGTGCCACCATTGTTGTGTTGAATAAAATTCACATGGAAAATTTTCTAACGCTGGATGTTTTTCATTTATTAATAACCCCATAGTTCCTACTGGAATTGGTTTACCCATACTCTCTGAAATAGATCTAAACATTGGATAGCACCAGAAATCTGTACAATAAGTTCCCTCTATAGAATTTAAAATTTCATCTTCACCTGGATAATATAAAATATTTTTATTATTTGAAATACCATTCAATAACTCATCTAAATTATTTGTAATAAGAATATCTTTATTATCTATTTCTGGTACTATTGGATATACCCATAAATCATAATGATTTGAAATACTTAAAGTAGTACTAGATAATTTTAATATATATTTTTGTGGTATTTTACAATCAGGTAATTTAAAACTTAAACTAGCTAAATTATTAACTCCAATATGAAGTTTATTTATTTGTATTTCTTTACTCCAAACAGCCTCTGTATCACTTAAAAGTTCTGCTTTTATTATAATATCAGATTTCATTTCTTTCTTATAATTTGTAATTTTTATATTACATTTAAACTCTTCTTTCGAGTTCCAGACATATTTTGAAAATTCTCCAAGCAATACACAATCCGAACAGAATTCTCTCCATTTCTCTTCTGATATTATTCCCTTATTATCCATAAAAGCATCTAAAATTCCAACCAAAGCAGTTCCTTGCCCACTAAAGTCTTGCAAATCCAATAATTGAAATCCAGCTAACTCATTACTTCTAAATGCAGTTTCTAACTCTCTTTTATAACAATCTGCAGCTAATTTACCAGAAGCTTTAAAATACATATCTGCCTTATCAATCAAGCCTTTTTCTTCTAATCGCTCTTTAAATACTTCAAAATTCCTTGCTCTTAATACTCCTGTATATTTATCTATTTCCTTGAAATTAGGGAAAGTTTCATATTGGCCAATTTCATGTGAGATAACAGGAACATTAGGAATAAACTCTTCTGTTTCAGATACAATTACTTCTTTTACTCCTGTTCCATATTGAATTTGTTTAACTCCTACTTCACCTGCTGAACCTTTCTTACTTGCTGATGGCCTTATGATTTCATCGTAATTATGATTTGTATTTGGAGCATCTGTTTGAATATGGCCTTGTGGTGCATCACACATTGCATATGAACCTCTGTATAATCTATCTCTAGAAAAACGAACTCCACTAAAGAAATCATCCTCTTCTAAAATACATGGAGCCCATTGGAAATTGTTACATCCTTGTACATAAAGATGTCTATTATCATATTCTTTATATCCCTTAATAATAGAATTTAAAGCTTCCTTACTCCCCCATAATTCATTACCTAAAGACATCATAACAAAAGAAGGATGATTACCAAATTCATCTAACATTCTATATCCTTCTTCAATTAAATAAGCTTGCATTGCTGCATCATGATTTTCATCATCTTCTTTAGTTATTGTTCCCCAGAAAGGTAATTCTGGCTCCATATAAATACCAAGCATATCAGCTGCTTCAAAGGCTGCTTTAGGTGGACAACATGTATGGAATCTATAGTGATTAATACCATATTCCTTTGATGTCTTTAAAACTTTTATCCAACTTTCTATATCTGTTGGTGCATAGCCTGTAAGTAGAAAGATTAGTCCATCATGTTTCCCCCTAAGAAATGTTTCTTTTCCATTTATCAAAAATTTCTTTTCGTTAGTTTTAAAAGAAACCATTCCAAAGGAATATATATCTTCATTTAAAATTTGCTTATCTTTTTCAATTCTAATTTCCATTTTATAAGTATGTGGATTATATTCACTCCAAAACTCTACATCTTCACTCATAAAATACTTAACCTCAAAAGAATTATTATTTATATTGTAACTTTGTTTCTCAAATGTTTTATTATAATCAAATGCTATTAAGGAAATTTTATCAATTTTATCACCTAAAATATTTCCTTTTACCGTAACAGTTTTATCTTCTATGTTAGGATAAAACTTAACATTAGATAATCTTGTCTTATTAGTAATATTTATTGAAATTTCTCCTGTTATACCATTCCAATTTGTTTGAGTATCTGGTGAAGTCATATGTCCACCTTTTGTTGGATATGAAGTATTATCAACCATTATTGTTATCTTATGTTTATTTTTGCTTATGTAAGAAGTAATATCATAATGATGTGAAGTACATAAACTATTATAAGTACCTACATATTTATCATCTATCCAAAGATGAGTTACTCTTGTTCTTTCCATAACTAATTCTATATAACTATCACTATAATTTTCTGTAAATTCTATCTCTTTAGAAAACCATGCAAAGCCTTCAAATTTATATAAATCAGTAAGAAAACTCACTTCCCTATTAGTATTTATTTTCCCCTTCTTTGCTTCTGATGTTGTTGTTGGCAAAATAATTGTATCATTTAACTCTTTTTTAAATAATTCATCATTAATTCCTGTTTTATCATCATCTAATTGAAAATTCCATTTTCCATGTAAATTTATCTTTATCATTTCTATTCCATCCCTTTATATAAATTTTAATTTATAATTTTTAAACAAAAATATAGCCAAAATGTATATGTTTTCATTATAATATTAAATATTTTTTATAAATACCCGAAAAATATCACATAAATTATAGTATTTATTGGATTTATTTTTTCTTTTTTCATCATTTACGATGATATTAATTAAGATAATAAATATTTTATTATTATATTTTTTAATACTAAAATTTTAGCTTTTTTACTAAGTATTCTATCTAAAATCAAGTTTAATTCCTTCATAAAACTATTAAATAATGTTATAGTACTATATAGATAAACGATTATTAGCAAAAAAAAAGGTCAAACATAGAAAAAAACTATATTTCAACCTTTTATATTATAAAGAACTCACTATTAAATTATATAGTTTAAGCTTTATTTTCTTTTGTTTGTTTTCTTTTTCTAACTGGTACAAATTCTGATGTTGTATCACTTGGATCTATATATGTATAATCTCCATTACTATCCTTTTTAAGTCCTAAGGATGCCATTTTCTTTTTAGTATTTCTTTGTTTTGTTACCAATTCAATCACCTCCATATTTATATTTACCCTTAAACTATCCAGTTATTCTTATATCTTTTATATATAATTTTATTTTTTATGATTTTATACATATTTTTAATTAACTCTCTTGTTATTTACAACACATAAAATTTACAAATATAGCTTATCCTAAACATAGAAACATTTAAAATTAAAATTACTTAGAGGTATATGCTATGAAAGAATTTAAAACACTTAAAACTTATACTACATTCTCACGAAATGTCCAAATAATGGTCTTAAGTGAGTTAGCCTTAGCATTTGCATTTGGAATATATAGCTTCTTACAAATTCTTTATTTAAATGATATTAATATTCCTTCAGATAAAATAGGACTTATTTTTTCTATAGGTTCATTATTTTCAATTATTGGATTTTTCTTAGGACCTTTTATGCATATATTAGGCAGAAAAACTATTTTGCTATTGGGTTGTCTTCTAAGTGCTTTAGGCATAGGTTCTTATATCTTATTTACAAACTTTTTTTTACTTTTAATTTCTCAAATTTTAATTAATATAGGCTTATGTTTTATACAAGTTACAGAACTTCAATTATTATATTCATATACAACACCTGATAAAGAATGTTGTGCTTATAGTTATAAGTCTTCAATTAACTTTATTGCATCAACCCTTGGAGGGTTACTTGCAGGAAATATAAATAAAATTCCACTGTTTGAAAACATAGGATATAGAAAATTATTCTTTTTATCAATAATTTTAATTTTCATTGCTTTTACTTTAAGATTGTTCTTACTTCCTAGAGACAAAAGAATTAAAGCAGATGATAGAATATTAAAAAACTCAATAAGTAACACTATAACTTTATTAAAATCACATAAATCTATGCGTATTTTTGCAATATTCCTTTTTATAATTGCTATAGGTGGAAGCGCTGTTTGGCCCTATAATAACTTAATTTTAAAAACCCAATTTGGTTTAAGTAATACATATATATCAATAATAAGCTTTATTATAACCACATTAAATATGGTTGGAATTTTAACTATGCCAATCATAATCGAAAAATTTAGTATAAAAACATTTGAAATAGTATCTCTAATATCACTAGCTACAAGCATGATTTTATTAAGCTTTAATATTTCAAAAATATTTTTTATTATTATGTTGATAAGCAGATCTGCTTTTGCCTGCCTTGTTGGCTCTTCTTTAGATAGCTCTATGATGAGCCACATTGAACTTGATAATAGAGATGTTTTTGCTGGAGTAAAACTATTAGTTAATAGTTTAGCTTGTGCTATAGGTAATTTTATTGGTGGGTTTATTATTGAAAATATTAATTTTAGAGGAATTTATATTTATGGATTTTGTGTATTAATTATAGTAATTACTTTCTTCTATATAAAGGTATCTAAATTATTTGATCGATCTATTATTATTGAAAGATATAATAAAAATTGTAAGTGCCACTTACGTCATAAATACGTAGAACGTAAAATTTAAAGATTAAGCCACTAAGAATTTTATTTCCTAGTGGCTTAATCTTTAATATTTATTTTAAATACCTTAATCTAATACTTTTATTAAAAATACTAATTATATTTAATCCTAATACATTTCTTTTTTAATTACTTTTTCTTATTAATTCGTAATTTTAATATCTTTATTATTTAATCTTTTATCTACAATATCCTTAAATACCTTATATATTACAGAAAATATAGGTATACCTAATAATATTCCTATAAGTCCAAATGTATTTCCTCCAATAACCATAGCTAATATTACCCATATCGGTGGTAATCCTATGGATCCCCCTACAACTTTAGGATAAATTAAATTCCCCTCTATTTGCTGAAGTATAATTATAAATAATATAAACCAAAGAGCTTTCATTGGATCTATTATTAAAATTATAAAAGCTGAAGGTATAGTCCCTATAAATGCTCCAAAAATAGGTATTAAAGCTGTTACTGATATTATAACACTTATAAGTAATGCATATGGCATATTTAATATAATCATTCCTATGAAGCATAAAACTCCTATAATAATTGCTTCTATAAATTGTCCACCAATATAATTAGAAAAAGCTTCATTTGATATTTTTCCCAAATACATTACTTTATCAGCAAACTTCTTTCCACTAAAAGCATATAAAACTTTTTTCATTCCTAATTGTAATTTTTCTTTATTTAATAACATATATATTGCAAAAAATAGAGAAATAATAAAATTAAATAATCCACTAGTAAAACCTAAAGTAATATTTAATACACCTGATAACGATGATGCCAATATTTGTCCAGTAAACTGAAGAACTTCCTTCCAGGCAGATAAAAAATTATTCCATACTGTATTTAATATTTCTGTATGACTAACATACTTGCTTATTAATACTTCAAATGATTTCATATATGATGGTACTGCATTAGTTAATGTAGATATACTATCAATAAGCTGTGGAATTATAAATCTAATTAATCCTATAATTACCACAAATACAAGTATAAAAGTTAAAGCTACTGATAATGGTCTTTTAAATTTTGAATACTTTATATATTTTTTATTATCTAAAAAACTAAATATTTTCTTCTCAAAAATTACCATAATTAAATTTAATACAAAGGCTATTGCAATTCCTATAATAAATGGTGAAATTATTCCTATTATATTCGTGGCACCAGAAATAAGATTTTTAAAATTAAAAATTGCATAAGCTAAAATTATTACATATGTAACTATTCCCCAATATTCCTTAAACTTATCTCCTAAAAAGTTTTTCAAAATTTAATTCTCCTCTCTTAATATGATATATTTTCATAATTTTAATTAATGGATATTATACACTATTTCTTATGTTAATTAAACTTTTTATTTCATTATTAAATATAAAATAAAAAAGAAAGCTTAGTTTAAAAATAAAATAACTAAGATTTCTTCTATAATATGTTAAGTGTAATTTTGCTTTAGATATTTAATTATATTTTTATATATTTTTCTTTTCCTCACTACCTCTTGTAAAAATTACTGCTATTACAATTGCACATAATCCAGCGAATAACTTACTTAATATCACTGGAATTATCATTTTTGTTTCAACACCAGCTGTAAATCCTAAATGAGCACCTAAAGTTGATGTGGCTGAAACTAGCCATGCTACATTTATTATCTTTCCTTTATTATTCATATCTTTTAACATTTTAAAAACAGGGATACTATTTGCTAATGAAAAAATTATACCTGCTACACTTGTAGAATCTAATCCTATATATTTCCCTAATTTTCTAAGAGGTTTGTCCAATAAATTAATTATTAATGTTAACATAGGAAATGTTCCTAACAGAACTATTCCAATATTTATTACTACATTCATTCCTTCATTAATAGGTGCCATTCCTTTTATTAATACTACTCCAGTTAAGCTCTCAAAAGCTGCTGCTGCTAAACCTATTGTGCTAATCCACATAATAAATTTTCCAAAATATAATACACCTTTTATCATTGTAGCTTGGAAAAATTTCAATCCTAAAATTAGTATTAAGGAAATTAAAATAATAGGAATAATATTTATTAAAAGTAGCTTTATATTTATTTTCATTATTAATCCGCCAATAATTGAACCTAACGGTATAGTTGATAATCCTATTAATAATCCTTTTGCAAAAAACTCTTTATCTTTTTCTTCTATTAAGCCTAATGCAACAGGAATTGAAAATACTATAGTACATCCCAACATAGATGCAACTATTAATCCAGAAAATAAAGCAATTTCTTTATTTTCACCTAATGATAAAGCTAACTGATACCCCCCCATATCATTGGCTAAAATTGAAGCAAACATTGCTGGATCTGCACCCAAAAATTTGTAAAAAGGTATTATTATTGGCCCTAAAATATTAGATATTACTGGTGATAAACTAACTATACCAACCATACTAAGAGCTAAAGGCCCCATTGAGTTGAGCCCATCCTCAAATTTTTCTCCTAATCCAAATTTATTTTTAAGTAATCTGTCAATAGCTCCAATAAGTATTCCTATTGCCATTAACCATATTATAATTTTGTCAAATGTCATATCTCGACTCGTCTCCCACTATCTATTTTATATTCCTTAAAATTATACCATGTAATTTATGTTTTTTCTTCTATTATTAATTAATTTTTATGTATATAATAATTTATAACTTAATTAAAAAAAGAAAAACTTAGAAAATACTATAAAAATATTTCCCAAGTTTTTCTTTTTTAAATATTATTTTTTCTTCTTTTTGAAAGCAAATGCTCCACTAATTAATGATGTCATACCTAACAATAAAGCTGCTACTCCAGCTGAATTTCCTGTTTGAGGAAGCTTATTTGGTTTATTTCCTGGTTTATTTCCTGGTTTATTTTCTGGATTTTGCTCAGGTTTAACTTCAGGTTTTTCTCCTGGAGTAACCTCTGGATTTTCTTCTGGTTTAGTCTCTTCACTATATTCTACATATGACTTAATAGCATTTTCTAATTGTCTATTTAATTTAAATAAATCTTCTCTATTTGCACCATCTATTAATGCATTTTCAACTTCAGAAGATGCTGTTTTTAATGTATTTATAACCTCTTCTGATTTACCTTCAGTTTTTGTTAATAATTCTTTTGCTTGTGCTAAATTAGATTTTGCAAACTCTTTAATAGCCTCTAATGTAAAGTTTTCTGTTACTATTTCATATATTTCTGGTGTTCCTGAACCATCTTGGAATTCTAAAGTTATAGAAACAATCTCTTCTGGTTTTTCCATAGCAAATACATTGTAACCTTTATCTAATGTACCAACTTCTATTCTTCTGTCATCAGAAGTTCTTGCAATAACTTTTGCATTAGAAATTGTACTTTCATTTTGGAATATTTCAATATTATTTATTAATGCACCATCAAATATATTATAAACTACTCTATCTCCACTCTTAACTTCAGCTCTTGGGATATAAGAAGTTTGAATATTTTCATCCATTAAATTATTTAATCTATGACTATCACTTACTGGTTTAACAGTTGATTCAAAAATAACCTCAGCTTCTGGAGAATTTACAGAGAAATCAGACATTCTAACCCATGAATCTGTTCCAGCAGTTGCTGTAACTCTTACATATTGTGCATTAAAATCTAAATCAAACATTCTAAATTGTTCTGAAATATTTCCATTGTAAATTTCAGTCCAAGTTTCTCCATCTAAAGAATATTCAACTTTACCTTCTCTTATTCTATCTCCACCAAAGTTTCTATCTCCAATGAATTGAATATTTCTTACATTAGTAACTTTTCCAAGGTTTAAAGTGAAATAATCTCCTTGCTTTAAAGCACCTGATGAAATAAAGCTTGAGTCTACATCTCCATCAACAATTGCATTTAAATCTTTGTACTCCCCACTACCATTTCTATTTGTTGTAACTGATTCTTCACCTTTTCCTTCAATTACTAAGTCCATTGTAAAGTTCTTAGTAGACTTTTCTTCAGTAGCAACAAATCTAACTTGTTTAACAACTTGTGGTTTTTCTAGAGATAAAGTAGTTTCTCCATTTACTTCACCTAATACAAACCAATCCATTCCATTAATTGTATATTCAACATTTCCTTTAACATTACTATTAACATTTATTGATGTTACATATTTATATTCTGGAAGTTCTAGACCTATATTGTCTCCTACTTTTAAAGTAACCTTTTCTTTAGCAACTACTGAATTAACTTCATTTCTTCCAACAACACTCTTATTATATTCAAAGCTACCTTCTACATTAGTTCTAATTCCACTTACAGTATTTTTATTTACCATAAATTCTCTAACATATACTTGGTTTTCTTGATCTTCTGTTGCTACATATTTAATATATCTAGCACTTTCATTTAAATCACCAACAAATACTTCTCTAAAGTCATTATTTTCTAATACAGTTTTCCATTCAACTCCATCTACTGAAATTTGAACATTTCCCTTCATAATTGCAGTATCATGAGAAGTTCTTCCCATTAACATATAAATATTATTTAAGTTTTCAACTTTTCCTAAGTCTACAACTATTTCATCTCCAGCCTTAACATTATTAGCAGATCTATATGCTGTATCTAACTTACCATCAAACATATTTGAAACTTCATATGGAGCTTTTCCATTGTACCATTCTTCAAACTTTAATGAAGAAATATTTTCAGATACACTTCCTGAATAGCTATAAGTTTTAACTTGATCTTTTAATACACCTTCAAAATACATAGAGTCAGTCTTTGAATTTGCTTGTTTAACAAAGTCATCTAAAACCTTATCTGATATAATTGCCTTTGATTCATTTAAAATATCTATTTGTGCTGAAAGTTGAGTCTTTAAATCCCACCATGATTTATTATCACTATTTAACATTGCTATAACCATATCAGCTGCAGTAGTTGCTGCATCTGCATAATTAGTAAGCTTTTGTAATTGTGGTGCAACTTCATCTAACATAGCTTTATGCAATTTTCCTTGAGTATCTGCTACTGCTGATTTTATTACCCCAAAATTTTCTTTTAAATTCTCTAATTCTGCTGCTGGAATTTGTCTATTATCAACCTTCTTCCAGAATTCATCCATTACAGCTCTCATTTCTGGTGCATCATCTCTACCAGTATCAAGTTTTGTACTATGATCTGCAAACACCTTAAAGCTTTCTTTTAATTCTTCTCCAACTACATCTGCAATTGCATTATCCCATGCTTTATCATAATTATAAGCTTCTGTATTCCATGCATAATCAGCACCTGTATGAATACTTATTTTTGATGCTTCAGCAAATTCCATTGGATTTATTATAAATCCACCAATTTTAGTAGCTAAATCATTACCAAGATTATATATTGGTCCTAAAGCTAATTTATCAACTTTATAATCAGTAACAGGGTAGTTCCACCATAAAAGCATCTTTCTTCCATAAAGGCTATTTACTTTTTCCGCATCTTCTAAAGTTACACTCTCAGGAATAACATGTTCCCCTGTCCACATAACTTCAATATCTTTATCTAAGTTTTTAGAAAACCCTTCTGTATATGGCTTTACTTCTGAACCATTAAACATTGATGTTCCCCAGTATTGTGTTGGAACTGTTATTAAAGGTTTAACTCCTTCTTTTGTTTTAACAAATTCTGCATTAAATCTATTCATTATTGCAGCTTGTCCAGCCCCATCATCTGTAAATATATCATCCCAAAGAATAGCAAAGCTTCTAACACCCATGTCATATAATGATTCACACTTATCAACAAGTGCCTTATAATCAGCTTCTGAATTTATATCTATATCCTTACCTGGAGAAATTGCAAATACAAAATCAACTTTATTTTCATTTGCTGTATTTATAAGTTCTTGCATTCTTGCCATTTCTTCTTGTGGATATGGATCTCTCCATTGATCTCTATGATATGGATCATCCTTTGGAGCATATATATACATATTTAATTTATTTTCACCATAAAATTTAAATTGATCTAATCTATCTTGATGTGTCCATGGTGTTCCATAGAATCCTTCAACTACAGCTCTAACATGTTGTGTTGGGTAATCATTTACATAAACTTCTGGAACAACATTTCTATCACTTTCTTCTATTAATAGTTGTTTTAAAGTTTTTACTCCATAATAAGTACCAACTTCATCGGTTCCTTCAATGGCAATTGTCATTTTTCCATCTTCATTTTGATTAGATGCAAGTACATATCCTTCTTTAACTTCTATTGATTCTGCACCTGATTTACCGATACCTTCAAAAAAATCATGCATCTCCTCAATATTATCATCATCTTCTCCAATTATTATTGTAGTTGCATTTTCATCAAAATCATTATTAACTTCTATACCTAATTCTTTTAATGCTTGTACTAATTCTCTTATAGCATCTTGATCAGCTTGATTTTGTCCAACTATATTTACTTTTTCAGTAAGAATAAATCCTTCCCCTGATCCTTCAATATTATGTGGTGTAGGACTTACAGTAGGAATATTAACTTGTAATTTTACTAATTCTTTATTATCATTAACAACCTCTGCAAAAGTAGCGGTTGGTAAAGTAGTAAATATAAATGATGTTGTAACTACTTTAGCTAAAATTGAATTTAATTTTGTTCTTTTCATTATTTATCCCTCTTTCTTAATAATTAAATTGTTATTTTTTGGAATTTAAGATGCAAAAAAGCCATAACAAAAATTATGCAAAATAGCATATTTTTGTTATGGCTAATGCCCAAAATTTCATTTGGTTACATGCCCTTTTTTATAGTACAATTAAATTATATCATGTAAACGTTTCTTTGTAAATACATTTTTCTTCTTTTTTCTACATAAACTACTAAATAAATTTATCAATATTTTCTCTAATAAAATATTTTTATTTAAGTTAATTTTCTAGGTATTTTCACTATAAATTCTGTAATTGATTCATTACTAGAAACTATTACTTTTCCATTATGTCTTTCTACTATTTCTTTAACAATAGCTAATCCAAATCCATGTTCCTTAGACTTATTGTCCTTTGTAGTAAATCCAACTTCAAAGATTTTATCTATTATTCCATCATCAATTTTAGGTCCATTATTTTGTATTTTTATAAAAATATTATTAATTCCATAGTATGTTCTAATTGAAATTAATCCTTTTTCATCCATAGCTGTAATAGAATTTCTTAATATATTTGAAACTACTCTCTGTATTTCCATTTCAGACATGCCTATATCTTCTAATGATACTTGATCATCAACTAATACATTAATACCTTTATGATTAATACCATTAACTACCATAGAAATAATTGAATCATTATTAGATATATTTATTTCTGATATAATATTATCATATCCATTTATAATTGACTTTAAGGATTCTCCAAGTCTATCGTATTTTCCCATAAGATGCATTCCATATAAATATGAAATTTGAGCACCATAATCATGTTTTACTTTTTTTAAATCATTTATTTTTTCTTGTAACTCTTTATTTAGTAAAGAAACTTCTTTTGACTTCTTATCAATATTGGCAAAATAAAAAGTAATCCCTATAATGAATAATCCCATTAACATAAACATAACATTTTTAAATACTGGATTATCTAAATCATGCATTATAAAATTAAAAGATATTATAAAATCTGCCATAACAGTAGTTATTATTAATGTCATTATAGATATGTTTTTATTCCTAATTAATAAATAAATTTTATAAATTAAATCTTTTCTTAATAGTATAACAATATCCATTAGATAGTGTGGCAAATATATAAATATTATATATCCCATTTCAAAATACTCAGTTGGTATTTTATATTGAAAATATCCTAAAAACAAATTAGACATAATAAGTGTATTAATAATTATACATAAATATACTATAGATATAGCAATGGTTGCTCCTAATGAATCCTTTCTAAATACAAAAATTCCTGTCAATATCAGCACTACATGAATAATAATCGTTCCCAGACTTGAATTTCCTATTATATATGTTGTTATTGTAACAATAAAACAAAAAAGTCCTGTTAAAAATAACAGTTTAAGTTTACTATTTTTATAGTTTGTACAAAAATTAGGAATTAATATTAACATTAAGCTCTGTAATATTATGTTAATTCCATCAGCTAAATTTATCATTTCTATTCTCGTAATTTCCTTATCTTATATTTTTATTGAATTTTGCATTTATTCTAATCCAACAAAAGTCACTGTTGCATCTCTTGAATTTATTAAAACTTTTGTTAATAATAAATAAAAATGCCCATGTAATAATTTTCACATTATGTTTTCTTGTCGATTATACTACTTTTTAAAATTTTTGTATATATTTTTTCGACTTTAACATATACATTTTATCGGTTAAAATTACAGTATTTAGGTAAAACTAGAGTTAATATCATAAAAATATTAATTATATTAAAATTTATAATTAAAACACTAATATTCTATTATTAAGTGAAAGGTTCTGAATATAGATCGAATTAATAAATTGTATTAAACCTAAAAGTAAAAGCCACTAAGAGTTTACCAATATTCTTAGTGGCTTTTAAAATTATATTATTTTCTTTTAAAATTAACTAAACAATATAATGAAAATGTTATAATACAACCAATTAAATATGAACTATCATAAACCCATGCCAATCCACTAATATATTTACAAATTAAAATAGCTAAAGACGCACAAATTAATATACTTATAGCCGTTATATTCCATCCATTATAATAGTAATATTCACCTTTATCTTGTATATAAAGATCAGCTACTTTTAATTCAGTTTTATATTGAACCCAATATGTTGCTATACATATACCTGTTATAGGACCTAATAAAACAGCTAACGTTCCATTTATAATATATACATAACTGTTAGGATTAGCCACAAGTTTCCATGGCATAAATAATAATCCAATAAAACCTACAACAATTATTGCATTTTTATAGTTTATATGCTTACTAAATATAGTTGAAAAAATTACTCCGGCAGATGCAAGATTACAAGCAACATTAGTGGTTAAAGTTGCAAGTATTATAAATATTGAAAAAACAATAACTATAATTGGATTTGTAAATTTTGATACTAATATACTAGGATCCCAAAACGCCTCCCCAAAAGCTACTTCTGACCCCGCTGTTCCACAAATGCCTACAAATACTATAAATGCAGTCATAATAGGTGCTCCTATTAACTGGCCAATAGCTTGAGACTTTTGTTCTTTTGCATGTCTAGTATAATCCGAAAAATTTAATGCTATAGTTGAATCAAACGCTATCATAGCTGTTAATGATGGAAAGAATAACTTCCAAAAATCCGAATTATTGGTTCCTGCAACCTCAGTACTAAATATTCCTCTAAAACCTCCACAAACATACAAAGCCCATATAATAACCACTGCGCTTAATATAATTAATATTGGAGCCGAAAAATCTTCTAAATATTTAATGGCCTTTGAACCATGATATCCTATATAAATATTAAATATTATAAAAATTAAAAAACTTAGAATTCCATGTATAGATAAGCTGCTCCATACTGGTACTATTACTCCAATAATTGAATCTAATGCAACACCTCCCACCCAGCTTTGAATTCCGAACCATAGACACCCCATGAAGGCTCTTATTAAAGTAGGTATAGATGTTCCGTTAGGTCCAAATACCATTTTTGATAAAACAGGAAAACTAGCTCCATACTTTGTTCCAAAATGTCCCAATAATATAGATGGTATTAATACTAATGTATGTCCCAAAATACAAACAAAGAATGCCTGATACCATGTCATTCCAATTGATAATAAGCTACTTGCCATCATATATACTGGAATTGATACTAAAATTCCAGTCCATAAATTTATATAATTTTTAGTGGACCAATCTCTTTCATTCTTAGGTATTGGTCTAGTATCATCTGTTAACATATTCTTAGATTGGTTTATTTTCTTAATATCATTAGCCTTTAATTCGACAAATTCAGTTTTACTTCCAAAACTATTCTTTATATTCATTATACCCTTCTCTCCCTTAAATCTAATTATCATAAAACTTTTCCTGATATTATAAATTTCTATTTAATTTATCATGTAATACCTTCTGCAAAGCATTTTTGTACTACAAAAAAATTATTATTTTGAAATTATACAAGATATCACTCCCAGCATTAACATTCCATAGTAAAAAATACTTGAATTTCATTTAATGAATCTAATCTAGCAGCTTCATTTATATCGTAAAGAAATAAACGTATACGTTTTCTAAATTATTTTGATTTCTATTTAAATATATAAACTTATTTATAATTATGCTTTTTCTAATATTAATATTCCAAAAAAATTTTACAATTTCAATAAATATAGATAATTAAATTGTAAAATTTACATTATGGTAATCTAATAAATATATAAATAAAATCCAAGTAGCATCAATATTTTTACTCTACTTGGATTTCTAATTACTATTTCTCTCTATATTGAGACGGTGTGCAACCATATATATTACGGAACGTTTTTGCAAAATAACTCATATCTTGAAAACCACAAATTATACCAATATCAACTATTTTCATATCTGTATTCGTTAATAGCTCAGCAGCTTTTTTAATACGCAAAGATTTTAAATATTGTATAGGTGTTGTTCCAATAGTTCTATGAAAACAACGAAGGCATTCACTTACACTTAAAGATACACTTTCAGCAATTTCATTAATAGTAATATTATCTGAATAGTGCTCATCAATATATTGAAGCATATTTTTCATACGCTGACTATCTCTCAACTTCTTTGTTGAAGTATTTGATTCTATACAATCTAAATTTTTATACATAAGATAAATTATTTTTGATAAAACATTACGAGCTTCAAATTCATACCCTTCTTCTTCATTAACACAATGAAACCATGCCTCATCTATACCACATAGTAAATCTTTTTGCCATTCTATTGAATAATCTAAAAACAACCCTTTAAAAGAAATATTTCCTAAAATTGGATTCAAATATTTTTTCCAAAATATACTACTAGTATTACCACCAACTAAACGAGGATGAAATACAATAGAATGAAATCTACAAGTAGGACTTTTATAAATCCAACCACCATGAAGAACTCCTGTATTAATAAAAAATCCATTTCCTTTATTTACAATATATTTTTCACAATCTACAGCAATAATGGCACTACCTTCTGAAACAACAATCAATTCTAACTCTTCATGCCAATGCCAATCAACAGCTTCTCTCTGTAAATCATCATGGTAACATGCTATAGGAAAGCTAGTAACTCCATGCTCAATTAATTCAAGGCCAGTTTTATCTATTTTTGATATACATTTTGATAACGCCATAACTACTCCTTTTTGAAGATATTATCATATAACTATGACTATTTTGTTTTAACATTTTTATTTTTTTGATGATATAATCATATCAGCATATAAAGGGGGAAAGCAATATGTTTAATTTATTATTAGCAGTTATATATTTAGCTTTTATTAGTTTAGGACTGCCAGATTCATTATTAGGTTCTGTTTGGCCTACAATCTATCAGGAATTTAATGTACCTGTATCTTATGCAGGTGCAATTTTTATGATTATTTCTGCTGGCACAATTTTTTCCAGTTTACAAAGTGATCGTCTTACAAAATCATTAGGCACAGGTAAAGTTACAGCATTTAGTGTTCTTATGACAGCTGTAGCTTTGTTTGGATTTTCTATAAGTCATTCTTATTGGATGTTAGTATTATGGGCAATACCTTATGGCCTTGGTGCAGGTAGTGTTGATGCTTCATTAAATAATTATGTAGCACTACATTATAAGAGTCATCATATGAGTTGGCTTCATTGTATGTGGGGTGTTGGAGCTAGTTTAGGTCCTTATATTATGAGTTTTGCATTACTTAATGGCCAAACTTGGAATATCGGATATCGTTATATATCACTAATTCAAATTGCTCTAACTATAATAATTATGTTAAGTTTACCACTTTGGAAAAAAGCTCCTATTACAGGTGAAATGCAAGAAATTGAAAGTGGAAATAATAAAAATAAAGTACTTACATTAAAAGAAATATTTAATATTCCTGGAGCAAAACAAGTAATGCTTATGTTTTTCTGTTATTGTGCATTAGAACAAACAACTGGTTTATGGGCTAGTAGTTACTTGGTATTACAACATGGACTTGATTTAGATGTAGCAGCCAGTTATGGAAGTTTATTTTTTATAGGAATTACAGTTGGACGAGCAATTAGTGGATTTATTACAATGAAACTCAATGATAAACAAATGATTTATTTAGGACAAGGTATAATTTTAATTGGTATTATACTTATGTGTTTACCTTTTGGTCATCAAATAGCTTTAATAGGGTTAGTTACTATTGGTCTTGGTTGCGCTCCAATATATCCTTGTATTATTCATTCTACACCAAACAACTTTGGAGCAGATAAATCACAAGCAGTTATAGGTGTACAAATGGCAAGTGCCTATGTTGGAAACTTATTAATGCCACCACTATTTGGTATTATTGCAAATCATATAAGTGTAAGAGTTTTTCCAATATATTTACTATTAATTTTAATAGTTATGGTGGTAATGCATATTAAATTAAATAAAAGTGTATCAAAAGATATATTAATAAATTAAAAAAATATAATCGAAATAACAATATAATTTAATTAAAAAAGTGCTAGGTATTTATATTTTAATATATCTAGCACTTTTTATATAAATATTATCTTATGTCATTTAATATAATATAGAAACTATACAGTTTCTGAAGATACATATTGTCTTTTTTGCAGTTCATCATCAAGTAAATACAATGCTGCCTGATTATCTCCAACTCTTCTTACTTTTTTAAGTAAAGCATTAAAATTATTTTCTTCTTCTACTTGCTCATCAATAAACCATTTAAGTAAACTGATTGTAGAATGTTCTCTTTCTTCGTAAGCTATATCTGTTAATAAATATATTTTCTTTGTAACTAATTGCTCATGCTCATATCCTTTTTGGAATACATCAATAATTCCATCATATTCTATTTGCGGCTTATTTACTTGTTCTAATTCAATTGATCCATTTTTTTGATATACATAATCATATAATTTCATAGCATGATCTAATTCTTCTTTAGCTTGAACTCTAAAGAAATTTGCAAATCCACTTAAGTCAATAGATTCACAATATCCAGCCATTGCAAGATATGTATAAGAAGAATAAAATTCAAAGTTAACTTGTTCATTAAGGGCTTTTAATAATTTTTCACTAAGCATTTCCTTAAATCCTCCTCTATGTAATATATAATTATATAATATATTAAATATTATGTTAATAGCAATAATTTGTTATAAAATTCAACAAAAACTACTACTAATTAAGATTAAGATTAATATTTTTACTTATTTAAAATAACTTTATAAGTAAATTAAGTTTATTTTTCTAAATTAATTTATTAATCAATATTATTTTTATAGTAATAATGGTAAAATATAAATAAATAGTAATTTATTGAGGTGAATTATGTTGAATGAAAATTATATATTAGAAATGATAAATTTAAAGAAAAATTATGGTAATAAGGAAGTTCTTAAAGGTATAAACCTTAAAGTAAAAAAAGGCGAAATTATTGGATATATAGGGGCAAACGGTGCTGGTAAAAGTACTACAGTAAAAATTATCTTAGGTCTAATTGAGGATTATGAAGGTGATGTAATATTATTTGGTGAAAATATAAAAAATGGAGACGGAGAATATAAAAAAAGAATAGGATATGTACCTGAAATTGCAGATCTTTATGAAAGCTTAACAGCTATGGAATATTTAAATTTCATTGGGCAGTTATATGGATTAGAAGTAAATATTCTTGAAAAAAGAGCAAAGTCACTTATGGATTTATTAGGAATATCACAATGTATTAATACAAGAATATCAGCTTGCTCTAAAGGTATGAAACAAAAGATACTACTTATATCTAGCTTATTACATAATCCAGATATTTTATTTTTAGATGAGCCTTTAAGTGGATTAGATGCAAATACAGTTATGATAGTTAAAGAGCTTATGTCATCTCTTGCAGCACAAGGGAAAACTATCTTTTACTCATCTCACATCATGGATGTCGTTGAAAAATTAAGTAATAGAATTATACTTCTTAATAAAGGAAATATAGTTGCAGATGGTACCTTTGAAGAACTTCAAAAAGGTAGTGATGAAGGAACTTTAGAAGAAATATTTAATCAATTAACAGGATTTAATAACCATAAAGAAATAGCTAATGAAATTACATCCTTAATTAGTGAGGTGTAAATTTATGAAGGACCATATATTTTTAAAAGTATTAGATAAAATAAAATCATTATATATATCTATAGGTGTAGATTATGAAAAAATGAGGTTAATTTTAAAATATAAATTAACTATGGATAGTAGAAGAACTTCAACTTTAGCAAATGGAAATATTAATGAAGGAAAAGAAAAAAACTATTTTATTATATCTTTGATTCTGTATGCTTTTATGGGCTTGTTTATTGGACTAATAACTTTTATACCAATAAATAAAATGTATGTATATACAATGATTTTTGCTTTATTTATGTTTTTAGTATTAACTGTTTTTATTGCAGACTTTTCTACCGTATTACTTGACGTAAAAGATAGCAATTTAATTAAAATTACTGGTGTTAATAATAAAACATTAAATGCTGCAAAAATAACACATATTGTATATTATATATTTATGATTTCAATGGCTTTAGGATGGCTTGCTATAATAGGCGCTTTTATTAATGGAATAGCCATAGGAATATTATTCTTATTAAATATCATAATAATTGATATATTTATGATAGTTATTACAGCCTTAGTATATTATTTTATACTTAAATATTTTAATGGGGAAAAGGTAAAAGACATTATAAATTTTGTACAAATAATATTAACATCAACTATGGTTATAGGATATCAAATTATTCCAAGAATATTTGAATTTACTGATTTAAATATTTCATACAAAGAAAAAATTTGGAACTTATTAGTTCCTCCAATGTGGTTTGCGTCACCAATATATGCTTTAGATCAAGGTAAGTTAACAAGTATCTCTTTATTATTAGTAGTTTTTTCTATAATTATACCATTAATCGCAATAATAACTTATATAAAGAAGAGTAAGCAATTTGAAAATTATTTATCAAAACTAAATGCTAATGATGGAAAAGAAAATAAAAAGAAAAAAGGGCTACTATATAAACTAGGATATATGTTTTGTAAAGGTAATGAAGAAAAAGCTATTTATAGTTTTGGTAGCTCACTTATAAAAAATGAAAGAGACTTTAAACTAAAATTATATCCGAATTTAGGATTTTCGCTTATTATGCCTTTCTTATTTATGTTTATAATTAATGATAGTCATAATATAGGAAGTTTTTCAGAATGGAAAAATAATATGGGAAATTCAAATTCTTATTTATATATTTACTTTTTCATTTTAATGTTTGGTAATACACTATCGCTTCTTCAATTTTCTAGTAATTATAAAGCTTCATGGTTATATATAAGTACACCTATTAAAAATAAATCCATAATATATAAAGGATGTTATAAAGCTGTTTTTATAAATTTATTATTGCCAATATTTATAGTTCAAGCAATAGCTTTTATATGGTTATTTGGTTTAAAAGTAGTACCTCATTTAATAGTTGTGATTGCTTTCGCAACTTTAGTTATTCCAATACAACACTTTATTAGTAATTTTAAATTACCATTTAGTTTACAAACAAATGTAGCAGATTCATCACAAAATCTCATTGTTTTATTTATATCATTTTGTACAGTTGGTTTAGGTGCATTTATACATTTTTTATTAAGTAAAAATATTTTTGCAATATTAATATATAGTTTAATTTTAATTATATTGAATTTAGTTGTTTGGAATAAGGCTATAATAGTTAAAAATAAAATTTAATTTAACTATATGAAAATATAAGTGAAGTCTCTTTCTTAGAGAAGCTTCACTTTTTATATTTAATCTAATGTAATTGTTTGTTTAGTATTAATTTTATTTTTATATTAATATTCATTTACGAGTATATTATTTAAAAGTACTATTTTTATATTCAACTAACTCCCTTAATTATAAGTTTAATTCTATTTCTTTTAAAAATTCTTCTTTTTCAGATTCACCTGGTTCAACATTAATGTTAATCCATTTTATATTGCTCATACCAGCTACTTCTAATGTTGATTTTATAATGGTATTTTCAATAGGATTTCCTAAATCATTTTTAATATAAGAAGTATCACTTTCTGATGTTGTTATTAATAATCCCTTATTTATATTAGTTAATAATCCTTTAGGTCTATTATTTTCTTCTATAAATGCAAATTCTTTTATAAATACCTTGTCAAAAAAACCCTTTAACATGGCAGGTACATTATTCCACCATATTGGAAAGATAAATATTACTTCATCACTTTGTTTAATATAGTTTTGATATTTCTTAACTAGTTCATCACTACTTTCACCTTTACTATATAATTTTTCATCCATCTCATTCATTACAGGATTAAAGTTATCTTGATATAAATCAATTACATCATATGCTTTTTTCTTTTCTTCTAAAGCACTTTTTATTTTTTCTTTAATAATTTCACTAAATGAATTTTTACTAGGGTTACATTCAATTATTATAGCCTTCATAATTTTCATCCTTTCGTATAATTTTTTATTTCTTATCTATTTATTCTTAGCTATTATACTCAGAATTATTACTATCCTCTTTGTTAATTTAAATAAAAGATAAATTTTATTGCTTAAAATCAAAAAATACAAAAGAGATAAAATTTAACATTATCATACCTATTAAAATTAGGTATACATAATTTTAGTTAAATTCTATCTCTTAATTTTATATTTCCTAAATATAACTATTTAAGCTTCTTCATTCATAATTCCAAGTTTATCAAATATTATAAATGCTAAATTTATAATAATTCCAACTATAGTTGCTAATCCCATTCCCTTTAATTCTACAACACCTATACTTAAATTTATACCACTTAAACCTACCATAAATATTACTGATGTAAGTATTAAATTTCTAGACTTTGAAAAGTCTACTTTTGCTTCTATAAAAGTTCTAAGTCCTGATGTTGCAATAGTTCCAAATAGTAATAAGCTAACACCACCTATTACAGGAGTTGGTATTGTATTTATTATAGCTGAAAGCTTACCTGAAAACCCTAATATTATTGAAATTATTCCTGCACCACATATTACATATACGCTATATACTTTTGTTAGTGCCATAACTCCTATATTTTCTCCATAAGTAGTTGTTGGTACTGAACCAAACATACCAGAAATCATAGTTGATAATCCATCTCCTAAAAGCGATCTATGAAGTCCTGGATTTTTTGATAAATCCCTACCTACTATACTACTAGTAACTTTTAAATGACCTATATGTTCTGCTATTACTACAAATGTTGCTGGAAGTATAGTTAATATAGCTGTAATATCAAACTTAGCTAATCTTATTTGTGGTACTGTAAAAAATGATGCACTTTCTATAGCTCCAAAATCAACAAGCCCCATAAAGCAACCTGTTATATATCCAACAACAACACCTATTAAAATAGGTATTACTTTTAAAAATCCTTTTAACAATACACTACTTAATATAACTGATATAAGAGTAACCATTGATACTATAACCCAAGTTTTATTAAACTCTGGTGAATTTGACCCTCCAACAGGGAAACCTGCCATATCAGCTGCTGTAGTTGCAAGTTCTAAACCTATAATAGTAACTATTGCCCCCATTGCTGCTGGTGGAAATAATTTATTAATCCAGTCTGTTCCTGTATAACCTACAATAACTGCTACTATTGAAAAAACAAGTCCTGAAGCTACAAATCCTCCCTGCACAGTTTGAAAACTATGCCCTTGACTAAATAATAAAAATGTTGGAGTTAGAAAAGCAAAACTTGATCCCAAATATGCTGGTATACTTTTCTTTGTAATAAAGGCATAAAGTAAAGTACCTATCCCATTAAAAAATAACACTGTTGTTGGGTCAATGTTAAATAAAATTGGAACCAAAACAGATGATCCAAACATTGCAAATAAATGTTGTATACTTAATGGAATTGCTTTCTTTATTGGCACCTTCTCATTAACATCTACCATTAATAATTCATTTTCTGATATTTTTTTCATATTGTCATTCTCCTTCTTAGTTTCTCTGAACTAAATTTAAAGTATTTTTATACAATATATCATCTTTTATACCAAAATACAACATTTTTCTCTTATTTCATAACAAATAAATTAACTATATTCTCATTGCAATATTAGCTATTCCTAATATACCAGCCTTATTACCTATTCTTGCTCCTTCAAATTTAACATTTCTATAATTAGGCATTATAAGCTTATCAATATTTCCTTTAATATATTCTATTATATACTCTTGTTCCATAATTCCTCCACCTAATACTATAAGTGATGGATTAAATATATGAATTAAATTTGCTAAACCAACCATTATTTCAAATATCCATTGATTAACTATATTTTTAACTTTTTCATTATCATTAATAAGGCTAAAAATTATTCTACCATCTACTTCTGTTAAGCCTAATTCTTTTTTTACTTTTTCAACTAATGCTGTCGTAGATGCATAAGCTTCATAACATCCATTTGCCCCACAAGTACATTCTTTTCCATGTACATGAGTAATTATATGTCCAACTTCACCAGCAGAACCATAAGCCCCTCTATATATTTCTCTATTTTCTACAATAGCACCACCAATCCCAGTACCATATGCAATACATAAAAAACTTTTATTATTTAAACCAGCTCCATAATAGGCTTCACCTATAGCTGCTGCATTTACATCATTTTCTACAACTGTTGGTATATTAAACTTCTCTTCTATTCTTTTTTTTATCTCCATTCCTGTCCATCCTGGAATATTATCTGAGGCAAAAATTATTTTACCTTTAACATGATCTACTTGTCCTGCTGTACTTATCCCTATTCTATCTATATTTTTATATTCACTAATAATATTAAAAACTCTATTTATTAATACTTCTCCACCATCTTTGGCCATAGTTGGTACTTGGCTTTTATCAATAATTTCCCCCTTTTCATTGATAACACCTATTTTTATAGCTGTTCCTCCAATATCTAAAGCTAAAACTCTCATTTTTACCACCTCATAATATACTTAAACACCAAAATAATTTTATAAATATAAAATATAGGCATAGACTTATCTACGCCTATACCTTTATTTAAAGAGTATATTTTTCTATTGCACTAATAATTTTTTCATAAAGTGCCCTTACTCTTGGCATTTCAAACTCATCTACAGGTTCTAATGGAAGCCTTGTTGTACCTATATCAATCCCCCTTAATTTAACAATTTCTTTTGCAACTCCATAAAGAGATGGAAATGAAAGAAGTTCCTCTATTATTTCATTAATTGTAAATTGTACTTCTTTTGCTTTTTCTATGTTATTATTTGAAAAATATTCTTCAGCTTTCAAGAAAAGTTCTGGCATTACTCCATAAGTGCCTCCTATTCCTGAATCTGCTCCCATAATTCTTCCTGATATATATTGCTCATCAGGTCCATTGAAAACTATTAGTCTTTCTCCTCCAATAGCCTTAAATCTTTGAATGTCATAAGTACTCATACTACTATTTTTTACCCCTATAACACTTGGACAAGATAACATTTTCTTTAATAAATTATTTGATAGTGAATATCCTGTAGTTTGAGGTATGTTATAAATTATAAATGGAAGGTTTGTACTATTAATTATATTTTTCCAATGTAATTCAATACTTCTTTCTGGAAGACCATAATAAACATTAGGAACTGCTGATAATGCATGAGCTCCTTTCTCCTCCGCATGTTTAGCAAGTTCAACACTATCTCTAGTTGCTGCAGCTCCTACATGAACAATAATAGTTAATTCTTTTCCTACTTCATCTATTACTGCTTCAAGTAATTTTTTTCTTTCATCTACAGTTAATAAGAAACCTTCCCCTGAACTTCCGCCAACATATAAACCTTTTACTCCTTTATTAGCATAAAATCTTGCTAATTTTTTAATAGCATCTACACTTATATTTCCTTCTTCATTGAAACAAGTATAAAATGCTATAAATACTCCTTTAAAATCTTCTTTACAAAAATCCATCCTTCTACACCTTCTTTTTTATATCTATCCTTTTACAGCTCCCATAGCTATGCCTTGAGTGAAATATTTTTGGAATGCTATAAATATTATTATCATAGGCAATGATGCTAAAGTTGCACCAGCCATAATTGATCCATAATTTGTTGTAAACTCTGATTGTAATAAGGCAACTCCTAAAGGTAAAGTAACCATATCCTTACTCCTTATAAGTATGAGTTGCATAAAATAATCATTCCAAGAACTTATAAATGTAAATATAGCAAGTGCACCAATACCTGGTTTTACAAGTGGAATTACTATATTACAGAAAATTCTAATCTCTGAACATCCATCTATTTTTGCAGATTCTAAAAGCTCACCTGGAATTCCTTGTGAAAATTGTTTCATCAAAAATACTCCAAATGGCCAAGCTACAGCTGGAAGTATTAACGCTTTATAAGAGTTAATCCAATCTAATTTTGCTAATATTGTAAATAAAGGTATTAAAACAGCTTGTTTAGGTAAAGCCATAGCTATTATAAATAACCAAAATATAATTCTACGTCCTGGAAATCTTTTTTTTGCTAATACATATCCCCCCATAGTTGATGTTATACACACTAATAACATTGTACAAAAGGAAATGAAAAAACTATTAAATGTCCACTTTAACAGTGGTGACTTAGCCAAATCTATAAAATTTTGAAAAGTAGCAGGTTTTGGAAACCATTGAGGTGGTATTTGTATTGTAGCACTTTGATTTTTAAACGCGCCTGTTAATATCCAATAAAACGGGAAAAGAAATAAGATACTTAACAGTATTATAATCGCCATAAAAATTATATCTTTAATTGAAATTTTTTTACGTTTACTCATCCATATGCACTCCTTTCTTTTAGTAATCAACTTCTTCTCCAAAGAATTTGTATTGTACTATTGAAATCATCATTATTATTATTGCAAGAATAACTCCCATTGCTGAAGCTAAACCATATTTATTTAATGTAAATGCTCTTTCATATACTAAATACATAATAGTTGATGTAGAATATGCAGGACCACCTGAAGTTAAAAGTTGTATTATTGCAAATGTTTGGAATGAGTTTATCGTTGAGATTATTACAATATATAATGTAGTTGGCATTAAAAGAGGCCATGTGATTTTCGTAAATACCTGCCATGGTGTTGCTCCATCAATTTGAGCTGCTTCTAAATAAGATGTTGGAATATTTCCTAGTGATGCTACATACAAAATTATAGGTTGTCCTATTGATAAGGTTACTAAAACTACTATAATACATATCAATGCATACTTTGGATCACCAAGCCATGTTTTTGGTTCAGCTCCAAAAAGACCAGTTATATAGTTTAATATTCCGTAATTGGGATGTAATATCCATCCCCAAACTACTGTTATACTAACTATAGATGAAACTGCTGGAAGATAGAATATCCCTCTAAATAAAGATCTTAAAAAAGGATTTTTCTTATAGATTACTAATGATATAAACAATGATAAAATAATTACTACTGGCACTGTCCCAAGTACTATAACTAAGGTGTTTACTAAGGATTTTATAAATATTTCATCAGATAATAAACTTTTATAATTACCTAGACCTATAAAGTCAAAGTTTCTAAGAGAATAATCAAAGAAACTTATATATATACCTTTAATCATTGGATAAATAACAAAATAACCAAAAATAATTAAAATTGGTGCTAGAAATAAGTAAGCAGAAATCCATTCTTTTAAAGCTAATTTATTAAATCTTTTACGTTTTTTTACTAAATTAGGCTCTATTTTCTGAGTATTTTGCATAATAAAACCTCCACTATTATTTATAAAAATTAAATATAGTATGGAGTGATTTCTCATTCCATACGTAATACTATAAATTTGCTACTTATTTAAAGTTTCATTTGCCTTTTCAACAAAATCATCTAATCCATCTTTTGCAGTTGTGTTTCCAAGTAAAACATTTTGAAGAGTTGGGAACCAGTAAGTTCTCATTTCTGTAAATCCAGGAACTGCATTATAGTATGTGCCTATATATTTAATCATATTTTCAGCATACTTAAATTCTTCATTATCATATAAGTCTGTAACTGAGTTTCTTACTGATAATCCTCCAGTAGCTATTAAGTTAGTTTTAAATGTTTCTGGATCATTAGCTATAAAATCAACTAATTTTTTAGCTGCATCAACTTTATCTGGATCATTATTATCAAATATAGCCATACCACCTATAAAAGCTTCTAATTTTGGTTCTACAGATGTACTTGGAGTTGGGAATGGAACTAACACCTCTTCAAAATCTCCAGCTTTCTTCGTAGAATTTGTTTTCATTAACACTGTTGAATAAATTATAGTTGATGCTGATTTTCCTTGTAGATACATATCCATAGCATCATTACTTGTTAAAGCTTCAGACCCCTTTGCTATATATCCTTCTTTAACCCCATTAACAACCCATTCAAGAGCCTTTACAGCCTCTGGACTATTTAGCGTATACTCTGTTAAATCATCTGTTATTGTTTCTCCACCATATATATTAGATATTAAAGCTCTTGTAGCTTGATCTCCACCACTTGATTTACTAAATAATGTCATAGGTGCAACATCTGGAATTTTCTCTTGTATTGCTTTTAAAAGAGCTGTCATGTCATCAATTGTCCATAATCTATCTGGATTATCTAATGGAAGCATATCTGCAATACCAGCTTCTTCTAACATAGTTTTGTTAAATGACATCATAAAAGGTGCTGTATTTATAGGATACATATAGTAATTATCATCTAATTTACATGAATCTAAAATTGTTGAATTTACATCTTCTTTAAGAGATTCTGTAAACATATCATCTAATGGAGCTAATACACCACTTCTTGCATATTCAATAATTCTTCCTGGATAATCATAAATTAAATCTGGTGCAGAATTAGATGCTATAGCTGTATTTATTTTTTGTGGTCCACTATTAAAATCAATCATCTCTATATTTACTTTTATATTTGGATATTTTTTATTAAATTCATCAACAATTTGTTCCTCAAATTTTCCTGGAGTATTATCAATGGTGTCATAATTAGGATAATTCCACCATGTTATTTCAACTACTTCATCAGAACCTTCTGTTTTTTCTTCCTTTGTCGCTTCACTTTTTCCACATCCAACAAAAACACTTGAAAATATTAATGTAGCAAGGCTTAAAGCCACTAAGTTTTTAACTTTTCTCATTACTCTTCCCCCTATACTTATAAAAAATTTATTTTAACTTTTATAAACGTTTTCATAAAGTGGAGTTTTTAATATATTCTACGAATTTTTTAGTAATTAATTGTGGTCTAGTTATTGCTCCACCAACAACTACTGCCCAAGCCCCTGCTTCTAAAGATTTCATAGCATTTTCAGGAGTATCTATATTTCCTTCAGCAATAATAGGAATTTTTATAGACTCCCTTAAACTTTTTATTAATTCAATATCAGGTTTAGGTCTATTTAATGTATAATCAGTATATCCACTAAGTGTTGTTGATACCATATCAAAGCCTATTTTTTCAGCTCTTACTCCTTCTTCTAAGTCAGATATATCAGCTAAAACTAATCCATTATAGACTTCTCTTATTTCTTTTAAAAATTCTTCAAGGGATCTTCCATCTGGTCTTTCCCTTCTTGTAGCGTCAACAGCAATTATTTCAGGATTTATAGACAGAAGCTCTTTTACTTCATTAATTGTAGGTGTTATATAAACTTTGCTTGTACCATAAATCCTCTTATAAATTGATATCATTGGTAAATTAACATTATTTTTAATTTCTTTACAGTCTTCTGGTGAATTAGCCCTTATACCTATTGCTCCACCCTCTAATGCCGCCTTAGCCATTCGCATCATTATATACGAACTATGTAAAGGCTCATCTTCAAGTGCTTGACAAGATACAATTAATCCCCCTTTAATTGCTTTTAGTACTTTCTCTGAATTATCCACCTTATCCCTCCATCTTTTTTTAAATTAAATAAGTATTTATTTTATATACATATAATACTATATTTACCAATTATTGTCTATATGTTTTTTTACTGTCTATACAATTTTTATTAAATTTAAATTATATTTCTATATTTAAAGTTATACTTATATTTTTTAATTATTATTATTAAATAAAACCATATTAAATGTATATCTTTCAGAATGATAAATTGTTTTAGTAAATTCAATAGGATATCCATCAATATTATATATAAGTCTTTCAGATAGTAATCCTACACCTTTTGGCTTTCCTAATAACATTTCTGCCTCCTTTTTATTAAGAGAAATTGCCTTTAAACTTTGCTTCATATAATTAAAATGCATATTATACTCTTCTTTCATTACTTTATATAAAGAACAATAAACCATATTATACTTTATAAGATCAGGAAAAAACTTTTCAGGTAGATAACAGTATTCTATTGCTATTGGTTCATTATCAGCTAATCTAAGTCTATTTAAAAAATATATTTCTTCATTATCTTCTAATTCAAGTTTATCTTTTATTTCATCAGTACTCTTAATTTTTTCAAACTTTATTATTATACTTCCTGGAGTAAGCCCCCTTTTCATCATATCTTGACTAAAACTTTCAATATCAAGTTTTTTCTCTATTACTTCTTTTGATACAAAAGCTCCTTTTCCACGAATTTTATAAAGAATACCTTTATTTACAAGATTAGCTATAGCTTGTCTTATTGTCATTCTACTTACTCCATATAGTTCAGTAAGTTCTCTTTCTGTTGGTAATGCCTGACCTGGCAAATATTCTTTATTTTTAATTTTTTCCTTTATTGACTCTTCTAATTGAATATAAATTGGGAGTGTTGAATTTTTATCCATTTTTTAGAATACCTCCTATTTTTTAGCACTATATCATTATTATATATAATTATCCATAAATTATCTATACAATTATTTATTTATATATACCATTTTTAAATTTCTGTAATTTTTTATTTTCACTATTTTATACTAAATACAAAAAATAGAGACAAGCTCCTACTTTTATATAAGCTTGTCTCCACATTCTAATTTTTTATTAAATACCAATTTATCAGCCAAAAGAGCTAATATAATTCCTATACATATATAACCTACTCTTTCTATAGCTGTTGTAATAGTTCCATTAGTTAATGAAATAGAAGCAACTACTGACATAGTTACACATATAATTTTATCTCTATAATTAGTTGTATATGTATCTAAATAACCACCTAGCAATACTATTAGTCCTCTTATAGTATTATCTTTAATAACTACAAATAATAACATTATTATAATTATACCTATAACAGTACCCTGTAAACGTTGTTTTGATCTTACTCTACAATGTTCTGAATATAATTCTGTTAATGAAAATATCGTATATACTATCCAACGTCCTTGAGCTAAATTAAAGAAATCTACTATGAATACTGATATAGTAGTAAGTAAAGCTATTCTAATTGCATAAGCTCCTCTTACATGATGAATATTAAATTTATTAAGTACTCTTATATATTCATTTTCCTCTTTATTTTCATTATTTATAGTATTTTCAACCTCACTATCTTCAACCTTCTTATTATTTTTACTACCTCTATAAATTACAAGTTGAACTAACATTATTAAAATAGCACCAGTTGCTAAACCTACTAACCTTTTTATAAAATCACTACCTTCTACAGGTGTATATAACATAAATAAATATTGCAGACCAAAAGGCACAACCATTACTTTATTTAGTTTAGAAGTTAAAGAATATCCAATTAGCAATAGAATACTAAAATTTAGCACTAGGCCTAAATACATATTATTAGTTGCTATATTAGAAAAAACTCCAGAAATTAAATTCATAAAAAGTAACTTAATTAAATTACTAGATAAGTTTTTAGTTAAATCCTCTTGCATTAATACTAATATAGATATTATTATAGTAACTCCAACTAAGCTATTATTTGATCCAAATATAACTTCAAACCCCTTAACAAACAATAAAATCACTAAAAATATTATAGTGTTAGATATAACCTTCTTTTTCATAAAACCCCTCTTTCTTTTATTTTTTAAATATTTAACTTTAAACAACGAACAATATTATCATAAAAAATTAATAAAAACAATATATTAAAGCAAAAAAATAACTGCCTTCTTAAAAGTCAGTTATTTTTAAATTAAACTTATTAATTTCTTTAATATTAGTAGTATAAATCTCTAAGTATTTCATTACCTTAATCTAATTTCATTTTTAAATTTTGCTATTTCTATTCTTCTTTTCTCTACTCTAGATTTTTCACATGCATAAGACATAATATGAGATTGTATTGACTGTTCAACACAAGTTCTTACTTCCTTTGTATTACCACTAACTAACCTAACAAAATCATTCATAAGTCCAACATCACCGCCATTATGACCTCCAATAGTTCTCTCTGGTTTAATTACATAAGTACATGTTTCTGCATTTTCATCAATCATATGCCTTCTAATAATTATTTCATTTGTTAATCCACTTGCATAAATTGAACCCTTTGTTCCAAAAAGACTTATTTCTCTAAATTGATTATTAGTAAATGCTGTTACTGTAAAAGTTCCCCTAACGCCATTTTTAAATTCTAATACCGAAACTTGATTGTCACAAACATCATTGTCATCTACTTTCCATACACATGTTCCATAACTTGTTGTATCTAAAATCGCCTTTACATTATCATAAGTAGGATTTGCACATAACGTATTGATTGGCCATACATCATTACATCTATCTAAGTATACCTTCTTTGCTGAAAATATACACTCCTCTTTAAACTTACAATCTAAACATTTCTTTGAGCTTCCTTCTGGGGCATTATTTTTATTAAAATAACTTAAATCACCACTTGAATAAACTGCTGTACATTCATCATCTACAAGCCAAGTAATAATATCCATATCATGACATGTTTTTGCTAATATAAGTGGTGATGTTTCACTAGAATTTCTCCAATTACCTCTTACAAAGCTATGAGCCATATGATAATGTCCAATATTCTCCCTATGATCAAAGCCTACTAAATCACCAATAACCTTCTCTTCTACTAACTGCTTGATCTTTTCAAAGAATTTTGTATATCTTAAAACATGACAAACCATTAAATTAACTTTATTTTTCTTAGCGCAGACTTCTAAATCCATGCATTCTTTTGCATCTGGTGTCATAGGTTTTTCAAGTAATACATCATACCCTAAGTTAAGTGCTTTAATTGTAGTATTGTAATGTTGTTTATCTTGATGTGAAACTATAACAGCATCACACACTTTTCCTAATGCATAAAATCTATCTTCATTTTCAAAACACATTTCTTCTGGAATATTATGTTCCTTTGCTAATGCGATTCTTTTATCATAATCTGGCTCTACAACTGCAATATATCTTATTTTATCTTGATTATCTAATATATACTTTCCATAAGCATGTCTTCCTCTAGAACCAGCTCCAATCACTGCTACCTTAATATAACTCATAATAACACTCCTTTATTTTTCATATTAATAATTTTACTTTTTAATTATTTATTATATTTTTTATGATTCTGTCGCATTAAGAATAAAACCACAATATATTGTCTTGATTTTTAATTACAAAATAATATATTGTGTATAAAATTTTAGTGCGACTGCACCTAAAACTTAATTTATAGTCTAAAACAAATATTTACTATCTATTTAATTGCAACTCCTATACCTGTATTTTGAAATTTTTTCTGCACTAAAATATATACTATAATCATTGGTAATACAACCATAGTTGCTGCAGCCATCATAGTAGGTATATCTGAGCTATGTTGACCTTCCATAAATGCCATTGAAACTGGGAGTGTTAATTTTTTAATATCTGAATTAACAATTAATGGCCAAATTAAATCATTCCATGCTGAAATAGCTGTTTGAACTCCAAGAACCATAATTCCTGGTGATACCATTGGAGATGCAATCTTATAAAAAACTCTAATTGGACTAGCTCCATCAACCCTTGCTGATTCTAATAATTCATTAGGAACAGCTGAATAAAACTGCTTCATCATAAATATTCCATATGCAGTAAATAAATTTGGAATAATTATTGCTTTAAGAGAATTTAACCACCCAAATGCATTCATAGTTAAGTATTGTGGAAGTGAAAACATTTGTCCTGGAACCATCATAATTGCCATAATACCTGCAAAAATTACCTTTTTGCCTGGAAAGTTTAATTTAGCGAAAGCATATCCTGCAGTTGTACAAGTTATTAAAGTTCCTACTACACGACAACTTGCTGTAATAATACTATTTAAATATAACTTTAAAAATGGTAAAGTATTAAATACACTTTTATACCCATCTAATCCAGGTGATTTAGATATAAGTGTTGGAGGAGATGATATAGCTTCTTCATAAGTCATAAAAGAAGTACTTACCATTTGAAAAAATGGCCAAAGTATTATAATTGATAAAATAATTAAAAAAATATAAACATATATGTTTTTTTTAACTTTATTTTTTATTCTCATATCATATCAACCCTTTCTAATAGTGTACGTATTTCTTTTCAAATATTTTTTGCACTAAAGTTACAAGCATAATAATAAAGAATATTACAACTGCTATGGCTGCTCCCATTCCCTTATTTGTTTGTACAAAAGCTACTTCAAAAAATTCTACTACAATAGTTCTAGTAGAATCCAATCCTGCATTTTTACCTATCATAATATATATTAAATCAAATAACTGGAACATACTAATAAAACCTGTTACACTTAAGAAAAATATTGTTGGTGAAATACTTGGTATTGTTATTTTGCAAAACTTCTTAAAACTTCCTGCCCCATCTATATCTGCTGCTTCATAAATTGAATAATCTATATTTTGAAGAGCTGCTAATAAAATAATAATTTGAGTGCCAATAACTGACCAAATTAAAATACATACTATAACTATCCAAGAATATTTTGCATTGCTTAACCATTCTACTGCTTCTAAATTAAAAAATTTGAGTATTTCATTAATTATTCCATAGTTATAATTAAATATGTATTTAAATACTACTGCTATAGCTGCTGGCATTGTAACTATTGGCAAATAAAATATTACTCTAAAAATCCCCTTTCCCCTAACAGTTGGTGAATTTAACATATTTGCAATAATCAAAGAAATCATAATTGATATAGGTAATGCAAATATAGTTATTCTAAATGTATTAATTATAGAATCATATATCTCTTTGTTTTGTAATATAATCTTAAAATTATCCAATCCTATAAAAGTCTTTTCACCAAATCCAATCCACTCATGTAAACTCAAGAAAAAACTTTGTAATATTGGCCAAACTGCAAATATTAATAACCCTATAACTGCTGGTGCTATAAAAATATATCCCCACATAGCTTCTTGTTTCTTCACCTATTTCACTCCATTTCTAAACTTAATCATAAATACTAATGTTTTAAATAAAGGCTAGTCCAACTTAAGTTAAATAAACAATATTATTTATTGTATGAACCGCCTTCATTTAGCTTCTATTTTAATATTTTATTAGCTTCATCAGCTAACATTTTAACTGTTTCTTCTGGCGTAAGATCTCCATTTAGCATTTTTGTAATTATTTCAACTTCTTTACTATCCCATCCTGTTTTTCCTGATTTAAAATAACCAACACCTCTACTAGCACTTTCTACTGTATCTTTAAGACCAGTAAGATTACTATTAGCCTTATATAGTGTATCTGCAAAGCCATTCTTAGCAGGCATAACACCTGATTTTTCTGCTAAAATTTTATTAGCCTCATCACTTGCCATAAATTCAATAAATTTCTTGGCTTCTTCAGGATATTTAGTGTTTTCAGCTACTGCTGTTCCAACGCCATGAATTACAGAGCTAATATCATTTTTCCCACTAGTTGGAAGTGGAGCAATATCTATATCCTCTTTATTAGATAATTGTGATACCTCTGCTGTAGTCCATACACCTGAGTAAAACATACCTATTTTTTTATTTGCTACTGAAGTTATATTATCAATTCCCTCTGATTTAGTCGGTTTTATACTTAATCCATCTTGAACTAAATTATTATAAAAATTCATAGCTTCTAACGCTTCTGAAGAATCCCATCCACTTGTGCCATCCTCATTTACAATTTCTCCACCTGCTTGAATAACTAAATTCCAATAACCTGCTTGATTATCTGTATGAGGAATTAAAATAGGGATTATATTTGGATCATTTTCTTTTAATTTTTTAGCTACTTCTATCATTTCATCATATGTTTTAGGTGGTTCTAACCCTAACTCATTAAATAATTTCTTATTATAAAACATTCCAATGGCATCAAAATCCCTAGGTAATGCATATATTTTATTATCAACTGTATAAATTTCTGTAACTGCCTGATTAAATTCATTTAAATCAATATTACACTCTGATAAATCCATTAATTTTCCCCCTTCTTGATATTTCAAAAAATTTGGAGCATTAATTGTGAAAATATCTGGTAAATTATTTGCTTGAGCAGCAGTATCTAAAGTTGTAAAATAATTTTTATAAGGTGTAACTTCTATAACAACGTTAATATCAGGATTCTCTTCATTAAATTTAGTTACAATTTCTTCAAATCCTGGTTTTTGCTCTAAGTCCCATATAGCAAAACGAAGTTGTTTTTTACCACTTTCTCCTTGTGAATTGTTTTTAGAATCAGTATTTGTTGAGCATGAGACTATGCTTAAACTTAAACATAGTATAGAAGCTAAAGTAAGTATTTTTTTTAGTTTCATATTAAGTATTCCCCCCTAAAACATATAATTTATACAAAAGCTTTTTGTAATCGTTTAAAATTTATATCCTTATTTTCTACTACATACTTTTGAATATTTTGCTAATTAGAATATATTTAAGTTTATTTTTGTTTTTGCTATATACTGGAATTATATTCTTTTTCTTTTTATTATATTCTCTTTACTTTAAATATTTTTGTAAAATTTTACAAAAATGTGCTATATCAATTGTATGTTTCTTTCTGCTTAATAAGCATAAAATAAAAAGAAATCCTAATTGATTATTTTCAACTAAGATTTCTTAAATAAAAAAATATTTAAATTAGTTAAATTATATTTAAATAAGCTTTTTTCATACTATATACTCTTATAATTTTTTTCCCATTTCATAAGCTTGTGAAAATGCTGGAGTATTTTTAATTTCTCCTTTTCCCCATGACCCTGTTCCATAAATTATCCCTTTTTCCTTTGCTCCTGAAAGACAATCCTCTGTAAATCCTCGTATTGTCTCTACTGTACGATTAAGCATATTTTTATTTGTATCAGCAGCAGTCATAATATAATAAAATTCCTTATTTGAAATTTCAGTATACCTTGCTACAGTTCTATCAATAAGGGTCTTCAATTGTCCATCTATTGAATAAAAATAAACAGGTGTTGCTAAAACAATTGTATCAGATAAAATCATTTTATTAAGAAGCTCTGCCATATCATCATTTTGAACACATTTGTGTGTAGAATTACAGACTCCACATCCTGTACAATAATTTATTTTCTTCTCAGCTATAAAAATCTTTTCAACATCATGTCCGCTTTCTTTTGCCCCTCTCATAAATTCATCACAAAGCAAATCTGAATTTCCACCTTTTCGTGGACTTGAAGATAAAATTAATACTTTTTTGCTCATTTCTACACCCCATTATATATTTTTTATTTATTTCAATTTTAAATATTCTTCATCACAAACTGGTTCACACCATTGATTTGAAGCACCTTCAGCTGGAACTTCAATTGCAAGATGACAAAAAGCACTATCCTTTGCTGCTCCATGCCAATGTTTTACCTCTGCAGGAATATTAACTACGTCTCCTGGATGTAACTCTCTTGGCTCTTCTCCTTCTGCTTGATACCATCCTCTTCCTGCAGTTACAAGAAGAATTTGTCCTCCTTTATGATGAATATGCCAATTATTACGACATCCAGCTTCAAATGTAACACTTCCTATTCCAACACCACTTGTTGTAAGCATATTTAAATATGCTTTTCCTATAAAATATTTCGAAACCATTTCTGGAAGTGGTTCTCCTATTGGAAATATAGTATTAATATCCTTAATTGTTTCTTTGCTCATTACTACGCCTCCTAAAAATAAGCTTATTAACTACTTAGTTTGCTTTTCCTTCATATTCTCTACTGCATTATTTACACATCTTAAAGCATTCAAACTTCTTGGATACCCTATAAATGGTAAAGATTGAGATATAATTTTTATTAAAAATAATTTATCATTTCCAAGTCTTATATTTGCTTTTGCATGACTAGTTAATTGTGGTTCGCATCCACCTTGTGCAAAAAGAAAACAAAATTTAATAAATTATTTTTTTAGCTTTAATATTCTTTCAATTGATGCTTGATCTGGTTAATAATTTTCTCTTATTAAATTCATCATACAACTTAGAGTTTACTCTAAGTCAATACTAAAATTTTTTATCTAGCTATTTAATTCACTCATATGAATCACCCTTTTAATATATTTATCTAAATGCCCCTAATACATTATATATATTTAATAATACAAGAGATAAAATTACAATATTTATAGTTTCAAGATTATATCTAATATAGGTTTTATTATAACTCCTCAACCTATATCAGCCGTGGCTCCTATACTTGTTGCTAAAATAGCTATTAAAAATATAATATTTGCATATGTCTTCCTCCCATTTTCAATATTTACACTTAAAATGCTACATTTAAATATAGATTGCTTCTATCCCCCTTTAATAAGAGAAAAAGAAGGGTTATCCCTTCTTTTTTTCTCTTATTAAAATCTATTTAATTTTTACATTAATAAATTTATCTCATAAATAAAAACTTTTATTCTAAAAGCTCTTTTGAAATCATACGATTTTTGAAGTAATATTTTTTATCATCTTCATTAACTTCACGAAGCACCTTACATGGATTTCCTACAGCAACTACATTAGAAGGAATATCCTTTGTTACAATACTTCCTGCTCCAATTACAACATTATCTCCTATTGTAATCCCAGGCAAAATAATTGCACCAGCTCCAATCCAACAATTCTTCCCTATATTAATAGGCGCATTATATTGATACCCCTCTTTTCTAAGTTCTGGCAATATTGGATGTCCTGCTGTAGCTACAGTTACATTTGGGCCAAACATAGTATAATCTCCTACATAAATATGTGTATCATCTACTAATGTGAGATTAAAATTTGCATAAATATTCTTTCCAAAGTGAACATGCTTACCACCAAAATTTGCATGAAATGGAGGTTCAATATAGCATCCTTCACCAATTTCAGCAAACATTTCTTTTAAAATAGCTTCTCGCTTTTCTAATTCTGTAGAGCGTGTCATATTAAAATCATATAATCGATTTAAATACCCCAATTGCTCTTTCATTAATTCTTCATTTCCTGGCAAATACAATTCTGTATTATGCATTTTTTCCTTTATATCCATTTTCCCTCTCCCTAATATGTTAAAAAAAATTTTTTATACTATTAATTTAACATTATTTTTTCTATAAATCCATAACATAATAATATTATTTTTCATAATTTTATAGTAATAGTATGTAAATTTAATTATTATTTCCCTAAATTAAAAGAGACTTAGAATTACTCCTAAGCCTCCTTTATATTTATACTTTATACTAATTTTTGTTTAAATATATTATCTAAATTAACCTTCTTAATTCTATCATTAATTTCTTCTTTATCAATAGTATAAAGTCCTACCTCTTGCATTCTCTTAAAATAGCTAGCACCAGCAAAAGTATATCTATCCTTTCTACCTTCCCTAGTTTCAACTTTTTCATTAGCAAAAGAAATTAAATCACCTATTGCTATTGATGATGGTAAAATTAATAATGGCATTCCCATCATAAGCCTTATAGCATTATGACCTGCTAAACTACCTGTACATATAGCTTCAGTATGATGGATAAACTGCGAAATTTTTAGTCAACTCTGCACATTTTATTATATTTCATGACCTCTCTAATATTTTTATATTTTATTAGAGTATGTAATACTTATTGTATTACATTCACTATCCCAAACAATTTTTTTGAAAATATTCCCCAAGACTTTCTTTTTATCTGCATGATTCAAAATATCGAATGTGCTTTGAAAATTATTTATTTTATTTCTTATACTTTCAATATCTATTTCTTCATTTATAATAATAGCATTTTTTTGTATTACACTATTTAATGATTCTTCTAATTCTTTAATTTGAAAATTAATATCCCTAATTATTTGCTGATATTCTAAAATTATGTCTTTATCTAGATTAGAATCTAAAGTTTGTAATTGTAAAAACATATTTCCCTTTTTACTCTTTAGTTGTTGAATAGTATTATTTATTTCATCTACTTCAGTATTATTATTTATTAAGTTATCATTTTTCAATATCTTATCCAACTCTTCTATTACTTTAGAAGAATCATATCCAACTACCTCTTCAACAATCCTTTTATCAACAATTGCTCCATTTAGATTTTTAATATTACAAATAGTATTACTGCTATCTATTTTCATGCCACATGCATAATAATAAGGCCTTGTCCCATCCTTTAATTGACGAGCCTTAACTACATTCATTACAGCTCCACACTTGCAACGTAATATCCCACTTAAAAGTGCAACATTAGAATTACCTCTATTAGGTTTGTTATGTCTATTCTTAGATATTAATTCTTGTACCTTTATCCACTTTTCAGCTGGTATTACACCATCATGCTTTGATGTTGCAGCAAGCTTTGGATTATTCCTAGTTTTATCATTACTCCTTTTGCAATAAGTTAAAATACCTTTTCCCTCTTCTTGTTTAGTTACAATGTAGCCTTGTTCTTCTAAAAACTCTGCAATATCCTCATTGCACATTGCATAAGTTGGATTAACAAGAACACTCATAATTGAACTTTTATTAATATATCCCCCCTTTTTTCCCCTAACCTTATTTTTAAGGAGATATTTATGAACCCTACTTACTGATTCAAACTCTAAATAAAGATTAAACATCTGTATTACTTTATCTATTTCTTCCTCATTAATAACTAATGAACTATAATATCTAGTCTTACCATGTCCATCTATAAAAGATTCCCTTACATGATTAAACCCCAAAGGAGCTTGACCACCAAGCCACCTACCATCTCTAGCTAAAAGGTACATATTATCTGTAATACGTTGTATTAAATCATCTCTTTCAAACTGGGATATACTTGCTAATATTGTTATAAACATAGTTCCCATTGGACTACTAGTATCTATTTTTTCTGTGACACTGTGTAATGCACATTTATATTCTTTAAAAATATCAATTGTCTCTAAAATATCTTTGACTTTTCTTCCAAGACGATTAAGCTGATAAACTATAACTGCATCTAACTCTTTTAGCTTAATCATATGCATCATATTTTTAAATGCTGGTCTATCTGTATTTTTACCACTATAACCTTCATCTTCAAAAATTTCAATTTCTATATCTTTATCTTCCATAAATATAAAGTTTATATAATCTTTACATCTATCAATCTGATTACCAATAGAGTCTCCCTTTCCTGTAAATTTTGACTTTCTGGAATATATAGCAATTTTCATTTTTGTATTACCCCTTCTAACTAATGTTTATATTCTTCGTCATTAAATTTTTCAACCAACAATCTACAAATGTCAACTCCATATATATTTATTAAAGCTCTTGCTAATGACTTATATACCTCTGCCCCTATTGTTTCATTATTTTCTTTAAGTATCACAATATTATCTTTTTTCAAAATAATTTTTACTCCACAACTAAATTATTATTATAATATTGTATTTAAATTATTATTGAAATGTTACAACTTAAATAAAAATGCAGAGTTAGATTTTTACTATCCTACTCTGCATTTTATGGTTTTATAAATATATTACAATCTATTAAATTTTCTACTTCCAAAGATTAGAATACTCATTTTTAAAATCATCTAATGATAATATATATTTTTCTAAAGGTGAAAAGTCTAAATCATTACATTCATTAAGTGATTTTCTGTATAAATCTTCAGTATCCCATGATATAATTTTCACTTCTAAATTTTGTTCTAACATTTGTTTTAACATTATAAACCTTCCTATTCTTCCATTACCATCTTGGAATGGATGAATAAGTTCAAATCTATAATGAAATTCAGCTACCTCTTTTAAAGTAATTTTATTTAATGAATAATACCATTCTAAAAGTTCATCTAGTTTACTTTCAACTTCAAATGGTTGAGCTATCTTTGCATTTGTTCCTATAATCATATTGGGAATAACTTTATAAATTCCTGCATATCCTTTTGCATGCATACTAGTATTAAACATTAAACTTGCATGTATATTTTTAAGAAATTTATGATCTATCTTTTCTCCTAATGTTTCTATAATTGTATCAAAAACATAACTTGAATTAACCGTTTCTTGTACATCATCTAAAGTATGCTTACCTTCAACAACATTTTTATCTAATAATAAAGCCAATGCTTCTGTTGTAAATGTACTTCCTTCAATTTTATTTGAATGATATAAAAAGCTATGTTTTAAAACAGCATATAATGAATTTTTAAAATCCCTAGTTTCATTTAAAGCATCTATAAAAGTTTTTTCGTTAACCATCCTATATCTTACACCTTTCACTTTCTTCTTATCCTTTATTATAGCCTAAATAAATAAACTATTAAACATTGAAAAAGATATCCATTGTACCATTTCTTTATAATATCTTCTTTATCTTCAAATCCATAATATTTAAGCATATCACTTACTTCATTTTCTGTAAAACCAAAATACTCATCATAGTGGGTATTTAATATAGAAATAATATTTAAGTTATTTAATCCAGTAAAAATACTTTCTTTAGATATTCTCAAGCATCCTGTCATAATTGCAAACTCTAAATATTCATTTGTCTTTAATGCAGATTCAAAAAGTGATCTTAAAAAATCTATCATTTCATTGTAAAATCCTTTAAAATATGAGTTTTCTCTTGGAACATCATATTCATCTATTAAAATAATAACCTTTTTATTATGGTACTTCTCAAGGCATCTTGATAAAAACTTTAATGCTGTTACCATATTACCTTTATTATCTTTTTTATTAATAATATTTAAATAATCCTCTTTTTCATAATGAAGCTTTTCTGAATTTAATACGTAATCATGTCTTTTAAACTCTTCAATAATCTCATTTACAAGACAATCATATGCTAATTCGTAATTAGGTTGCTTAGCTGATTTTAAAGAAAGATTTATAACAGGATATTGTCCCATATGTGATTTGTACTTTTCACCTTCATTCATTATGTTAAGTTTATTGAATAAATATGAATTATCATCCTTACCATTTTCAAAGAAGTATTGTATCATGCTAATATTTAAAGTCTTACCAAATCTTCTTGGCCTAGTAAATAAATTCACTTTTGCCTTACTATCTAGAATATCCTTTATTAGTAATGTTTTATCTACATAATAATAATTATTTAATCTTATATCCTTAAAATTATCTACACCTATTGGTAATGGTTTTAAATTCATATTTTCACTTCCTTTTATCTGTTTTTAAGCTATCTATTATTATATCCTAATTGTAAATTTTATTAAACCCACTATTTTTACTAAAGCATTGAGTATTTTTGCTTATATCTCAGCCATATATCTCCATTATCAACAAACTTTCCTATGGCATTATTCCTAGTTAAAAAGTATGGCA